>CAZWJC010000042.1:0-32518 GCA_964634255.1 uncultured Verrucomicrobiota bacterium | reverse complement strand
CCATCCCGTCGAAGAACGCCAGCACGATCGCTGGCAACTGCACAGCAGCGTATGCTGCTTTGACCTTCTCGACATCACGCGGGCCCGTGAGATGGATCCACTGAACGTCAGGATTCAGCTTGGCCAAGAGCGGCAGCGCCGCAATGACAGCCTCATTCAGCCCGCTAGCCCCTTGACTTCCGCCCACGACCAGCACCACAGAACGATCTGGTTGAAGACCCAATTCGAGTCGCGCGGTCGCCGCATTGCGCGGTTGAAACTGCGGACGTACCGGTGTGCCCAGCGCGAGTGTCTGACAGCGGGACAACCGTTCTGCGGCGGCAGGAAAACCGACGAACGCCTGGTCCGAAAACCAAGCCAGCACGCGATTCGCCCGCCCGGGTACGGCATTCGATTCGTGCAGGAAAATCGCCGCTCCGCACCGACGGGCCGCCAGCAAGACCGGCGCGCTGGTGAAGCCTCCCATGCTCAGCGCCGCTTGCGGCGGACACTGCCGAAAGCGCCGCTTCAGCGCGCGGTACGCTTGCAGCGAGGTCCGGAAAAACGCCAGTCGCGAGCCACTCTGAAACGCCACGGCGGGCAGCGTCACCACGTCCATGCCTTCAATGCGCTTGACCGCCTGCTGGTCCACCTCCTTGGGTGAAACGAACAGCGTGACGGCGCAGTCGCGTTCGCGCAGTTGCTCCGCGACGGCCAAGCCCGGAAAGAGATGACCGCCCGTGCCGCCACAGGCGATGGCCACGGAGATTCTGGAGGGGACCGTGCTCATGCAATCTGGGGTTCAGAGCCGGCCCCGGCTTGAAAAGGGTTGGCAGCGTGCGGAATCGGCACTCGCGCGCGGCGAGCCACGCTCAACAACAACCCCACACAAGTCAGCATCACCATCAAGCTCGATCCGCCGTAGCTCACAAACGGCAATGGCAATCCCTTGTTCGGCAACGCGCTGGTCACCACGCCGATATTGATGAACGCCTGCAATCCAATCAGGAAGGTAATGCCCGAACCGAGCAACAGCCCGAAGGGGTCGCTTGCGTTCAGCGAGATATAGAGCCCGCACAAGACGATCACCACGAACGCCACCACCACCAGCATCGTGGCCACAAGCCCCAGTTCCTCGCCGATCACGGAGAAGATGAAATCGGTATGGTGATAGGGTATCCAGCCGAGCTTCTGCCGTCCGTTGCCCAAGCCCAGCCCAAACCAACCGCCGGACCCGAGCGCCAACATCGCCTGGTAAGCCTGGAAACCCACACCTTCCTTGGTCTGCTCCAGATCCAGCCAACTGAAGATCCGTTTGCTCCGCATGGGATCATGGACCAGGAAGAATACCAGCCCCACCAAACTGGCCAGCGTCGGTGGCAAGATGTACTTCCAGCGCACGCCAGCGACGAGCAGCATGCCGCCGAACACGGCGGCCAAGAGCATGGTGGTGCCGACGTCCGGCTCCTTGAACACGAGCGCGAGCACGACGACCATGCAGATTCCTGGCACCACGAGGCCTTTCTTGAAAGTGCCCATGTGCCGCTGGAAATGATCGCCGTACCAGGCCATGGCTAGAATCACCGCCAACTTGGCGAACTCGGAGGGCTGCACCCGCAAGCTGCCATAGCCCAGCCAGCGCTGCGCGCCGTTGACGCGCTTGCCCACCACCAGCACCAACACCAATAGCACCACCGCCAGCACGAACAACGGCACCGCCACCTTGCGCAGCCGCGTGTAATCCATGCTGGCGGCGACCAGACACATGCCGACGCCAGGGACACACCAAATAAGTTGCCGAATCAAATCCCCCGCCCCCGACTGGGCCATGCTGGAGCTGTAAAGCATCACCAATCCCAGCGCCAAAAGGGCGGTGACGCAAAACACCAGAGTTGTGACGGCCAGCTTCATCGGAGGCTTGAAATGGCGTCAGACTTGAGGGGACTCCGACGCCATTTCAGGCAGACTATGGGTTCGAGGGCACGGGCGACGGAGTTGCCGTCGGGGCGGGTGCCGCGGGTAACGTGACGGGCGGAGCGGTCACCGGTGCGGGCGCGGGTTCCGGCGTAGCCACGGGTGCACTCGCTTTCGCCGGGATCTTGAGCTTATCACCCACCTTGATCCGGTCAGTCTTGAGATTGTTGGCCGAACGCAACGCCTTGATCGAAACGCCGAACTTGCCAGCAATCTTCGTCAGGTTGTCGCCCGACTTCACCGTGTAAGTTTCCGTCGTGCCTCCGTTGGCCGCCGGTGCAGGAGCGCCACCCGGCGTGGCAACCGCTGGGGCCGCCGAGGCGGCGGGGATGTTCAGCTTCTGGCCAATCTGGAGTTTCTTGGAATCAACACCTGGATTTGCGTCGCCGATCGCCTTTGTGGAAACCCCGAACTTCTTTGCGATCGTGTAGAACGAGTCACCCTTGGCAACGACGTATTCGCTCGTGGAGGTCGCAGCGGCTGGCGGCGTGATCGGCGCCGGCGTCACCGGCGTCGTGTCCACGACGGGCGGAAGCACGTTCGTATCCATGGCGGGCGGGGGCAAATTGGTGTCCACCGCTGGCGGGTAATTGGTGTCGAACGTGGGCGCCGGGATCGGCGGTTCGGCTGGCAGTTGCGGCTGCTCGCGTTTGCAGCCCTGGGCAATGAGCGCGACCAGAAGGGTGAGCACGGAAGCAGACAGCGCAAAGAAAAAGGCCTTCTTCACGCGTGCTTGGCTCTTGGCCTTCTCTTCGAAGAGCGAGCCTTGGGGGATCAGTGGATTGTCATTATTCATTTATCGTTGGCGCTATTGGCGTCAGTTGTTTCGTGAGGTGTTTTGCTCTGTTTGTTTTGCCCTGAGGTTTTCCCTCACAAAACCGCGGGGCAAAGTGTTCATCGTCGCTCCCCGGATTCGCCGGGAGGCGCTTTCAGACCATCTATCTTGGGGTTGCCTTCCAGCGCACCCCTACCTATTGATTTCGCTGCGGTACAAAAGAACTCACCGCGTTGTAGGTAGTTTCGAAACTGATCGAAGCTCGAACAAGCGGGTGAAAGCCATAAACGACGTCTCCGGGAGTCGTGCGTTTCGCCGCTTCAGGCACTGCTTCTAACAATGAACGCCCCCTCACGCAAGGAGTAAAAGTCCCCTTGCAGCATTCAGAAGCAAACCACCCAGTGCGGCGCCGATCCGGAACACGAAATCCGACGGACGAAGCAAGTGCACAGAGAGAAAATCGAACGGATTCATTGCGCCGCCCGGCCTGGAATCGCGGACGCCCTGAGACGCCCGGCGACAGGTTGAGTCCCCCCGGTCGCAAACTCCCAGCCGCGCGGGTCAACATGCCGAGATCGGCCGATTGGTCTTCCGCGCTCGGAATTCGGATTTCGGGTTTCGCCTTCATTCTCTCGTTTCCCTGCTAGCGTATCTTCAGCGTCGCCAGCGCCATGACAGCAAACAGCACGCACAAGATGTAGAACCGTGTTACGACCTGGCTCTCGTACCAGCCTTTTTTCTCAAAGTGATGATGAATCGGCGCCATCAGAAACACGCGCTGGCCCGTGCCCGTCCGTCGCCGCGTGAAGCGGAACCATCCGCGTTGAATGATGACCGATCCTGCCTCCATCACAAACACGCCCCCGGCGATCACCAGGACGAAGGGCTGATGAATGAGCACCGCGACGATCCCGAGCGCCCCCCCCAATGCCAGCGAGCCAGTGTCGCCCATGAACACCTGCGCCGGATGACAGTTGAACCAAAGGAAGCCCATTCCGGCACCAATCATCGCTGCACAAAAGACCGTCAGTTCGCCGGCGCCATCCACGTAGGGGATTTGCAGGTAGGTCGCGTATTTGAAATTGCTGGCCAAATAGGTCAACACGAGAAACACCAGCGCCGTGATGGTCGTACAGCCGATGGCCAAACCGTCCAGCCCATCCGTCAGGTTTACGGCGTTCGAGCTGCCGACAATCGTCAGCACCACCAGCGCCAGCCCAATGACGGCGCCGCACGCGATGGGATGCTTGTAGAACGGCACCATCATGGTGCTTACCAAATTGTAGTAGATGGGCTTGGCCCCTTCCGTAAACCGCAGCCAGCTTACCGCCGGCAGCTTCCACAGGTAGATGGCCACAAACGCCGCCACGCCAAACTGCACCCAGAGCTTGACGTGCGGGGCAGCGCCGCCGCCGTGTTGCTTGATGATCTTCGCGTAGTCGTCGTAAAAACCGAGTCCGCTCAGCACGAGCACGGATAGCAGCGTCAAGCCGACAAGGGTGTTCCAGCCGGCCCACAGAAAAGTCGTAAGCGTCAGCACAATGACGATCAACAAGCCGCCCATGGTGGGCGTGCCTTTCTTGCTGAGGACGCGCGCTTTCAAATCGCCTTTTTCGCTGGCGAGGTCCACGTATTCCTGGCCGAATTTGATCCGCTTGAGCCAGGCGATGACCTTGGGGCCGAGCCACCAACTCAGCAGCAGCGCCGTCACCGCCGCACCGGCACTGCGCACCGTGATATAGCGAAACAGGCGCAGGAAGGAGAGCGACTCCGCCCATCCGGTTCCCTCCGCCCAATCCGTCAACATCTGGCTGAGGTAATAGATCATCCGGCTTTCCTGCCATTACTCCGCAACGCCTCGGAAACCCGCTCAAGCCGCGTGGCCCGCGACGCTTTGAGCAGGACGAGGTCACCGGGCTTAACAAAGTGTTTCAGCGCCGAACCCGCCGGTTCGACATCGGGAAACTCAATCACGCGGGTCAAGCCCGCCGCCCGTGCACCTTGCGCCAGAACGGTCGCTTGCCGGCCCACGGCGAACAACTGGCCAACCCCCAACTCCGCCGCCCGACGGCCGATCTCCGTGTGCGCGGGGACGGTCTGCTGCCCCAACTCCGCCATGTCGCCCAACACGGCAATCCGCCGCCCTTTGCAGGGTAATTCGGCAAGCGTCTGCAACGCGGCGGCAACCGAATCGGCGTTGGCGTTGTAACAGTCGTCCAGCACGCGTACGCCGTTGTGTTCCCAAAGCTGCATCCGCATCTTCGCCGGCACACATGAAGCGAGCCCTTCTCGCAGGGCCGATCGGCTCAAACCGAGTTCGGCGCCCACGCCGAGGGCAAAGAGTGCGTTGGTGACCTGATGTCGTCCCAGCAACTGAACTCCATATTCGCCACTCAACTCGGCACGTGGAGCATCCACACGAAAAGTCACCCCGCTGTCGGCAACCCGCAGATCACGCGCCCGCCAATCGTTCCCTTCATTCAATCCCACCCGCACCACACGGGCTTTCGCGCGTTTCGCGAGGGCGTCCGCCCATTCATTGTCGCCGTTTAGAAAAAGCGTGCCATTCGCAGGTAGCATTTCGGCGAGCATTCCTTCCTCCTGAGCCACACCGGCCAAGTCGCCGAAGAACTCCAGATGCTCTCGCCCGATGTTCGTAATCACGCCATAGAGGGGTTGCACCATGCTCACCAACGGCGCGAGTTCACCTGGATGGTTGGTGCCGATCTCGCAGACGGCGGCTTGATGAGCCTGCTCCAGCCGGAGCAAGGTCAACGGCACGCCAATGTCGTTGTTGAAGCTGGCCTCGTTCCACAGCGTGTTCAGGCCGCGCCGCAAGACGGACGCGATGAGTTCCTTCGTCGTCGTCTTACCGTTCGAGCCGGCGACGGCGATGACGGGCAGGTCGAAACCAGAACGGTAAGCCGCCGCCAGCCGGGCCAGCGCCATCCGCGTGTCCGGGACGGCGATGACCGCGCAAGCCAGCGGCGGCAAAGGCAGTTTGGCCCGTTCGACGAGGACCGCCGCGACCCCTTTGGCGGCAACGTCGGCGACAAACTGATGCGCATCGAAACGCTCGCCCCGCAAGGCAACGAAGACATCGCCCGGCCGCGCCTGGCGCGAATCGGTGCAGATCCGGAGTACAACGGTCTCCGGCGAACCTTGAATGAGTTCGCCGGCACAACTAGCAGCAATGTAATGAAGCGAGCGGCTGTCCATGAACGACTTTGAAACCCAGCGCGGCGGCCGACCGCACGATGTTAAAGAGTGATCACGGTCCCCAAAGGCAAGACACGGCGTACGATCGGGGAAGCGACTTCCTCGCGGCGCGCTTCGGTCGGCTCACCCGCCACCGCAGAATCCGACTCAACGACGACCCGCACGGGTCGTCCGGGCAGCGGTGCGGGGGACTTGCTTCCGCCGGACAGGGCGGCGACGAACAGGCGATGCGGAATGAACGAATACGGGTTCATAGGTTTCGACTGGGCTCAAGGTTTGTGGGCGACCAGGCTGCTGGCGGCATGTGGGTTGGTTTTGCCCGGCGTCTTGTCAGAGGGCTTCGAGGCTTCGGTGCGATCCGGGCGGATGCTGAGATAGTTGGCAGCAAGCTCGGCCACTTGCTTGAAAACTGGGGCGGCGACTTGTCCACCGTAATAGCCGTGCTTCGGTTCGTCCAGCACGATGGAAACACACAGCTCGGGATTGTCGGCAGGGAAGAACCCAATAAACGACGAAAAGTACTTGCCGGGCATATAACCACCCTTGCCGGCCTTTTGGGCAGTGCCTGTCTTCCCGGCCGAATCAAAGTACTCCAGTGCGGCTTTTGGCGCGGTCCCATCCGGGGCGGTCACGGTTTTCAGGGCCGTGATCATATCCTTGGCGGCGGCTTCGCTAATGACGCGACGCACGGTCTGCGGCGCGTACTTGGCGACCAAATTGCCTTTGGAGTCTTCCAAGCGATCCACCAGCATGGGCCGCATCAACACGCCACCGTTGGCGATGGCGCACATGGCCATGACCATTTGCAGCCGGGTGACCGTTACGCCGTGCCCCATGGGGATCTGTGCCAACGAGACCTTGTACCAGTTCTTCACCGGCGGCACGTAACCGCTCATCTCGCCCAGTAACGGGATTCCGGTCCTTTCACCGAATCCGAAGTTGCGGATGTACTCGTGCAGCCGCGTGTCGCCCATCTTGATACCAATCTTCGCCGCACCGATGTTGGACGACTTTGTGATGATGCGTTCCACCGTAAGCGGTCCGTACGATTCATGGTCGTGCAGAATCCGGCCGGCGAAGGCGAAGCGGCCATTCTCACAGTGAAATACGTCGTTCAAATCCACGGTGTGATCGTTGAGCGCGCCGGCGGTCACCACGATCTTGAAAGTGCTTCCCGGCTCCATGATGTCCGTGATCACGCGGTTGCGGCGCTCATCCGCCAAGGCGTCGCCTGGATTGTTGGGATCAAAGGTTGGCAGGGTGGCGAGCGCGAGAATCTCGCCCGTGCGTGGCCGGACGGCAATGCCCGTGATGCTGATCGGCTCGTGCTTCTGCATCGCCTCGGCCATGGCGGTCTCCAAGTGATGCTGAACGACTGAATCCAGCGTGAGCACCACGTTCAACCCGTCCCGCGGCTCGACGTCCTGGTCTCGCAGCGGCACCACCTCGCGCCGGCGGCGATCAGTTTCCGTCACGCGCCAGCCGCGCACCCCAGTCAGCTTGGAGTTGAACGCCCGCTCCACCCCTTCAACGCCGGTTGTCTCGATGGCTCGCTCTCCGTTGACTTCGCGCTCTCCCATTCCCACGAAACCCAAGACGTGAGCGCCGAGCGAATGATTAGGATAGATACGCTGCTGGTCATCCAGCGGATCGGCAAAGACGGCGGCAAGGCGAAGGTCGCTGTAAAACTTGCGCTTGGATTTCGGCAGTTTCTTCTCGTCCAAACCGAAATCCAGCTTGGCCATCGCCTCCTGGATTTTCTGGTAGGTTTCGGGGGGCACCTTGCGCTTGAGCACCACGTAGCGGTTGGTGATGATGTTCCCCGCTTTGTTTCTGACCAATCGCGGCAGCAGCCGCTGTTGCACCTCGGCCTCCGGCAGTTCCAGCAACGGTGCGATGGCGTGGGCCACCTGCGGTTGCCACCCGCCAATCAGCGTCGGGTCGGCGCACACCGTTTTCACGAAGACGCTCGTTGCGAGCAGGTTTCCCTTGGCATCCAGAATATCGCCGCGGCGCGGTTCCCGCAGGAACTCTCGCGTACGGTTTTCGCGCGCCTTCTCATCCAGTTCGTCGTGGCGCAAGACCTGCAAATCCACGAGCCGATACCCCAGTCCGGCAAAGGCCAGGCAGATGAGCATCGCCAAGAGCAGGAAGCGGCGAAATTGAATTTTCTGGGCCATGGCAAAATCACCGCACGCCCGCGGCGATCGGTTCCTCATCCGACGGCGTCACGGGCGGCGGCAAAAACGTTTTCATCGTGTCAATATCCGGCGTTCAACGCCGGGTGTTCGTCATCGCTAAATCTCTACCGCACGCCCGCGGCGATCGGTTCCTCATCCGACGGCGTCACGGGCGGCGGTAAAATCTTCATCGGCTGGATGGCACGGCCGCAATCTGTGCGGCGGCAGCATCGTGCGGCTGCCAGCTCACCGGCTCAGGCAGGCGCAACACCTGCCCCGGCAGCGGCGGCACGAGCCCGAGGTTCAACTCGCGCACGCGCCGCTCCAAGAAGGCGGCCGACTTCAGCGTGGCCAACTGGCGGCGCAATTTCTCGTTATTCACGCGGAGTTCCGTGAGCTGCTGTTCGCGCTTCTTCTGCAGATCACCCAACAATTTGATCTGACTCTTTTGCCAGACGTAGCCCACCGCCGATCCGCCGACCAGGAGGCAGATCAAGAACGCGGCCACCGCCGGTCCGAACCGGACCGACGCGGTTTGTTGTCTTCGATTCTGTGCCATTCAAATCTTTTCCAATATCCGCAACTGCGCGCTGCGGCTGCGCGGGTTCGCCGCCAGTTCGGCATCTCCGGGGGTGATCGCTTTCCGATTCACCCACCGTGCCTGCGGCGTCCGCGGCTGTCGCAACTCCGGGATGTCCACGGTTCCGGGAAACGTGTAATCCCGGGCCAGTTCGCGGCCAAATTCCTTCACGAGGCGATCCTCCAGCGAGTGGAACGTGATCACAGCCAGGCGTCCGCCCGGTTTCAGGATCGTCCATACCGCCGTCAAACCGCGTTTCAAAGAGCCCAACTCGTCATTCACCGCCAGGCGCAGGGCCTGGAACACTCGTGTGGCCGGATGCGTCCGCCGGCCCGCGCGCGGCGAGAGGCGCTCGATCAACTCCGCCAATTGGCGGGTCGTGCGTAGCGGTCGCTCGCGTTCAATAGCCCGCGCGAAGTATCGTGCCTGCCGCTCTTCGCCCAATTGCCAAAAGATCGTCGCCAATTCGTCGGCGCTCGCGGTGTTCAGCACATCCGCCGCCGTCTGCGGCTGACGCGTGTCCATGCGCATGTCCAGCGGGCCGTCGTGCTGGAAGCTGAAGCCGCGCCCGGCGGCGTCCAGTTGCGGCGAACTCACCCCCAGGTCCAACACCACTCCGTCGCAACTGCCCGCCGGTATCCAACCCGCCAGTTCCGCAAAATTGCCCCGGCGGATTTCGAACCGGCCCGCAAACTCCGCCAAGCGCACCTGAGCGGCATCAATCGCCGCACCGTCCCGATCACACCCGAACAAGTGTCCGCCCGGCGCACTCGCCCGCAACAGGGCTGCTGCGTGCCCCGCCCCACCGAGCGTCCCGTCGGCATAGCACCCGCCCGCCACCGGCCGAAGCCCTTCCACCACTTCCACCAGCAGCACCGGGTTGTGAACAAAGTCGGCCACTGCGCATCGCGCCTCGCCTTTCGATCAGCGCGGCTGGACGCCCACAATCCGGTCCGCCAGCCGATCCAACGCCTTTTCCGCCGCAGCCGCTCCAAACAGCGACCCGGATGGGACCGCGCCTCGCGCCACCACGTCCACATCGGAGCTGCGGAGGTCATTTCGGACAACCTTCACGTTGTCCAGCGACAGCTCCGCCTGCACCGGCGATGGCAAGGTGCTTTTCGCCACCCGGTTTGGTCGCGCCGCATGGGGCTTGCGCTCAAAGAAGCCGACCTGTTTCGGTGCGAACCATTGTCCCAACCACGAGATTGCCTGCGGACCTCGATGCGGAGTCGGGTGAACGTCCGCCTTCTCCTCACCCGCCTCTGCCTGCAGTTCCTTGGCGGAGGCGAATGGGTCAGCTTTGCCGCCGAAGTTCGGCAACGGCGCTTTGCGTGGCAGCCGGTACGCCGAGCCTGAATCGCGAAATCCGATCAGCGCTTTTCCCGCACAAAGAAGTCGGCCTAAGCTCATAACTCATTCCAAATTGTCGAACGCCTTCTGCGCCGTGACGTTGTCCGCCAGCTCGACGTTCTGGTAACGCTCCGGACTCCAGATCTCGAACTTGTCCATCATCCCCACCAACACCGCTTGGTCTGAGATTCCAGCCTCGCGCGCCATCGCCTCGGGCAGGCAAAACCGACCTGCCTTGTCCAAAGTCACTTGCAGCGATTTGCTGCCGATGAATCGCTTCAGCGACGTTTTGTTCGGGTCGCTGTTGGGCATGTCGTTCAAAGTCTGCAACAGCTTGTCCATCTGGTCTGGCGGCAACACCCGCAGACAGGGACCATAAGTCCCCTTGGGCCAAACGATCAGCGTCAACTCAACGCTCGCCTCGTCGGGACGCCAGGAAGCCGGCACCGCAATTCGACGCTTCTCGTCCACCCCATGTCGGTAGGTCGAGGAGTATCGGGCCTTCGGCGATGTCACGTTGCTTTCCACAACTTATCCACTGCTGTGGCCAATCATCCACTTTACCCCACAGCGCCCCCCTTTTAACCACTTCCCCCCACTCCCTGTCAACCAGAATCCCGCACAGTTATCAGGAAGTTATTCACAACCGAGGCGGGGTGGGTACCGTCTCGTCCAGCCCCTCGCATCCGAATGAACGCAAGAGTCCCCCGCCGTGGCAGCAACGGGGGACTCAAAGCAAACCGCAATCCGGGAAAAAGCGGGCTGAAAAGCCCTCCAATCTGCCCGGAGTCAGACTTTGTTCATCTTCTTGAGAGTCTCAAAGCTGCGCTTCACGGCGTCAACCGGGTCTTTGCTGGACTCATGCTCGACCACATACCACTGTGTGCCCCCCTTGCTCTCACACAGCTCAAAGACCGACTTCCAGTCCACCTTGTCCTCGCCGATGACGGCTTCCGGACCACCGCCGTTGGCCTTGAGATGGATGCTGAGACCGCGGCCGAGGTACTTCTTGAGGACGGCAACCGGGTCCGCACCGCCTTCACGGCAATTGCTCGTATCAAGTTGCATGACCACTTCGGGCTTCGTGTTGCCAAAGAAGATGTCCCAGGCACTTTCGCCTTCAAGCTTGTCGAAGTCGTGGGCGTGGGCGTGGTAGCCGACGTACATTCCTTGGGCCTTGACCTTGTCCACGAGTTCGTTGAACAGCTTCGCCTTGTCGAGCCACTCCTGCTTGGTCTTGCCGGTCATCCACGGGACGATCAGGAACTTGTTTCCAATCGTGCGGTTGAAATCGATCGTTTCCGCGATCTTGTCCGGCTGAACCGATTCAAAGGGCGTGTGCGTGCCACAAGCCACGAGGCCCAGATCATCCAACATCTTGCGCAGGTCTTTGGCCGTACGCCCGTGGTACCCGGCAAATTCGACGCCCTTGTAGCCAATCTTGGCAACGGCAGCCAAAGTACCCGGTAGATCCTTCGCGCACTGTTCGCGTACGGAGTAAAGCTGCACGCCCACGGGAATCTTCGCGGCCGCAGCCGCATAACCCACGCGAGCCAAGCCCGCACTCACGGTCAGCGCGGCCGCGCCCAGGGCGCTGCGATGAATGAAGTCACGACGAGAAAGGTTGCATGCCGAACTAGGTTTCATGGTTCGATGTCTTTTTATTGGTTGTTGGGTGACACGCGTGTCACGCATTGCTGCGCACCCTAAGACGACAGCTTCTCCGGGTCAAGCCAGCCTGATACCCAAAGCCTCGCATGTGCTTTGTCATCCAGGAAAAGTAGAAACGCCGATGTTTCATGGTGGCCAGCCTTGACACGACGCTCGGCCCTGTTATCAGTCAGGCATGACAGAGGAAATCAGTCGGCGACGTTTCGTGAGAACCTCTCTTCTCGCTTCGGCGGCGTTACCCTTGGCTGGCCGGGTACAAGTCTCGGCGCAAGAATCCACCCCCGCGGCGACCGGCACGCTTCCGCTGGGCAAGATTGGTGGGCAGGAATTCAGCCGGCTGATGCTGGGGGGCAACCTCATGTCCGGCCACGCCCACGCGCGCGAGCTCGCTTACGTCGCGCCCCTGATGCGCAATTACAACACCCCCACCAAGCTGCGCGAAACGCTCGAACTCGCTGAACGTCAGGGCATCACTACCGTCAACTCCTGGGTCATGGACAACAATCAATGCCTCTTCGACCACTGGAAGCGGGGCGGAAAGATGAAGTGGATCGCCCAAGTCCGGTTCGATGGCAACGGCGGCTTTGACCAAGCGCGCCGGGCCATTGATGAGGGCGCCACCGCCGCTCACCTGACCGGCGACAATGCGGAGGGAATGCTATATCGGAACCAGTTCGAGAAGGTCGGGCAGATGGTTCAGTTCATTAAATCACGCAAATGTCTGGCAGGCGTGGGTGCGCATGATCTGCAGGTGGTGGTGGAAAGCGAAAAGCAGAAACTCGAAACCGACTTCTACGTCAAGACACTCCACACGCACGAATACTACACGTCGCCGGGCGCGGACGACAAAGGCGCGCTGGGCAAGCACGACAACTCTTGGTGCAGCGACCCCCAGGCCGTGGTGGATGTGATGGCGACAGTGAAGAAGCCATGGATTGCATTCAAGATTCTCGCAGCCGGCGCCATCACGCCGCGGGCAGCCTTTCCCTACGCCCTCAACAGCGGCGCTGACTTCATCCTGGTGGGCATGTTCGACTGGCAGATCGAAGAAAACGTCACACTCGCCCGCCGGGTACTGGCTGCTGTAACCGGACCGAGCTCGAAACGCACGCGGCCTTGGTGCGGATAGAAACTTGTGCAACGGCGAATCCGAAATCCGTCGGCTCGTCTTGCCGATGCCATGACGGTGTGAGATGCGTCCAGCCCCATCACGCCGGATTTCGACTGTAACCCGATCCCTTCCGAGGGTAGTCGGCCTCCCCGCATCGCCGGATCGCCAACTAGCTTTACAGCCGACCGGCGATGGTTCTAGGCTGCGTTGGCAGACGTAAAACCTGTGCGATACGCCCGCAACGCTGCGGTGTTGGTTGGAGTGGCGCTGCTTAGCGCCTACTTCATGGCTGATGCCTATCGCCGCGCCCGGAACGATGCGATTAATCAACTCGGCGCGCAGGAACAAATCCTCGCCCACCAGGCCGCCAAGGGCATTGCCGAATACTTCGATCACTTCAAGCAAACCCTCACGTTCTTATGCCGAGAGCCGGAGGTTGCGCAAAACACTGAACTCGGCCGGCGGCTGCTCCGGGAGTTCTATCTGTCGCAAACCAACAATCTGCTTTCTATCACCCGCGTCGGCGCAGACGGCCGGATTCTCTACACTTTCCCGCAGGAACAATCCATCGGGCAGGACATTTCGGACCAGGAACACATCAAGAAGATCTTTGAGACGCACGAACCGGTAGTCAGCGAAGTGTTCATGTCGGTGCAGGGATTCCAATGCGTCGCCTTGCACATGCCGGTCTTTGAGAACGACCGATTCGTCGGGACGCTGGCGGTGCTCTTTCCCTTCGACGTCATCTCCCAACGGTTCGTCGAGGACATCCAGATCGGTGAATCGGGTTACGCCATTCTGCTTAGCCGGGCCGGGATCGAGCTGTACTGCCCTCTCCCGGGCCATGTCCGCCAATCCATTTACGACACGGCAAAGGACTCTCCTTCGGTGCAGACCATGGCACATCGGATGTTGAGCGGTGAGACGGGAGATTGCGTTTATGATTTTGACCAGACCGGCACTCGCAATGCCGTCCCCATTCGCAAACGCGCCTTCTTCCTTCCGGTCAAGCTGGAGAACACCTTCTGGTCCATCTGCGTAACGGCGCCGGAAGCGGAAGCTCTGGCATTCATCCAAGGATTTCGCAATCGGTGGATCGTGGGAGTGGGTTTGCTTCTGGTCACCTTTGGTGTCTGGGGGCTGTTCCTGGGGCGAGCCTTCCTAACAATCCATCAGGAGCGAACGCGCCGGGCGGCGGAAGCGCGCTTGCAGCAGGCAGAACGCGAGCACGCCCGCGCGCTGGCAGAAAGCGAAGAACGCTTTCGTACCTACTTCGAAGACTCCCTACTGGCCATGACGATCAGTTCGCCGCAGAAGGGATTGCTTGCGGTGAACAAGCGGATGATTCAGTTGCTGGGTTACTCGAAAGAGGAATTGACCGCTCTGACCTGGCCACAGCTTACCCATCCGGACGATGTCGCCGTGGACCTGGCGCAGTTTGAACGGATGCTCGCCGGGGAGGTGGAAGGCTACTCGATGGAGAAGCGATTCCTGCGCAAAGACCAATCGGTGGTCCATGTGATTCTCTCCACGAGGTTGATCCGCCGCACCGATGGCACGCCGGATTACTGCGTGGTCCAACTGCAGGACATCACGGACCGCAAACGGGCCGAGGCAGAGCGGATCCGGCTTGAGGAGAATCTCCGCCAAGCGCAGAAGCTGGAAGCGGTCGGGCAATTGGCGGGCGGCGTCGCCCACGACTACAACAACCTGCTCACCGTTCAACTCGGTCATCTGGGGCTGCTGCAACAGACCGACGGCCTGCCCGCCGAAGTGCGCGAGTCCCTGATTGAAATCGAGCGGAGCGCCAAGATGGCAGCGCAATTGACCCGCCAACTCCTCGCCTTCAGCCGGCGGCAAATGCTGCAAATCACCCGGCTAGATCTCAACGAGGTGCTCGATCATCTGCTCAAGATGCTGCGTCGGGTCTTGCGCGAAGACATCAGCCTCGAATTGAAGATGGCGCGCGAACCCCTCTGGCTGGACGCGGACGCCGGCATGATGGAACAGGTGGTGATGAATCTCGTCGTGAACGCGCGCGACGCCATGCCGACGGGCGGACGGTTGACGCTCGCCACCGAAGCGGTCGAATTCACCACGGGGGCTCTACCCGCGACGTCCGAAGCGCGACCGGGGAAATTCATCTGCCTCGTCGTCGCCGACACCGGCCTGGGGATGAACGAAGAGACTTGCCGACGCATCTTTGAACCGTTCTTCACGACGAAAGAGGTGGGCAAGGGAACCGGGCTGGGTTTGGCGACGGTCTATGGCATCGTCAAGCAGCACAACGGCTGGATCGAAGTGGAGAGTGCGGAGAAACGCGGGACCGTTTTCCGGGTGTTCTATCAAGCCGCTTCGACACCCGGATCCGGCTCGGAGTCGACGTCTGGGGACACTGAATCCACGAGCCTCCTTGGCGACGGCCAGACCATCTTGCTGGCTGAAGACGACCCGGCCGTACGTCATACGCTGCTAACTTCGCTTCAACGGTTGAACTACCGCGTGTTGCCCGCGGCGAACAGCCTCGAAGCCGAGCAGTCTTGGCAGGCGTATCGCAGTGAAATCAGCCTCCTGCTGACCGACATGGTGATGGCACAAGGCGACAACGGACTCCAACTCGCAACGCGGCTTCGCGCGGAAAGCCCGGACCTGAAAGTCATCATCATGAGCGGTTACAGCGAGGACCTCGTCGCGAGTGGACTGTCGGCGAACATGGTCTTCCTGCCCAAACCATGCAGCACGGAGACCCTCGCCCGCACGCTCCGGCAGACGTTGAAGCCGTAGGCCGCTTGGGCTTGGCCTATCATGATGGTCGCAGTTCCCGGTTGGGCCGAGGCCGAACGTAGCGACGGTTCTGGAAACCCTGCTGCCGCATTGAACGCGAAAGCCTGAATGAGCGTGCGCGCTGTAGCGGACGCTTCCGGCCCTGTGGGCTTGGTGAGGCCCGAAGCCAAGCCGGGCTGGCGGCGAGCCGGCAGGGATCCATTGCGCTCCTGAACGGCGCACCCGCCTGGCTTCTTGGCCGTCATGGCTGGCACCTTCGCCAACGCCCGCGTCACCTTAGCTCCTCGCCCACGCGAGCCGGATTCCCCGGCGGGGCATTCGCCTCGTCCAACCGCAGCAATGGCATGTGTTTGCCCAGAATTCCGGCGTGTGTTTTGGGAAACGGCGCTTGACGGTGTTGGCGGGGTTGCTTAATCTCTCCGCAAGAACGGTCAGGAAGTGCTGGGCAACCAGCGTGCGAAAGTCGGAAGAGTTGAATCTGCCGACTTTTTTGTTCCCCGGATGGGGCGGCCGTTGTCAAAGATATGAATGCGGATCTCATTGCCGTCCTGGAATTCTGGGAACGTGAAAAAGGCATCAGCCGCGACAAGGTATTGTCGGCGGTGCATGAATCCTTGCTGTCGGCCGCCAAGAAAGCCATTGGGCCAGCACGCGAGCTGCGCGTGGCCATCGACCCCAAAAGCGGCGACATTCGCGCCTTCGCGAAACTCGTGGTTTCTGAGAAGGTGATCTCGAAGCATGACCAGATCACCGTCTTCGATGCACGCCGGCTCAAGCCCGACGCGCAAATTGGCGATGAAATTGAAGTTGAAGTCACGCCCACCGGCTTCGGACGGATTGCTGCCCAGTATGCCAAGCAAACCATCATGCAGCAGATTCGGCGCGCCGAGAAGGAACTCATCTTCTCGGAATTCAAAGATCGCGTGGGGGACATTGTCAGCGGCGTGGTGCGGCGGTTTGAACGCTCGGATGTGATTGTGGACTTGGGCAAATACGAGGCCTTGCTGCCCAATCGCGAGCGCGTGCCCACCGAGGAATACCAGGTCGGCGAACGGTTGCGCTGCTTCGTGAAAGCCGTCGAGCAGGGCACCCATGGGCCGGAGATCATTCTCTCCCGCGCGGACCCACGCTTTGTCATCAAGCTTTTCCAGCTCGAAGTCTCCGAGATCAGCGACGGCACGATCGAAATCAAAGGCATTGCGCGCGAGCCGGGTTTTCGCACCAAGCTCGCGGTGTACACTCGCGACGAGAAAGTCGATCCGGTGGGGGCGTGCGTCGGGTTACGGGGGCAGCGCGTCAAAAACATCGTCCGCGAACTCAACAACGAGAAGGTGGACATCATCCGGTGGGATTCGAACATCCGGAACTATATCAGCAACGCCCTGTCACCGGCGAAGTTGAAGACGTTCGAGGTGGACGAGAACCGCAAGCGCGTGCGGATTCTGACGAGCGAAGACCAGCTTTCTCTGGCCATTGGCAAACGGGGGCAGAACGCGCGGTTGACCTCCAAGCTAACCGGTTGGCAGGTGGATATCGAGGCGGAAGTCGTCGTCCTGAAAGGCTTTGAGGAGAAGGTCGCAGAGGCTGTGGCAACCTTGGCCGCCATCCCGGGCATTGCCCGCGAGCAGGCCGATGTGCTGGTGCATCACGGCCTCACCCGGATTGAAGACTTGTTGCAGGCCGATGAAAATGACCTGTCCGAGATTCCGGAAATCGGTGTGCAGGCCGCAGGGATTTTGGAGGCGGTTCGGGCGGAAGCCGGCCGTCGCACCATTCAACTCGGGGGCTCGCCCGAGTCCGGCCAACAATAGTGTTGGCGCATTTTGGCCCGTTTGATAGCGTGCGCGCTTGAGGACCGTGTGGTCCGGTTGCGCAGCCGCCGTTAGTTACTATGCCCGTTCGCATTTACGATATCGCAAAGAAACTTGGCTTGGAGAACAAAGAAGTTCTCGGGAAAGCCAAGGAGATGGGCATTGCCGCCGCCAAGGTTCCCAGCAGCACGCTCGACAAGATCACCGCCGAGTACTTCGAGGAGGAGCTCCGGAAGGTTTATGCGGAACGCATTGCCGCCGCGAATGCAGTGGCTGCGGAGCCGGCGCCCCCTGCCCCGGTTGAGCCGTCCAGCACCCCACCACCGACTGAAACGCCCGCACCGGTTGCGCAAACTCCGCCTAGCGCCGAACCGCCACCTCCGACGCCCGTCGTAGTTGTCGCGACTCCGCCTGAGGCTCCAGTGATTCCGCCGGTCGAAACTGCACCGACTCCAGCGGTTGAAACACCGCCCGCAGTCGTTGAGACCGCACCGGCTCCGGTCGCGGTCGAGCCGCTGCCCGTGGTGATAGCCCCGGCGGAAACGCCGGTCGTGGTGCAACCGTCCCCAGAGCCGCCGCCTCCAGCGGAAGTCACGCCGGTGGCAGTTGCGCCAGTTGCGCCCCCCGCTCCGGCACCAGCACCGGCCTCTCCGCCGCCGCCACCACCACCACCGCCGGCGCCACGGGTTGGCGATAAGATCGGTTTCATCCAATTGCCGAATCGTCCCGCAGCACGAGGCGAGAAGGTTGGTTCGGTCAAATTGCCGCCGGGCCGACCCGGCGCGAGGCCCGAGCCCGCACGTGGTGGCCGAACCGAATCCCGGCCGCCTGGTCGGGGCCAGACGCCTCAGGTTCGCGCCGTCGCCCCCAGCATGCGCGACATGCTGGCCAGGACCGAGAAGAAGCCGGCAGCTCCCGCGGCGGCCAAGTTTGTGTCGCCCGCCACGGGTGAGGTCATTTCGCTCAAGCCGCCCATTGCTGTCCGCGCGCTGGCCGAAAAACTCAACCAGAAACCGTTCAAGATCATTGCCGACCTCATGGAGCTGGGGGTATTCGCCAACGTCAATCAGACGATGGACGAAACGACCGCCCAACGGGTGTGCGCGAAGTACGGCTACCGGTTCGAGTCCGAGAAGCGCGAGCGGCACGCGCCCACCGTCCCGGTCGGACCGAAGAAGCTAGACCTCGACATCGAGGACAAGATTGAAGATCTCAAGCCGCGGGCGCCGGTGGTCACTATCATGGGGCACGTGGACCATGGCAAGACGACGTTGCTCGACGCCATCCGCAAGTCGGACGTGGCCGCGGGCGAAGCCGGTGGCATCACCCAGCACATCGGCGCTTACACCATTTCGTTCCCCCACCCTGAGCGTAAGAAGGAGCTGGCGCAAATCACCTTCCTTGACACTCCCGGCCATGCGGCCTTCAGCGCCATGCGTGCGCGAGGCGCGAACGTGACGGACATCGTGGTGTTGGTGGTGGCTGCAAATGACGGGGTCATGCCCCAGACGCTTGAAGCGTTGAGTCACGCCAAGGCGGCCAAGGTGCCGATCATCGTGGCGGTAAACAAGGTGGATCATCCCAACGCCAATCCGATGAAAGCCCGCCAGCAGTTGCAGGATCGCGGCTTGGTCCCGGACGATTGGGGTGGCGACACCATCTTCGCGGACGTCTCAGCCCTCACCAAACAGGGCGTCGACAAGCTCATCGAGATGATTCTGCTGCAGGCGGACATGTTGGAGCTCAAGGCGAATCCCGACCGGAACGCGAAGGGCAACGTCATCGAATCCGGCCTGGCGCCGGGCGGCCCAACTGCAACGGCCTTGGTGCGCAAGGGCACCTTGCGCGTCGGCGATGTGGTCATTTGCGGTCCGTTCTACGGCAAGGTCCGCGCGCTCATCAGCGAAGAAGGCAAGCGGCTCAAGGAAGCCGGCCCGTCTGTTGCGGTGAAGGTGCTCGGGTTGAACGGCGTGCCCGAAGCCGGTCTGGAGTTCAGCGTCGTTGAGGACGATAAGGCCGCCCGCGACCTAGCCGAACAACGTCAGATGGAGGCCAAGGCCCAAGCGTTGGAAGCCAAGTCGAAGGTCACGCTGGAGAACCTGTTTGCCACCCTCGATGCCCAGCAGGGCAAAGGCCTCAAGGTGGTGGTCAAGGCCGACACGCAGGGTTCCGTCGAGGCCATCGTGGACGCGCTCAAGAAGATCGAATCGGAGAAGGTCACCCTGGAAGTCATCCATAGCGCGGTCGGAACGATCACGGAGTCCGACGTCAGCCTGGCGTCCGCTTCCAACGCGGTTATCCTCGGCTTCCACACGCGCATTGACACCGGGGTGAACGATGTGGCGAAGCGCGAAGGCGTGCAGATCAAGCTTTACGCTATCATTTACGAGTTGATCGATCAGGTGAAGGAAGCCATGGCCGGCCTCTTAGACCCGATCATCCGCGAGGTGGTCACCGGTTCGGCCGAGGTGAAGCAAATCTTCGAACTGTCCAAGGGCACGCCGGTCGCCGGGTGCGCGGTCAACAGCGGACGCATCGTCCGCGGCAAGATTCGTGTGCGTCGCCGCAAGGAACTGATCTACGAGGGCGTCACCCAGACGCTCCGCCGCTTCCAAGACGAAGTGAACGAGGTGCGCGCCGGCATGGAATGCGGCATTCGCATTGAAGGTTACAGCGAGTTTCAGGTGGGCGATGTGCTGGAATGCTACGTCGTCGAAAAGGTCGCGCAAAAACTTTGATGCACAAGTCGGTGCGTTGAACGGTTCAGTGTCCAACAGTTCAGCGCCCACCGAATCAACCTTTCAACGCCCAACCAACGCCATGTCCTCCCACCGCATCGAACGTGTGCGCGAGCTCCTGAAGCGCGAAATCGGCGCCACCATCCGGCGGGAAATCCCGGTCAACGAGGCGGGCTTGGTTTCGGTGAACGATGTGGACGTGGCGGGCGATCTCCGCTCTGCGATGGTCTTCATCAGTATCCTGGGCAACGCGGACCAGCAAAAACGCGGGCTCGCCCTCTTGGAGGAAAACCGGGGACGCATCCAGAGCCTGGTGGCACGCTCCGTCGTTTTGAAGTACTTCCCCACCCTCAAGTTCGTGCTCGACGACTCCGTCGTGCGCGGTAATCGCGTCTTGCAGATCATTGACGAACTCGAACGCGTCAACCCCTCCGGCACGCCGGCGGAGTCCGAGTAATCTCCGGTGAAAACCCATCCCAAGGTCGTTGACCGAATCCTCGACGCGTTACGCGACGCCAAGACCGTTTGCATTGTTGGCCACATTCGGCCGGACGGCGATTGCGTCGGTTCACAACTCGCCCTGACGCTGGCCTTGCAGGCCGAAGGCAAGAAGGTCGCCTGTTGGAACGAGGATCTGATGCCGCAGAAATACCGCTTCCTCGACCCAGACGGTCTCCTCCAGAAACCCAAGCTGGACCAGGAATTTGACTGTGTGGTGGCGACGGATGCCGCGAACTTCGAGCGCGTGGGAACGCGGGTTGCCGAGTGCATCGCGCGGCGAAAGCTGCTCATCAACATTGACCACCACGCCAGCAACACCCGCTATGGTGACCTAGACTGGGTATCCTCGCGCCAACCGTCCACCGGCGAACTGATTTATCGCCTCCTTCGTGTGGCCCGGTGGCCCATCACGCCACGCATCGCCGACTGTCTCTTTACGGCGGTGTCCACCGACACGGGCTCGTTTCAGTACCCGTCCACCCTCCCTTCCACGTATCACGTCGCTGGCGAACTGGTCGCCCGCGGCGCGAACCTGGCAAAGATTTGCGACGAGGTCTATCAGTCCTTCCCGCTGCCCCGGGCCCGATTGCTGAAACGGGTTTACACGCGCTTCCGTCTCACAGCGAAGGATCGCATTGCCTACTTCTGGCTGAAGAAGGCCGACTTCGCCCGGACCGGCGCCGAAAGCGCCGACTCCGAGGGATTGATTGACCATATTCGCGCCATTGAGCCGGTCGTGGTCGCGTGTGTGTTCGAGGAAATCGAACCGGAGTTGACCCGCATCAGCCTGCGCTCAAAAAGTGATAAGGTAAACGTGAACGAGATTGCGGCGCAGTTCGGCGGCGGCGGGCATGTGGCGGCGGCGGGCGCGCGCATCGAAGGCACACCGCTCGCCACGCAACGCCGCGTCATCGCCGCCATCAAACTGGCCCTCAAACGCGCTTTCTGATTTCGCATGCAAGAGTTCACCGCACTCGACGGCGCCCTGCTGATTGATAAACCGGCCGGCCCAACGTCGCACGACGTGGTCGCCATGATTCGCCGCGAATTCAGGGTTGAGAAGGTTGGCCACTGCGGCACGCTGGATCCGAACGCCACGGGTTTGCTCGTCCTCGTCCTGGGCCGCGGCACGAAGCTCTCCGAGAAGCTCATGTCCGACGACAAGCTTTACGAGGGCGACATCCAGTTCGGCGTGGCCACAAACAGCTACGACGTGGACGGCGAAGTCACGTCCACCCTGCCCGTGCCGCTGCTGACGCTCGACGAGCTGAACACGATGGCGGCGGAGTTCGTGGGCGACCAGATGCAGACGCCGCCAATGGTCTCCGCCGTCAAGAAGGACGGCGTGCCACTGTACAAACTCGCCCGCAAAGGCGTCGAGGTGCAGCGCGAGCCGCGGCTTATTCACATCTACCGCTTCCGCTTCTCCAGCTACACCGAGCCACTCGGGCGTTTTCAGCTCGCTTGCACGAAGGGCACGTATGTCCGCAGCGTGGCACACGAACTCGGGCAGAAGATTGGCTGTGGGGCACATCTGGCCACGCTCCGACGCGTCAGCTCTGGCAAATTCAACGTGGCGGACGCGATGCCCTTGGACGCGATCCTGAAGCTCACGCAGGCGGAGTTGGAGAAGCGCGTACTTCCCTTCTTGAAGCTGGTGAACGTGGATGCGTCAAAACGTTGAAGCGTGGAATCGTGGAATCGTTCGCCGATTCAACGGTTCAGCTGTTTAACGAATCACGCTGAATTGATGAAGACCATCCGCACCGCCAAGGAACTCAAGCCTGGTCGGCGGAAAGTCTGCCTGGCGATGGGCTTCTTCGACGGCGTTCACCTGGGCCACCAACAGATCATCCGACAAACCATCGCCGACGCGCGCCAGCATGAAGCCGTAGCGCTGGTGTTGACGTTTGACCGGCATCCGAACACCGTCGTCGCGCCGACGCAAGTGCCGCCGCTCATCTACTCGCTCACACAAAAGCAGAGGACCATAGCCTCGCTTGGAGCTGACGCCCTACTCCTGCTGCACTTTGACCGCCGGCTGAGTCGGCGAACCGGCGAGGCGTTCGTCCGAAAACTGGTCCAGGACCTGGGGCGGGTTCACAGCATCTGCGTCGGTGCGGACTTCCAGTTCGGCCACAAGCGCTCGGGGAACGTTGCCTTGCTCAAGCAGCTTGGAGCTGAGCTGGGTTTCGTCGTGCACGGCGTGTCCGCGCTGGCTTTGGATCGAAAGGTGGTCAGCAGCACGCGCATCCGGCAGACAATCCAAATTGGCAAGCTCGACGCCGCCAGCCAGATGCTCGGCCGACCGTACTCCATTTGCGGGGAAATCATGCGGGGCGACCGCTTAGGCCGGAAGCTTGGTTTCCCGACCTGCAACCTCGATGTGTCCGGGTTGGTGTTGCCTCCGCACGGTGTCTATGCCGTCCATGCGGCGGCGCGGGGCAAGACGTATCCCGCGGTTCTGAACATCGGTGTTCGCCCGACTTTGCAGTCCGCGCAACCGCAACTGCGGGTCGAGGCCCACCTGTTGGGCTTTGATGGCGATCTCTACGGACAGGAGATGGAGATCATCTTCATCGAGAGCCTCCGCGGCGAGCGCCGGTTTCCTTCACTGGACGCCCTTCAGCGCCAGATCGCCCGAGACATCGCCACAGCCCGCGCTTGTTTCTGAATTCTGGCCTGCCGACCACCCCTGTCGGTCTTGCGAATCGCAACGTTTTTCGCCACTCTTTCGCCCGGGAATTCTGAACGCGCCGGCCCGTCCGGTTGTCTGTGGAGCGTAGGTTTTTGCGGAACATGAACACTGGAATTACTGCCATCAACGCCGCCGTGCAGGAAGCCGGCGCATTCGTCCATCCGCTCTTCACCGAGCTGGGCAAGGTCATCATCGGCCAGACCTATCTGACCGAGCGGCTCGTCATCGGCATGTTGGCCAATGGCCACGTCCTGCTCGAAGGCGTGCCCGGGCTGGCCAAGACCCTCGCGGTGAAGTCGCTGGCGAACTGCATAAACGTCAAGTTCTCACGCCTCCAGTTCACGCCGGACATGCTGCCCGCCGACGTCATCGGCACGCAGATTTACAGCCCGCAAACCGGCGGCTTCAGCACGCGCAAGGGGCCGATCTTTGCCAATCTCGTCCTGGCCGACGAAATCAACCGCGCGCCCGCCAAGGTCCAGAGCGCCCTGCTCGAAGCCATGCAGGAAAAGCAGGTCACCATCGGCGACCAGACCTTCAAGCTGGACGAACCGTTCCTCGTGCTGGCCACGCAGAATCCGATCGAGCAGGAAGGCACGTATCCGTTGCCCGAGGCGCAGGTGGACCGGTTCATGTTGAAGCTCAAGATCGGCTACCCGTCGCGCGGCGAGGAGCGGCAGATTCTCGACCTCATGGCGCGCACCTCCGGCACGCCCGTGACCCACGCCGTCGTCGAACCGCAGCAGATTCTCAAGGCTCGCGAGGTCATCAACGACATCTACATGGACGACAAGGTCAAGGAGTACATCGTGGACCTGGTCTGCGCCACGCGGAATCCTGAGGAATACAAGATCGCGGTGAAGGAGTTCATCCAACTCGGCGCCTCGCCGCGCGCCACGATCAACCTGACGCTCGCCGCCAAGGCTTACGCGTTCCTCAAGGGCCGCGGCTACGTCACGCCGCAGGACGTGAAGAGCATCGGCATGGACGTACTCCGCCACCGCGTCGCCATCACCTACGAAGCCGAGGCGGAGGAGAAAACCAGCGAAACGGTCATCCAGAAGATTTTCGATGAACTGCCGGTGCCGTGATGAATCGCGCAGAATTCGACACACTTTTTGAGACAGAATTCCTGAACAGGCTGAAGCCGCTTGGCTTTGCTTACTCGGGAAGGAGCGTATTCCTGCGCGAAAGCCTGAATGCGATCGCTCTGATTCGTCTAGGCGGACGATTCTCCCAGCCCTCGGCTGCGAGCTGGGTGCTTTGTTTTCGCCATTCGTTCCTCAGAAGCTGCAAGGATGCTCAGCAGCTTTCCGGTATTGGTGAAGTTTTCGACTACCCCTTCAAGTTTTGTCCCGAAGCGCTTGCGAAGACCCAGTCCACGGCGTGGCGGTATGCGCCACGAAACCTGAATTACGACTACGAGACGTTCGATTACGCGGCTCAGAGCTCCACTTCAGTAACCAACCGTTTGGCGGCGCTGGCGGAATTCGTGAAATCCGCGTTTATCCCTTGGACAATCTCGATGACGCCGATCCGCGTCCGGGACGAGATTGCTCGGAATGGTCAACGGGCATGGATTGAGAAGATCTGGCTAGAGGACTACGACAGGTTCTTGAGTGGAGAGGTTGCCGTATGATCCCCCGCGAAATCCTCAAGAAGATCCGGCAGATCGAGATTCGCACGAACCGGCTCGTGACGGAGTCGCTCGCGGGCCAGTACCACAGCGTCTTCAAGGGCCAGGGCATGAACTTCGACGAGGTGCGCGAATACCAGCCCGGCGACGAGGTCCGCTCGATTGATTGGAACGTCACTGCGCGCATGAACCACCCGTTCGTGAAGAAGTTCGTCGAGGAACGCGAGCTGACGCTGATGCTGGTCGTGGACGTGAGCGGGTCGGGCCTGTTCGGCTCGGTGGCGCAATCGAAGCGCGAGTTGGCGGCCGAGATCGCCTCGGTGCTCGCCTTCTCCGCCATCCGCAACAACGACAAGGTGGGCCTGATCCTGTTCTCGGACGAGATCGAGAAGTTCATCCCGCCGCGCAAGGGCCGCCGCCACGTGCTGCGCGTCATCCGCGAAATCCTGTTCTTCGAGCCGCAGCGGCGCGGGACGGACCTTTCCGGGGCGCTGGAATTCATGCTGCGCGTCACGCCGCACAAGGCCATTGCGGTGGTGATTTCGGATTTTATCGGCGCGCCGCCTCAGCGTGCTGCTGGCGTCTCGCCGGCAGAACAAACTCGCTTGCGTGGCACAGGCGCAGAGAAGAGTGATCTGCCGGCTGGAAGCCCGGCAGCACGTTCCTCGCGGCCTGCCGGCAGAGTTCACGCGGCGCGGATGTTCAATGTAGCCTCGCTAGCGCAGGCCTCGTTCACCGCGCTGCGGCAGGCGAACCGGAAGCACGATTTGGTCGCCGTGCAGGTCGTGGACCGATACGAGATGGAACTGCCGGCGCTGGGGCGGTTGATTTTGCGCGATGCCGAAACCGGCGAGGTCGTAGAGGTCAACACCGGCGACGAGCGGAAGCGGGCGTCCTTCGCCGAGCGCCAGACCAAGGCCCAAGCCGACTTGGCGCGGCTGTTTCGGTCCGCCGGCATTGACGCGATCCAGTTGCGCACCGACCAGCCGTATTCAATCGAGCTGGCGCGGTTCTTCGAGACACGGGAGAAGCGGAGGTTGCGAGGTTAGCGATGACGAAGGCCACGCAAGTTGTTCAAAGCGCGTCGCAGGCGGTCCCCGCTAGTGACATCCGCGATATCCGCCCGCCGGTGGAGATCGTGAGTCCTTGGGCGTGGATTTGGTGGATGCTGCTGGTGCTGGCAGTCGCGGCGGCGACGTTCTTCCTGTGGTGCTGGTGGCGAAAGAAGAAAACCATCGAAGCCATCGTTCCGCCCGTCCCGCCGCACGTGCGCGCCAAACAACGGCTCGCCGAAGCGCTGGCGTTGATCGCCCAGCCGCGCGAATTCTGCATTGCCGTCTCCGACGTGCTCCGCCTCTATCTGGAGGCGCGTTTTAGCTTCCGCGCGCCGGAGCGGACGACGGAGGAATTCCTCCTCGATCTCAAGAAGACGGATTTGCTGATGCGCGATCAGAAGGACAGCCTTGAGGATTTCCTCACACGTTGTGACTTGGTGAAGTTCGCCAAATACGAACCGCGCGAACCAGAACTTCGCGACCTGCACGCTTCCGCACTCCGCTTGGTGGAAGAAACCGAGCCCGTCGAAGTTCAGAGCCCCGACACCAAAGCGCAGGCTCCGACAGCCGCATGACGTTCGCCCATCCATATCTGCTGTTGCTGCTTCTGCTGCTGCCGGCGTTGGCGTGGCTGAAAGGCAAGCGAGGCGAGCCGCCATCGTTTCTGTATTCGTCGGCGCAACTGGTGCGCGGCCTGGTAAACATCACGCGCTATCGGGCCGGTGGTTTCCTGACAGCGCTGCGGTGGCTGGCGTTGGCGCTGTTCATCATCGCGCTGTCGCAACCGCGGTTCACCAGGAGCGAGACCAAGATCACGGCCAGCGGTGTGGATATCGTGGTGGCGTTCGACATGTCAGGTAGCATGGCAGCCGAGGATTTCGAACTGAGCGGTCAGCGCGTGAACCGGCTGACGATGTCGCGCGAGGTGTTGAAGCAGTTCATCGGCAAGCGGGAGAACGACCGCATCGGGCTGGTGGCGTTTGGCACGCAGGCGTACATCGCGTCAGCGCTGACACTGGATCACGACTTCCTCCTCCAAAACCTGGAGCGGCTGCAACTCGGCACGATCCCGGCCGACCGGACGGCCATTGGTTCGGCGCTAAGCACGGCCGTGAACCGGCTGCGCGAGGTGAAGTCCAAGAGCAAGATCGTGATTCTGATGACCGACGGCCAGAACAACGCCGGTAACATCGAACCGTTGAAGGCGGCGGATGCGGCCCAGGCGTTGGCCGTGAAGGTGTACACCATCGGGGTCGGCACGCGCGGGCAAGCCCCGGTGCCGCAATACTGGGGTGGACAAAAGGTCGGCTACCGGATGGAACGGGTGGACATCGACGAAGCTACGCTGAAGGAGATCGCAAAACGGACCGGCGGGCAGTACTACCGGGCCGACAATGCCAAACGCTTCCAGGCGATCTACGCGGAGATTGACCGGCTGGAAAAGACCGAGGCTGAGATCAAGAAGTACGCCCATCACCGCGAGCTGTTCGGCTGGTTGGTGGCGCTCGGGCTATTCCTCGTGCTGACAGAAGTAGTGCTCGGCCAAACGGTCTGGAGGAGGTTGCCATGAGGTTCGCTCAACCCCATTTTCTTTGGCTGCTGTTGGTGTTCCCACCGGGCCTGTTGTTGTTCTACTGGTGGTCCTGGCGGCAGCGGCAGCAGTTGATGCAGCAGTTCATTCAAGCCCGGCTGCTGCCGAACCTGACCATTGGGCTTTCGCCCACACGGCAGAAGGTTCGTGTGGGTTGCCTCATTGCCGGGGTCGTCTTCCTGATCCTCGCCCTCGCGCGCCCGCAGTGGGGCTACGCCTGGGAGGAAGTCAAACAGCGCGGGCTGGACATCGTGGTGGCGATCGACACCTCGAAGAGCATGCTGGCTCAGGACATCGCGCCGAACCGCCTCGCGCGGGCGAAGCTGGCGACGCTCGACTTGATGCGCCTGGCGAAGACAGACCGGCTCGGGCTGGTGGCGTTCGCCGGCTCGGCCTTCCTCCAATGCCCGCTCACGATTGACGAGACGTCTTTCCGTCAGAGCTTGGACGCGCTCGACGTGAACATCATCCCGCAAGGCGGCACCGCCTTGGCGGAGGCGATCGAGACCGCGCTGACCGCTTTCAAGGACGAGAACAACTACAAGGTGCTGGTCGTTCTGACCGACGGCGAGGATCACGACAGCGGAGCAGTCGAAGCAGCCGAACGCGCCGCCAAGGCTGGCATGCGGATCTTCACCATCGGCATCGGGACGGCGGAGGGTGAACTGGTGCCGATCAAGGTTGATAAGGGACAGGCGGATCATGTTCGGGACGAGCAGGGCAATGTGGTGAAATCGCGGCTGAACGAAGCCTTGCTCCAGCAAATCGCCAGCGCGACGGAAGGCGGCTTTTACCTGCCGTTGCGCGGCGCGAAGCCGATGGAGATGCTCTACGAGCGCGGGTTGGGGCCATTGCCGAAAACGGAAGGCAAGGAGAAGCTCGTTCGCCGCTACCATGAGCAGTATCACTGGCCGCTGGCGCTGGCGATTGTGCTGCTGGCGTTTGAGTTGGTTTGGCCGGAAACGAAACGGCCGCCGCGCGGGGGCAACCCCGGCAGAACCACCATCGCGGCGAGCACGACTGCAGCCACGACGGTGCTGTTGCTCTTCAGCCTGGCTCTCGCCGCGCAAGCCTCGCCCGCGAGCGCCTTGCGCGACTACGAAACGGGCAAATATGAAAACGCGCTGAAGGAGTATCAGCGCCTGATCGGCGAGCAGAAAGACAAGAGCGATCTGCGCCTGCAATTCAATGCGGGAACGGCGGCGTATCGCGCCACGAATTATGATGCGGCGCTGAAGCTGTTTTCGGCGGCGGCCCTGGCCACCGACGTCAAGTTGCAGCAGGCGGCGTATTTCAACCTCGGCAACACGCAGTTCCGAATGGGCGCGCTGGCAAAGGACTTGGACGCCTTGCAGCTGACTTGGGAGACAGCCATCAAGAGCTATCAGAACGCCGTCGCGCTGGACAAGAACGACGCGGATGCGGCGTTCAATCTCGCCTTTGCGAAGAACGCGGTGGAGCAGATCAAATTGATGCGTCAGATGGCGTTGCAGGCGCGGGCCACAGCCGACCAGGAGGTGAAGCGGCGCAATTATCACGGCGCCCGGCAGATCATGGAGAGTCTGGTTCAGCAGAACATTGCGGCGAAGCCGTTCGAGGAGTTCGCCAAGAAACTCACGGAGATCGATGAAATCGCGAATCCATCCCAACCTCAGTCTCAGCCTCAGCCTTAGCTTGCTCGGGTTCGCGTCGGCCGGGGCCTTTGCGCAGGCGTTGTCGCCGGAAGATTTCTTCCACAACGGCGCGGTCAACTATCTTTCCAACAACATCCCCAAGGCGCTGGAGGCCGTGACCAACGGGCGCGCGATCTTCCCGAATGACATCAAGCTGAAGAAACTGGAGGAACTGCTCAAGCAGCAGAGTCAACAACAGAGCCAGCAGCAGAATCAGCAGCAGAACGAGCAAAAGCAGGATGCGTCCAAAGACCAACAGAAACAGGATCAGCAGAAGCAGGACTCACAGCAGTCCAAAGAGCAGCAGGACCAGCAGCAGGAGCAGTCGGCTCAGCCGGAGCAAAAGGAAGGCGAAGCGCCGGAAGATCAGAAAGCCGAGGCGCAACCGGTCGCTCCCGGGCAAATGACGCCCGAGGAAGCGAAGCGCTTACTGGATGCCCAGAAAGACGAGGAGCAGGTGCTGCAGTTCCGGCCGGAGGGTAAACCGCGGGATGTCCGGAAGCCCTTCAAGGACTGGTAAACGATCCGTTCACTTCAACTTCAAAACAAGAAAGGCAGACCGGTGACGGTCTGCCTTTGTCGTTGCGAGATTCTGGTTACTCCGCCTTGGCCGGCTTGGCCGGCTTCTCAGTGCGCGGCTTGCGCTCCGGCTTGGCAGCAGCGGCGGCCTCTGGCTTCACCGTGCCGTCTGCAGGCCTGTCGCTCCGATACGTGCGCTGGGCGCGGCGGTCGGGTCGCTCGCGCCTGCCTTCCTCGGGCTTGCCCTCGGGTTTGGCTTCCGGCGGCGGCAACGGCGTGCTGCTCTCGACCCGGACCTTGAGCGTGCCCTTAACTTCAGGATGCAGGCGCAGTTCGACTTCGAATTCCCCGAGTGTCTTGATCGGTTGATCGAGGTGAATCTTCTTTTTCTCGAGCGAGACGTCGAACTGGGTCTTGAGCTGGTCGGCGATGGTGCCGTTGGTGACGGTGCCGAACATCTTGCCGTCGTCGCCGGTCTTGACGGTGACCACGCAAATGAGCTTGGAGAGGCTCTTGGCGAGTTCGCTCATGGTATTGAACTCATGCGCCTCGCGCTCGGCGCGGCGCTGGCGGAGGACTTCGAGCCGGCGCTTGTTGGCGGCGGTGACCGGAATGGCGAGGCCGCGCGGGAGCAGGAAATTGCGGGCGTAGCCGGCGGAGACTTTGACCTGATCGGACTCGCCGCCCAATCCAACGATGTTACTGGTGAGGATGACTTGTGTCTTTGCCATACGAAAAATTGCGTGATGATTGGTAAATCTGCGGGCTCAAAACGGCACGTCGTCTTCGGGCGGCGGAGCATCGGCATCGGCCGCTGCGGGTTCGGCAACCGGGGCCGCCGCAGGACGGGGCCGAGCAGGTGCTGGGGCGCTGCCGCCTTCGCCACCCCGTGGGCTGCCCAGAAATTGCGCGACTTCGGCCACCACGCCAAGCTTGCTGCGTTTCTGGCCAGTCTGCTTGTCGTCCCACTGGTCGAGCCGCAAGCGACCTTCGACGAGCAGCGAACTGCCCTTGCGCATGTATTGCGCGACGTTTTCGGCCGTGCGGCCAAACATGTCCACGTCAACAAACGTCACTTCTTCCTTCTTCTCGCCGGTCTCGGTGGTCCAGACGCGATTGACGGCAAGGCCAATCTTGGCAACGGCCGTGCCCTTGGGCGTGTACCGCAACTCGGGGTCGCGGGTCAGGTTGCCGACGAGGATGACTTTGTTGAAGCTGGCCATGGTAGGGCCTCCGGGACGGAATCAGGCCACCGGCTTGATCTCAGGCGCGATGGTAAACAGGGCGCGAAAGACTTCTTCGTTATGAACGAACCGGTTGCGCAGCGCCGTGACCATCGCGGGTTCGGCCGCGAAAATGACGTTCACGTAGAAGCCGGAACTGTATTTCTTGTCGGCGACGCGGGCAAAGGGGCGGCGGTCCATCTTCTGCACCGTTTCGACCTTGCCACCGGCGGCCGTGATCTCGTTGGTGACGCGATCAATGGCTTCCTTCACGCCTTCTTCTTTGCCGGCGGTGTTCAACACAAACAGACCTTCGTATCGTTTCACTTCTCGTTTCCTTCGGTTTCGGAGGGCACAACCACTCCGTTAAAATCATTCATCGCCTTTTGGACGCCAGCCTCAAGCCAGCATTCCGCCTGGTCCGCCGCTCGTCGCAGCACTTTGTCCATCGCCTCGGCCTCGGCGGCTCCGAACCGCCCGAGCACATGCCCCGTGATCTCCCGGGCGCCGTTCTGCCGCCCGATACCAATCCGTTGTCGGGCGAAGGCCTTCGTACCCAGATGCTGTTCCAGCGATTCCAAGCCGTGATGGCCGCCGCTGCCCCCGCCGGGCCGCAAGCGAATCTCACCCAAGGCGAGATCGGCATCGTCTACCACGACCAACAAACTCTCTGGCACGCACTGATAAAACCGTAACAGCGTTGCCACCGCTTCGCCGCTGGCGTTCATGAACGTCTGCGGCTGACACAACAGCACCCGGCGCTCTCCCCGCTCCGCCCGCGCCACACGAGACTGGAACTTGCGTTCGACCGTCCAGTGAACCCGCCAGCGTTCGGCCAAAGCCTCGACCAGCAGGAATCCCGCATTGTGACGTGTTCGGGCGTATTCCGCCCCGGGATTGCCCAAGCCCACGATGAGGCGTAAATGCTCCATGCGCGGTGCCTGCTCGGCCGGCGGGCAAACACCCGCCAGCCGGGAAAACTACTTCTTCTTTTCGGGCTTCTTCTCGGCGGCAGCCGGGGCCTTTTCGGCACCTTTGGCCGCGGCCGGAGCCTTCTCGCCAGGCTTGGCCGCCGGCGCCTTTTCGCCAGGTTTGGCGGCGGCACCCTTCGCTGCCGGAGCAGCTTCGCCTTCTTCGCCCTCTTTCTTCTCCTTGAGCATCTCGACGGCGCCTGCATCCAACGGAGCGGCTTCCGCCGTGGTCTCCTCGACTTCGGCGCGCGGGATGGCGCAGGCGATAACGGTCATCGTCTTCTCACCCAGAATCTCGACACCCGGAGGCGCTTTGAGATCCCCGATGTGGATGGCCTGATTGACCTGCAAGTGCGAAACATCTACAACGAGTTGCTCGGGCAAATCCTTTGGCAGGGCGCGGGCCTTGACCTTGAAGAGGACGTGGCTGAGCACGCCGCCGCCGGTCTTGACGCCTTCGGCTTCGCCCACGGTTT
>CAZWJC010000041.1:0-32720 GCA_964634255.1 uncultured Verrucomicrobiota bacterium | reverse complement strand
CGCAGGCGCAGCGGGCGTTGGCCAAAGCACCTTGGGGTGGGCGCCAGCTGGTCAAGAAACTCGCCAAGCACGGCATCTTCTTTGCCTTGTCGTTCGTCATCGGGAACACCTTGTTGGCCTACATCATCGGGGTTGACGCCTTGAAGGGCATCGTCACGGACGATCCGCGCAACCACCTGACCGGCCTCAGCTTCATGCTGCTTTTCACGCTGGTCTTCTACGCGATCTTCGCACGGTTTCGCGAACAGGCGTGCACCTTCATTTGTCCCTACGGGCGACTTCAGTCCGTGCTGCTGGACGAGAATTCGCTGGTAGTGGGTTACGACTTCAAGCGCGGAGAGAAGCGCGGCAAGCTGCACCGCGGGGAGTCGGCGAGCCAGCGCCAGGCGGCGGGGCAGGGGGACTGTATTGATTGCCACCAGTGTGTGACCGTGTGTCCGACAGGGATTGACATCCGCAATGGTACCCAGATGGAGTGTGTGCATTGCACGGCGTGCATTGACGCGTGCGACAGTGTGATGGGCAAGATCGGGCGGCCGCGGGGGCTGATCCGCTACGCTTCACTGAACGGCATTGAGCGCGGCGAACGCCTGCGGATCACGCCGCGGCTGGTGGTTTACTGCGGGATTCTCCTGGCCTTGGGCGGCGGCCTCGCGGCGCTCCTGCTGACGCGGTCAGACGTGGACGCAACCTTGCTGCGGTCGCCCGGAGCGCTGTTCCAGCAGGCGGCGGATGGCAAGATCAGCAATCTTTACCAGCTCAAACTGATCAACAAGACGACGCGTGACCTGTCCGTGGAGCTTCGTCTGGAGAGTCCGGAAGGCAAACTGACTGTGTTCGGAGAGACGCGCGTACCCGCCCAGCAACTGCTGCAGACCTCAGTGCTGGTGGAGATCGCTCCGGCGCAACTGAAGTCTTCGACGTCCGAGGTGATCGTGGGCGTTTACGAGGAGGGGAAACGCGTCAGCCGGCTGAAGACGGCGTTCATCGGGCCGCGCAACGATGCGGTCGCTCGCTGACATGAGCACTCCCGTTACTTCAACTGGCCGCAACTTCTGGCCCGCGGGGCTGGTGGCGGCCTTCGTGATCTTCATTGGCGGAACCGCGGCGTTGATCGTGCTGAGCGCCCGCACTTCGACCGACTTGGTCAGTCCGGATTACTACGAGCGCGAGTTGCGGTTTCAAGAAGACATCAACCGTCGGGCGCGGGTTCAAGCGCTCGCCGGTCCGGTGCGTGTGAGCTACGATGACGGGCAGCGGTCGCTCACGCTGGAGTTGCCGGTGGCGCATGCAGCCGGCCAAGCGCAGGGAGAGATTCTTCTGTATCGCCCTGCGGCGGCCCGGGAAGACCGGCGCGTGGCGCTGCAATTGGACGCCCAAGGGCGTCAGATGTTTGACGCCCGTGCGCTCAGCGATGGACTGTGGCGGGTGCGCGTGACGTGGCGGGTGAACGGCGAGGATTTTGCCTGCGACGAAAAGGTCGTCATTGGGCAACTCAAATCAAGCTAGGAGAGCCATGGAACTCTGGATGGCGTTTATGCTGGGCCTGGCCGGGAGCGCACACTGCGCGGGGATGTGTGGGCCGCTCGCCCTTGCGCTGCCAACTGGGGGACGGCGCGGCTGGACGCTGCTCCCGAACCGCGCGGCGTATAACGCGGGGCGGGTGACGACCTACTGTTTGCTGGGAGCGGTATTTGGTCTGGTGGGCCGGAGTCTCGCGCTGGCCGGCGTGCAGCGCTGGGTTTCCCTGGGGCTGGGGGTGGCGATCCTTGCCGGGTTGTTTGTGGCGCGGGCGCGCGCCTTGACGATGAGCATTGCGTTGCCAGTCACGTGGCTGAAATCGGCCTTGGGACGCTTGATCCAGCGGCAAACGCTGGCTTCTCAGTTTGCATTCGGTGTGTTGAACGGATTGTTGCCGTGCGGCCTGGTATACATCGCGTGTGTGGGAGCGGCGGCGACGGGCGGCTTCTTTTCCGCCGTGCAATACATGTTGGTGTTTGGCCTCGGCACCGTGCCGATGATGCTGGCGTTGAGCCTGGCGGGCCAGATGATGCCGGTGGGCTGGCGACTCCGCCTTCAACGGTTGATTCCGGTTTGTCTGGCGGTGGTGGCCGTGCTGCTGATCCTGCGCGGGTTGGCGTTGGGCATTCCGTATCTCAGCCCGGACCTGACCGGTGATCAACCCGGCGCGTGTTGTCACTGAGTTGGCGTTTGGTCAGACAGAGAGATCACCCGATGCTTGTGAAGGAAGGGGAGAACAGCTACAACCCCCGCGGCTGAATCACGTTGAACACGCTGCACCGATATCTATTGCGCCAGGTCCTCGCCTCGTTGCTGATGACGGTGGCGGTGTTTACCTTCGTGCTGCTGCTCGGCAACGCGCTCAAGGACGTGCTCGGGTTGCTGGTGAACCGGCAGGCCGGGGTGGGCATTGTGGCGGAGGCCATCGGGTTGCTGGTGCCGTACGTCTTGGTCTATGCGTTGCCAATGGGGATGCTCACGGCCACGCTGCTCGTGTTCGGGCGGTTCAGCGCCGACCAGGAACTGACGGCCGCCCGCGCCAGTGGGATCAGCCTTGTGTCCCTGGTCATCCCGCTCCTGACGCTCAGCCTGATGCTTTGTGGCGTGTGCGCCTACACGAATTTCGAGCTCGCACCCCAAAGCCGCGTGGCCTACAAGGCCCTGCTGTTGCGCGTGCTCCAGGAAGTGACGAACATCGGCCTGCCCGAACGCCAGTTCATCAAGGATTTCAAGGGGTATGTCTTCTACATCGGGCACAATGACGGACAAGGACATCTGCGGGATGTGTTCATCTGGGTGCTGAACCAGAAAGATGGCCGCGCAGAGCAGAAGTTCCGCGCCGCGCGGGGAGGTCTTTTGGTGAACGAGGCGGAGCAAGAGATCACGCTGGAACTGCTGGATGTAGTCGCGACGCGGGCCACGGGCAGTGGGTGGGTGTCGGCCGGGAACTTTGAGACGTTGACATTACCATCGTTGCCGCTGGACCAGGAACGTTCCTCATCGGTGCGGCGCAAGCTGGCCAACATGACCTTTAGTCAACTGCTCGCGGAGCGCGAGGCACTGAAGACCCAAGGGGTGGACTTGACGCCGGTGAACGTGCAGTTGCACTCGCGGGCGGCCTTCGCGTTCGCCTGTTTCGGGTTCACGCTGATTGGGATTCCGCTGGGCATCCGCGTTCATCGCCGCGAGACGAACATCAGCATTTTCATCGCCCTGGCGTTGGTGGCGGTCTATTACGCGTTCCTGGCGTTGGGGCAATCGCTGTCCACGCGGCCGGAGTTCGCACCACATCTGATTGTGTGGCTGCCGGCGTTCCTCTTTCAAGGGGGCGGCGCCTTCCTCCTTTGGCGCGCCAACCGGGGTATCTGAAGCCGCCGTGGTTTGGTCGCCGGACCGCGACTTGGTCGGAGGCCTCCCTGATAATGTGACGGCGGATGCCGCACGAAACGACATCCGCCGAGAAACGCGATTCGCGGACTTCAACTACGCCTCTTCCAGAACCTTCCAGCCCAGCGCGTCGGCCAGGGCGTAGATCGGCTCCTTCAAGTCGCCATAGAACGTCACGCGGTGCCAGCCCCACTGGTCCCATTGGGTGAAGAGCTTTTCGATGTCGCCTACCGGTTCGGCGCACAGTTTGGTGCGGCAGGCACGATCATCCGGGTCGTTGGCTACCGCCTTGGCACGGTGGAACAGGATCTCCTTCCGGCTCGGCTCGAACTCCAGCGTCGTCGTCAGGTAGCCGACCGGGAGGATGGAGCGGACCGACGCGCCTTGGCGGTCTTCCGAGTGGGTGAGGATGTCAAACGGGTTGGTCGGACCTTGTGGGCCAAACGCCCTGTTGGCCGCCACGCAATGGGCGTAGATGATCTGGCGCTTCGAGGTGTCAATCACCGGATCGGAAATGTAGCCCGGTCGGCCTTGCGTGAGGATCGTGCCGGCCAACATGGTCGTGGCGGAGCGCACGTCGCACTCGCACCCGCCGACTTGGGCCTCGTTGCACAACTGGTGGAAGCCCAGGCAGGGATAGGCGTGAATGTGCCCGCCGTAGAAGCCACCGAGGCAGTTGACGGTGATGCCGCTCGCGCCGTGTTTCTTCATCACCGCTTTCTGCGCCAGATACATGGCCGCGGAGGTATCCAGGGTTTCGCGCGTCACCTCCTCGATTTTGCGGGCGGACTTCGTCCATTGATCGGCCACGGCGCGGGCTTCGTCGCGATCGGCGCTCTTCCAGGCCTCGTTGAGTTCGGAGAAGGGGATGTATTGGACCTTGATCCCCATGCACTCGGCGCTTGGAACGGGGTCTTGGCCGCGCACGGCAAGAATCTTCGATTCCTTGAAACGCTTCAGGCACTCACTGGCCGACAGGCATTTCACTTCGTCCGGTTGGCAACCGAGCTTGCCGGGCTTGGGGGTGGCTTTCGCGCGGATCTTCGCGGTGGCGGCGACGAAGTCCTTTGCCGAACCGCCTTTCTTCACGACCTCGAAACACTTTACCGCGGCGACGAGGTCTTTGAGATCGGAGGATGCCACGAAGCCGACGTTCGGCGAGTTGGCGCGAAGGAACGCCGCCGTGTAAACCAAGAATCCGCCGCTGCCTCCAAACTGGAAGTCGGCGTAAAGCACAGGTTTGCCGGAAGTGGCCAGCGTCTGCACCACTTGGTTCCAGCAATTCATCTGGTAAACGAGGTAGCCGTCAATTCCGCCCGCGGCGGTGTCAGCTTCGAGGATCTTCTTCGCCTGGTCCGGGCCGTTGGCGAGCGAGGTGACGAAGTCAAAACCCTTGCAGCGCCGGGTGAGCTCGCCGGTGATGCGTTGCATGGGTGGTTGAAAATCGAATCCCTTGTTTGGCCAGTCCGGGCCAGCCTGCTTTTCTCCGTGCAACGCATACACGATGCGGATCCGGGTTTTCGCAGCGGGGGAGGCTTCGAGCCAGTTGGCGGAGCCAAGGGTGCCGAGCGCGCCAAGCGCGGCTGTGGTGTTCTTGATGAAGTTGCGACGATTCAACGGGCAGCACGCGCAACCGGAGAGGAGTTGGTTCGGTTTCATAAGTTGCCTTGTCTTGAGTGGCCAGCATATCGCTCCGGCGACGCCGTTCAACCGAAAACCGGACACCGAGAAGATGAACCTGTGGTAACAGACCGGACTGAAACCTCCTCCTCCGGCCCTTCGTGTCTGTCGGCTGGCACGTGGCCTGCATTCTTCGGTGATACCGAGTCGTATGCTGGCGGATTGGTCAATACGCACACCATTGTGCGCAGTTCTGAGACACGCCTGGGAGTCATCACGTGCCTCGGGGAGGAGTGTCTGCCAGTTTTCTGCAGCCTATCAGATCGCCTCGTTGCTGGTTGTGGCGGATCGCGGCGCGGCGAGTGATGGCCCGGGTCGCGACACCGCCTTCACGCTGGAGCTGTCTGACGCACCAATCCAAGGAGAGGACCATGCAGGACACGACTGACATGGCGCTCCCGCGGGTGTTGGTGGTGGATGACAACCCATCCATCCACGAGGACTTCCGCAAAATCCTGTGTCCGGCGTCACGGCCGGCGAGTGACGCGTTGCGGGAGTTGACGGGGCAGCTCTTCGGGGAGCAAGCCGACGAGCCGATCCTCGCGCGCTTTGAGTTGGACTCGGCGTTTCAGGGCGACGAAGCCCTAAAGCAGGTGCGCGCGGCACTGGCGGAGAAACGGCCCTACGCCATTGCGTTCGTGGATGTGCGCATGCCGCCCGGTTGGGATGGGGTTGAAACGGTGGCCCGCATCTGGCAGGAGCAGCCGGACTTGCAGGTGGTGATCTGCACGGCCTACTCGGATTACTCACGCGAGGCCATGCTGAAGAAACTGGGGACGAGCCACAGCTTCGTCATCCTCAAGAAGCCCTTTGACAGCATCGAGGTGCAGCAGTTGGCCCACGTCTTCGCCCAGAAGTGGGAGCTCAACCGGCAGGTAAACGCCCGGCTCGCGGACTTGGACGAGCGGGTTCAGCAACGTACCGCCGAGCTGTTGAACGCGAATGAGCGGCTGCAGGGTGAGATTCAGCGCCGCGCCCTCATCGAAGGAGCTCTGCGCGAATCGGAGGAACGGTTTCACTACGCCTTTGAGAATGTGTCCGTCGGTCTGGCCATCTTTCGGGTGTCGGACCACATTTGTACCGACGCCAACGAAAGCCTGGCCCGCTTGGTGGGCTGCCGGAAGGCCGAATTGCTCGGCCGCCCCCTGCAGGATTCCATGCGCTTCAGTCACCCCGAAGATTGGACGGCGCTTGTGGACCTGGTACGGGCGGGGCGGAAAGCGGTGAACGAGGAGGTGGTCATCCGGCGGCAGGATGGGGAGCGCCGGCACACGCTGCTCTCGATCGAGGCGGTCACGCTGGATGGCGTCGCGTGCTGCCTCGTGTCGCTCTCGGACATCACCGAGCAGCGCCGGCTGGAGACGCAACTGCGTCACTCGCAGAAGATGGATGCCATCGGTCAATTGGCCGCCGGCGTCGCCCACGATTTCAACAATCTCCTCACCATCATCGGGGGCTACACCAGCACGCAACTGACCCGCAAGGACCTCGATCCCGCGGTTCTCAAGGCGTTCGAGCAGGTGAACTGCGCTGCGGATCGGGCTTCGACGTTGACGCGGCAGTTGCTGGCGTTCAGCCGCAAGCAAGTGGTGCAGCGCAAGTCGCTTCATCTTGACCGCACGCTCCAGCGCATGCAGACCATGCTCAGCCGGCTGCTGGGGGAGACGATTCAGCTCGAATGCAATTTCTCGCCAGGTCTTCCGCCGGTGTGCGCCGATGAGTCGAACATCGAGCAGATCGTGATGAACCTGATCGTCAACGCGCGCGACGCGATGCCGCGTGGCGGGAGTGTGTCGGTGTCCCTTTGCCGAACGGAATTGACGCCGGGCCGTGCGGCCCAGTTCACCGAAGGCCGGCCCGGAGCCTTCGCGGAACTGATTGTGGCCGATACGGGCTGTGGCATGGACCAACAGACACTGGGGCGCATCTTCGAACCGTTCTTCACCACGAAGCCCGTCGGTCAAGGAACCGGCCTGGGGCTGGCCACGGTGTACGGCATCGTTAAGCAACACGAAGGCTTCATCGAAGTTCACAGCGTCCGCGGACGCGGCACCACATTCCACGTGTTCCTGCCTTTGAGCGAAACGCAAGCAGACGGCGCGGGAGCGCAAGCCCGTCCGCCACACGCCGTCGCCCGTCCGGGAGCGGATGAAACCGTGCTGGTGGTGGAGGATGAACCCGCCGTCCGGGAGTACGTGACCACTGTGTTGCAGACGAACGGCTATCGCGTGCTGGAAGCGGGCTGTGGGGCGGAAGCCTTGTCGGTCTGGCAGGGCGCGCGGCACAAAATCAACTTGTTGCTCACGGATATGGTCATGCCGAACGGCCTGACCGGCAGCATGCTTGCGCGGCGGCTTCTGCAGCAAGATCGCGGACTGCGCGTGGTTTACACCTCGGGCTACAGTCCGGAGGTCATCGCCGGTGGGCAGTTGATCGAGGAGGGGCTGAATTTCCTGCCAAAACCGTTCGATCAGCGGCGGCTGCTGGGCGTGGTGCGCCGCGCGCTGGACGCGCAACCGATGGCAGTCGAACTGCCGGGTGTGACCGGCTAGCCGCCGATCTGCAGGCGGCTGTCTTCGGCAAGCAGCTTGCCCAAGCCCGGCCAACTCACTTCGTTCATGTCATCGAACGCGTTCAGGTAAACGGCCACGACCTCAGTGGGGTACTTGGCCAGCAACCCATCCACGGCAGTCTTGAGCTTTGCGTCGTCCATCGTCTCCGGCAAATCCTCCACCACGCCGTCCTCATTCTTGATTTCGAGGGCGTTGAGGAAATCCACCAGCATCGCTTTGTGCTTCTTCAGCAGCCAGGTGCGGATGAGCGTGGCCGCGGCCACGTCCAGGGATGGGCGGGTCAGCGCCGCCAGGATCGCCGCGTCGCGCTGCGTGCGGGGCTGGCGTTCCATGAAGATGGGACGGAGCTTGCGCGCCTCGGCTACCGCCGCCAGCGTGGCCTTGTAGGTCGGTTTCTCCGAGTCAAAGGTGAAAGCCAGAATCTCTGCCGCCAGCGCGGGCGACATGAAGCCAATCAATTCGTGTGACTTGAGCATTGGTGTTCCTGAAATTGAAATCCAAAATCCAATCAGCGACCCGTGGTCGTCAGCGAGATTCTGTGCCGACGGGCCAGCGCGGCGCAAGCTTCCTCTTCCAGCACCAGGCTGCGCCCCGCCTCGAACGCGAACACGGCGATCCCGGCGCTGGCGCACGTTTCCAGCGTCTTGGGGCCAACACACGGGATGTCGAACCGCATGTCATGCCCGACCTTGGCGACCTTCACCGCCACCGCGCCGCCGTCTTTGCCGGCCAATTCCCCGCCGCGCGCGAGGCACTTGTCCGTGCCCTCGAATCCTTCCACCGCCAACACCGTGCCGTCCTTGACCACCGCCGTCTGCCCGATCTCCAGCCGCGATACTTCCTTCGCAATACCGAAACCGAATCCGATGTCCGCCTGCTGTTGCTCCGACGGCTTCGGGCCGAGCAAGAAGCCCATCCCCGGCATCAATGGCTCCAACCACGGTGTCGCCTCGATGAGTTCCACGCCGTCCTTCTTCAACTCGTCGGCGATGCCGCCGAAGATGGTGTGGGCGTTCTTTTCCTTGAGCCGGAGCAGCAGGCCCAGCCCGCGCAGGTCCGGGCGAACGTCATAGAGATTCTTCGGCGCGATCTGGCCAACCATCACGCATTGCTTCACGCCGCGGTCGGTGAAGGCGCTGATGAGTTTGGCGAGCTGGCCCACCTTGATCCACACGATCTCGTCCACCAGCGCGGCGAGCGCAGGATCGGTTTCGCCGTCGAAGGCGACCGCGACGAGCCGCGCCACGCCCATCTGGCGCGCCTGGCGGGCGAACATCAGCGGGAGTGACCGGTTGCCGGCGATGATGCCGAGCGATTCCACTGGATTGACCGCACTCACGCCGACGACGTTAGCGGGTTCGCTCTGGCAATCAATCCAAAGCTCATTCGCTTGAATCGGTCTGGACCTCCTTCAGCGTGTGATTCGGGATGGAAAGCTTCTGCCCGACCTTGAGTCGCGCCGGATCAAGGTCAGGGTTGGCCTCCAGCAACTCCGCCATCGTAATTGGAATGCCCATCGCGTTGCAGGCCGCAACAATCTTCGCGATCGTATCGCCTTTGTGAAGGATATATTCGTGGCCGGCGCTTGGCGCTGTTTCCTCAGTCAACGGAGCGTCTGATTCGTCTTCCGGCTCGTCCGCCATCAACTCCCGGGCGGGCGAAGGTTCCTCCTCCTCAGGATCGTAGTTGATCACCAGCGGCTCCCACGGCTCGGGATTCCCGTTTTCGTCGAGCGTCGGAAACCAACGCCGCCGATCTGCTTGGTCGCCGATCGCGGTCTTGCGGCAGCGGCGCACAAGCGATTTGTAAAACAGGTCCGCCGTTTCGGGATCGCGCGCTTTCAGCCACGAGCCAGCGGTGCACAAGACGCGCGCCGTTTCGTCCGTGTTATTCGGCATCAGCTTCGCCGCCTCCCAGGCGAGGAGCGCCGCCTGGTAACGATAGTGGAAGCGGGTTTCCGGATCGGCGGCGTGCGCTGCCGCCCGGCGCAGTTCTTCTGGAGACGCACGAAGCGTAACAGATTCGTCGGTTGGGCGAAGCGCCGCCGAGATGCCCTCCTCAAAGTTGCCGCCGTGAATCGCCCAGTCGGGGCCAACCTCCGTTCCGAGTAGCTCCATCCCGTTCGTGCGCGTGATGAACGCAGCGGCGAACAGGGCCGCGGCCCGAGCGTTCGTGGGCTGGCTTTCGTCCCAACCGGTATTGAGCGTCTGCATCAACGCGTCGTACTGCGGCTGCCACGCGGCGGGGAAATAATCCCGCGCCTCGCAGCCGCGGCTCAACCGGGTCAGTCGCCGGGCGAGCAGATAGCGAATGTCTCGCCGCTGCACCGCCTCCGAGACGGCGACTTGAGCGCGCCACCCGTTTTCCTCCGTGGACGGTTCCGTGCCTGGCAGCCATTCGCGGTCCACGTAAGCCTTGAGCTCGTCCACCGTGAGCACGCGCTCGGCAACGTAGGCGGCGTCCATCCAGTAGCCGGAGCGCAGCAACGCATCCAGCGCTTCGGTGAATTCACGCCGCGCCAGCCGCAGTGTGCCGAGGTCCGCCAGTGCTTGCCGACCGGCGGGGATGGACTCGCGATACTCGGGGTGGATGATGACGAACAAGTTCTCTGCAAACGAGGCCGAGGCGTTCGTGCCCGGCGACTCGAGCGGCAGACTGCGACTGACCTTGGCCAGTAACGCGGCGGCTTGCGGCATTTTCCCGGCGCGCAAGAACAGCTTTGCCTGCAGCCATTCCGCCACCGCCGAGCCGGGGGCGCGTTTGATCCACCGCTGTGCTGCCTCGAAATCGCCTGCCCGATACGCAGCCAGCGCGAGCTTCTCAGCCGAATCCACATCGCGCACACCGGCGGCCTCCACGGCGTCCAGCCAGCGGGTCGTTACGGTGTCGCGCTGACCTGACTCCTCAGATTCCTCATGCCGATAGGGCCAGCTCTGGGAGGTCAAATACGCGGTGATGACCCGTTGCGTCCGCGCATCCTTGGCCAGCTCAGGCAAGGTCGCCGTATCTTCCAGCGCGTCGGCGGCCACCGTTCGCAGGGAATTCACCGCCGTCATATCACCGGTGGCGAACTGCTCCAGGTAAAGAGGAATGGCCCGAGCGTAGTCGCCTTCGTGAAAGCGAACGCGCGCTTCGAGCCCGAGACTCGCTGCCGCCAGTCCGAGCGAATCGGCGAAACCGCGCTTCGTCAGGTCGCGCACTTGCTGGAAGTACTCGGCTGCCTTGTCCGGCTCATCGTCCTCCCACGACTTGCCGAGCATAAAGGCGGCCCAGGTGGATTTGCACTTCCGTTCCGCGGCGGGCCGATCGAGCAAGCGCTCCCAAGCCTCGCGGGCCAGACCTTTGTTCGCCAGACCCGGATTGTGCCACGCCGCCGCGCCCTCGAAATAATCCGCAAACTCGCCGGGCAAACCGTCCACGGCTTTGAACTGCGGGAATTCCGGTGGCGGGCTCTTCGGTTGCGCCCGTTGCGCACCTTCTTCCGTCCACACCCACTCGCCACTCGCGGCCCACGTCTCGTGGTCGGCCACGAACTCGTGCAGGCGGTTGCGTTGGACATGGTGCAACGCGATGACGCGGGCGGCCTCTTCGGCAGGGCGTTTGGACTTTTTCAACGCGGCTTCCAAGTCAGCCGACTCTGCATCCCTGGTTTGCTCGGCGAACGAGCCCTCGGATTCCTTTGCGTGGAAGCGGGTGGCGACGAGCTGCATCCGTTCCAGCTCGCGCGCAAAGTCCGCCGTCGGCGCGTCGTACACCGCGTCGCCGCGGTCCAGCATATTGTTCGGGAAGAACGGACCGCAGGCGAGCGCTTGGGTGGTGAGGAGCAGCGCAAGCATCCCGGCGGAAGCTGAACATCCAACATCGAACATCGAACGCTGAACTTTCAAGGGGTGTGAGCGCCACGAGCCCTTCGGTGTTGAATGTTGAATGTTGGGTGTTGGATGTTGGGATTGGGAGAAGCACTCACAACTGGCAACGTCCGTATGTCTGTCGCGCCAGCGTCTTGGAGTGCGGCAGCCCTCTGCCGCTTTTTGAGTTGATGTCGGTTCGGGCAGTGCTCCCGCCGCGAAAGCGCCGGGGGGCCGGCGCACTCCAAGACCTGGCGGACTTACGGCAGCACAAATGCGCCACCCGCAGGGTTTCGGATTTCGAGCTTCGGATTTCCTCCGCGTTTCCGACTTCGGACTTCGGACTTCCGCCGCGGCTTCTCGCCCGCCCGCAGCACACCACTTCCAACCATCACTTACCACCACCAGCCAACTTCTTCGCTTCACAAGTCACCTCACAGTCGCGATCGAATCGCAGCCAGCCCACGACGATGCTCTCGCTTGCCCGCAAGCGGGAGGGCTGGGTTTGGGTTTGAAAACTCGCCGCGGACGGACCGCCGTCCACAAGCTGGAAGCCGCGCTGCCCGTCGCCTGACACCAGGCGTGCCCCGGACCAACGAGCTTCCACTGCGAGCCGTGAGGAAATGTCGAGTTCGCCTGCATTCACGAGGCTGATTTCCACCAGCCCCGGCTCGACCCGGCGCGTGCCCGCGCGGAGACTCTCCCGCGGAACACGTGCAGCGAGCATTGCACTGAGAGTCGGCCAGCGCCAGTTGAAGTTATCCACAGCCACCGGCAGCCGATACCAGATCACGCCCCGCATCGCCGCGGGTCGGTCGGCGGTCCAGCCTTGCAGCAGCGCGACGAGTTCGATCGGGTTGGAGGAAACCTCACGCAACCGCACGCCGACAGGCCAATTTCGGCGCGGGCCTTCGGCGGAAAGGCCGAGAAACTGCCCGTTCGTGCCGAAGCCGAACACGTAACCATACGTCGGCAACGCCACGCGAAACGGCACGCCCAGCCGGCCCGCGCGCTCGATGGCGCTCCGTGCATCCGCAGGATCGCAGAGCGAGAACGGCGCGTCGTAACTCGCCGGGCGTTCGACGGAGTGGACCTGCAAAACGTAATTGGGCGCCGCTTGCGCGAGCCGGGCGAACGCGGACGAGCGCAACCAGCTCGGCAGCGCGGTGATTGTCACCGGCAACGGCGCGACACGACGCTGGACGGCTTCGAGCCAGACGCGATAGCCATCGAGCTTCGAGGTGGCGCAGTCGAAATCCAGTTGGAGCTCGGCGGGAGAAACGCCGTTGGTTCGGGCTTCGGCGACGAGCGAGGTTGCCGTGTCACCGATGAAGCGGGCGACGGCATCGTCTGGCGTAAACGGTCCCGGATACGGCCCGATGCGTAGCGCGAGCCCGACGGGGCAACGGGCCTTGACCAGTGTCGGATAATCCACCGCCACGCGCGTGAGCTGCGGCTTGCCGTCGGTCCAGGAGATTTCGGCCTTGAGCGGGACGAGTTCGGCGAAGTTCGTGGCGCGCTGGGCCACGGCCTCGCGCACGGGCTGCGTCCACGCGCGTTGCCAGACATAGACCTCATGCCGCAACGGGCCGCTCGCGCGCCGTCCGGGCCGGTTAAGGTTAAGGAAAAGCAGCGCCGCTGTGGCAACAGCGGCGATCAGCAGCGCAAGCAGGACGACCGATCGTTTCTTCATCACCCCGGCGACAACATGGGCGAGGCATCCAGCTCTGACAAGGATTCGCCACCGTCACGAAGCCAGATCGAACGAAAGGCGAGGCCAGGGCATGTGAGCGTGACTGGGACTTCCGCCTATCCTCAAGTTAGGCATCAGCATCGTCATCTCTTGTGTCTGCATCGGTCAATAATGGAAAACACTGCGACGTTCATGAACCGAACGCAAAAAGACGTGGCGACAAATATCAGTGGAAAGAGAACAGCCGCGACCGGCAAGCCGATCAACCACCAGTAAAGAACTCGGATGTCTCTCGCGAGGTAGCTGCAAACAAGACCGGCCACAACATCGGCGGCGACGACCGCCAACACCGCCCAAACTGGGCGAATCGGCGTGGGCTTCCACTTCGTGGCGCGAGCTGCGAGAATCAGCGCAAGTGTGACAACAAAGAGCCCACCGAAGACACAGGCGAAATATAGGGCTGGATGTGTCATGGCGCGCGCTGATGCCTAACAGATAATGGACGGCGCAGAGTTAAGTCTGTCCCTTTTCACACGGCGACGCTACGCGCGGCGCAAATGACTGTCGAGCATGGTTTCTGTGTGCTCATGCTCTCACATCGTGTTTGAGTAAAGGCGCAAGTCGCTTCGCGGGCGGTCCACCGCTCTCGGACGGCGCCGTGAAAGCGGGCTGAAGCCCGCGCTCCACTCGTGGCGACGGTTTCAACCATACTGCTCACGGTCATCTGGGTGTCACCGGGAACTCCGCTCATCCTCAAGTTAGCCGTCATGCGGGACTCTTCCCAAAATCTGGAAGTGAATAATCGAATCCCCAGCGAAGAATACCTGCATATCTGCTCTCGACTCTCATCACCTCGAAATCGGGCTGAATAGGTGGGGCCTTATCGTAAAGCTCGGGCTGATGATAATAAACCAACAACACGAGCAGCCCCGCCGCAGACTCGAGCACGTTTCCAAGATTAGCGTCGCGAAAATACTTGCTACGCACATGCTTCACGTCGTTGTAGCTCTTCCACCATCGGGGACTGTTTCCGGAATCCCATGATGTCCATGGCTGGAAATCTAATCCGTGCGACGGCATCTCGATTCGTAGCTGTGTGAAATTCGGATACTTCGCTGTAATCAAAGGCCGATACTCATTGATGCGCTCTGGCTTCTCTGTCGGCGCAATCCGCCCACAAAGGAGCTTGGCGACAACGTCAATCTCTGAACCAATTGAAAGATATAACCGAGCTAGGTGCACGGAGAAGGTCGAGAAGTTGTCCTGCGCGAAGTCGATAATGCGAGAAAGTGAATGCAACTCGTCATCGAGCGACTCAAAGTACTGCCAATGGGGATAGCGCATCGACTTTCGCCTAGTAGATAATGGGCGGCACTGAGTTACGTCTGTCCTTTTTCACACGGCGACGCTACGCCCGACGCAGGCGGCTGTCGAGTATGGTTCTTGGCCGCTCAGGCCCTCCAAACACGTTCGAGCAAAGGCTTGCGTGGGGCACCTTCTCCGTGGCTTCGTGTCAAACGCCGTCCCACGGAAACAAGCGCGGCTTCACGTCGCCGGTGGACCGCGCCCGTTACTTCAACCAAAGCACCGTCACGCCTTCGTTCGTCGCGTTGAGATCCGGATCGCCACGCAGTTCGGGCACGGCTTCGAGCAACTGCAACACCGTGGCGTCGAAGATCGAGAAGCGTTCGCCCGGAATGAAATCCCGGATCACGCCTTCCTTCCGGCGCAGCCCGAAGGATTTCCGCAGGCCGTGGCACAGCGTCCCGCCCTTGCCCGAACTGCCGTAGCCATGAATCACCTTCAGCACGTGGACGCCGGCCCGCTTCGCCTGCCAAATCTCGGCAAGCACCAGTCTTCGCGCCTCGTCCAAAGACGGCAGGCCGGCTTCGATGTTGATCGTCCGGATTTGACTCATCGCGATTCATCCGGCAGGTGGTGCGGGCGCGAGGCCCCCAGCAACCTTCACTCGGCTTTCGCCGCCGCCTTCTTCCGTCGGGTCTTGGCGGCGACCTTTGCCTCCGCTGCCTCCACGAGCACCTGCGTGCCTTCGCCCTCCGCCAGGTAGAGATAGCGACCGCAACTGTCGCACAACTGGATGTCCGACGCCTTCATCAGCGTGGAGATAACGCCGATAGGCAGTCGCATGTGGCAGCCCGAGCAGGCCTGGCCACGCACCGGCACGATGCCCTTCTTACCGCGCGCCATCAGGCGATCGTAATGACCGAGAATCTGCGGCGGGATCTTCCCGCGCAGTTCCGTGATCAGAGCCTTCTGCTTCGCATCCGTCGCTGCGGCCAGTTCCAGCTCCTGCAACTTCACCAGGTTTTTCAACAGTTCGTTCATAATTCAATGTTTCCAAACAGGCGCGAGCACTTCGCGCCGAAATCAGTCATTCCCCAGCCGGCCCAACAGCCGTAACAGACCGTCCAGAATCGTCAGCGGATGCGGCGGACAACCGGGGATGAACAAATCCACCGGCACGATCGCTTCCGCACCGTTGCACACCTGGGCGTGGCCGACAAACGGCCCGCCGGCAATGGCACACGCGCCCACGGCGATCACGAGCTTCGGCGGTGGCACAGCGGCGTAAGTCTTTTCTAAAGCCAGCTTCATGTTCTGCGAGACCGGGCCGGTGATGAGCAAACCGTCGGCATGGCGCGGCGAGGCGACAAACTGGATGCCGAAGCGGCCCAGGTCCCAGCCGATCGTGCCCAGCACGTTGGTGTCGGCCTCGCAGGCATTGCAGCCGCCGGCACTCACCTGACGCAGCCGCAACGAGCGGCCGAAGAGCTTCAGGAGTTTGGCGTCCAGAGCCGCCGCCAGCCGCAACTCCTCCGCATCGGTCTTGCCCAGCAGCAGATCCGCGCGCTTTCGCACCGCCATGCGGTGATTGCCGGTCTGCGTGATCGCCTTCTCCGGACATACCTCTACACACGCCGCGCAGAAGATGCAGCGGCCAAGGTCGAGTGAGACGGGCTCCCCAGCAGGACGCGCGATGGCTTCGGTCGGACATACCGGAACGCACGAACTGCAACCCGCCGCGCACTTCGTCGCGTCCACGCGGAGTGCGCCGCCGTGGCGATCTGGCAGCGCCGGCGCCGGCCCGTCGGGATAGGCCATCGTCTGGCAACCTTGCCGCAAGCGATTCGCGATGACATCGGTGACAAACATGGTCAGAGATCGAAGCCGCAGTAACTCAGGTTGAAGCTTTTGTTGCAAAGCGGAAAATCTGAGATCGCTTGGTTGCGCAAAGCCAGGGCCAACCCGGTCCAGTTGTGGAAGGACGGGTCCATTACTTTGTAGCGGCGCAGCTTGCCGTCTGCGTCCGTCAGCGCGACGTGGCAAACCTCGCCCCGCCAGCCTTCGACCAACGACACCGCCAGCGCCTCCGGCGCACTCGTGCCGAGCTCTGCTTGCACCGGCCCATCCGGAGGTGCGGCGAGTTGCTCCTCGATGAACTTGCCGGAACGCTGGGCTTCGAGCCATCGCACTCTGGCGCGCGCGAAGACATCGCCCCCGGGCCATACGGCGACCGGCAATTGGGCGAACCGATGCCAGCCCGCTGGATGATCATAGCGAACGTCTCGCACCAGACCGCACGCCCGCGCCGCCACGCCAACCAAGCCCCCGTCCGCTGCCTGCTCATCGGTGACCGACCCCGTTCCCTCGAAACGCGCGCGTACCGACGACGCGTCCCAAAGCCAAGCCGCCGCCTGGTTTACCTCCGCCAAGGCCACACGCAGCCGTTCCAGCAACTTCGCCGCGCGCTCCGTATCCAAATCACGCCGACAACCTCCCGGTTTCACCAAACCGCGACCGAAGCGGTTGCCGCAAATCAGCGCAGTGAGATTCAGGAAATCACCGCGAATCTTGCCACACGCCGCGGAGGTCGGCAGGAAGGCAACATCATTGGCCAGCGCGCCGAGATCGCCGGTGTGGTTGGCAAGCCGCTCCAACTCCAGCGCGATGGACCGCAGCCATTGCGCGCGCAGCGGGGCTTCGCTGCCCGCCAGCGCTTCGAGCACCGAGGCATACGCTGTTGCGTGAGCAATGCTGGTGTCCCCCGCCACCGTCTCCATCTGACTCAGCGACGCGCGATGCGGCCCGCCAACGAGCGCCTCTTCGACGCCGCGATGCTGGTAACCCAGCGCGATCTCGAGGTGCAGCACTTCCTCGCCGTTGCACTGAAAACGAAAATGGCCCGGCTCGATGATTCCAGCATGCACCGGCCCAACGGCGACCTCGTGAATCTCACCGCCCTCGACGCGGAAGAACTCGCCCACCGCTGGTCCAGCACCGTGATCCCGGCGAACCGGCTTGAGCCACGGATGCCCTTCCGGCACGAGGCCGTGCTGCTCCCAAACCTCGCGCTCGAACAAGTGCGCCTGCGCGCAACGCGGCGTGAGCGCTGGATAACGATCCTTCACCGGCAAGCTTCGCCCGACGGCCAGCGTGTTGTCGGCATCGTAAGCCAGCACGGCAACCAACCGCGTGGCGTCTTCTTCCGACACACCAAACCAAGCGCAGAGCCGCGCGCCTTGCGAAATCTCGCGAGCCGTCACTTCGACAAAGTCCGCAGCCGGCCACTCCGGCACTTCCGTCCACGGAAGGCTCGTTGCGTTGCCCAGCAGGGCGAATGTCGGCTGCGTGGTCATCTTCTCGTGACGGAGCGCGGGTGTTCCACCCGCAGCATTGTCGCTCCTGAATAGCGCGGGGGAGTTGTTCCAGCCTGTCGCTGGTTCAACATTGCTGCGGCTGGGACAGCCGCGCTACGAGGTTGGGGCGTCGTGTTCATGGCGCAGGAAACAAAGCTTGCACGGCGCTGGTCCACGTTTCACGGAGCACCGTCGGCGTGGCGAGACCCAGCCACAATGAAAGCCCCAGCAGGATCAGGGGCGGCACGATTACACCGGCGCTTTCACGAAAGCGTTTGCCTGTCGCAACCGTTGCCTGACGCGGGCGACCGTCGGCGAGGGCAAACACCAGTCGCGTCAATCCGAAGAATGCCAGCGTGAGGCAGCCAATGAAGATCGCAATCGCCCATCCGCGGCCGGTTTCCAGCCCGGCGCGCACGATCCGCAGTTCGCTGAAGAACGGTCCGAAGGGCGGGCACGCGGTCACGGCGAACATGCCGACCACGAACATGCGCATCGAGACCGGCGCAAGCCAGGCCATCCCGGACACGACATCCACGCGGCTTGCGCCCGCGGCGCGGCGCAGGTTGCCCGCGCTCAGAAAAAGCGCTCCTTTCGTCAGGCTGTTGCTCCAGACGTGAAAGAGCGCCGCCCACACGCCTGCCCCGCCCAGCGCCGCGCCCACGCTCAGGATGCCCATGTGCTCGACGCTTGAATAGGCGAGCATGCGTTTGAAGTCCGGCGTGCCCAGCAGAAACAGCGCGGCGACGAGCATGGAGAACAACCCTATCGCCAGCATTGTGCGACTGGCCACGTTACCTTCGCCCGCGGCATCCAGCACTTGCCGCACGCGCAACAGCGCCACGAACGCCGTGGTGGTCATGCCGCCCGCCAGCATCGCGCCGACGATGCCGGGGGCTTCGCCGTAAGCATCCGGCTTCCAAGTGTGCATTGGGGCGAGGCCCATCTTCGTCCCGTAGCCGGTCAGCAGCAAGACCCAAGCGGCGAGCAACCAAGGCCGCGAAAGCCCGGCACCCTGCGTCACCAGCGCGGTGAAGGTGAGGTTGCCATCGCCGCCAGCGTAGAGCGACGCGTAGCCGAGACATAACGAACCGAGCAAGGACAACGCGATGCCCGTGCCCCCGACCAGCAGGTATTTCCAAGTCGCCTCAAACGCGCGCGCCGTGCCGTTGAAGTGAAGCAGCGGCACCGTGCAAAGCGTGGCCGTTTCAATCGCGATCCACATCAGGCCCAAGTGCTGGGAAAGGTGCGCGAGGCTCATCAACCCGAGCAGCGCCAGAAAGACCGGCACAAAAATCCGGTTGCCGCGCTCCGCCCGCAGCCGGAGATAACTCACGCCGTAGGCCGAACAAACCAGGAACAGCAGCGACACCGCCGGCAGCACCGCACGCGCGAGCGGATCGAAAGCCACCCAGGCGCTTGGCGAGGCGACCGGTGGCGCGATCAGCAGCCAGACCGCCAACGCTGCATGCACGACACCCGTCACCGGCAACAGCCAGGGACGTGTTTGCTCCTTCCGCCACACGAGCGCGGCGAGCGCGGCCACAAACGGCACGGCAATGAGGGCGTATTCTCTCATTCTCGCAGGGTGGTGAGTTGCCGCGTGTCGAGCGTGTCGAACTCGCGTTGGATGCGATCCACGATGATGCCGATGACGAAGACGCCGACGGTGAGGTCCAGCAGAATCCCCCCCTCGACAATCAGCGGCGTCGCGTGAATCAGCAGCAGGCCGAAAAGGTAGATTCCGTTTTCCAACAGCAGATAGCCGCAGACCTGGGAAATGGCCTTGGTCCGCCCCACCAGCAAGAGGAAGCCGCTCACCACCGTGGCGAACGCGCCGGGCACGAGTAACGTCCCGGCATGCTCCGGTCGCAACGGCAGCGCGCCGGCCAAGGCTACGGCGCCGATGGCCGCGCCTGCCCCCAGCAGCAACGACGGAATAAAATCCAGCAGTGGCTCGACTTCGCGATCAATGTTCGCCGCCCGCATCGCGCGCCGCAGCAAACTCGGGATGACGAATCCCTTCACCACGACTGTGCCGACGGCGATCAACGCCACCAACCAGTGAAACTCTGTTTCCAGCAGGAACGGCAGAACGCCCAGCACCATACCTTGCAGCGCCGCCGCGCGGATGATCGAGGGCAGGCGGCTGCTGCCGAGCGCGAGCAGGTTCAGTCCCATCGCCAGACCGATGAGCAGGTTCAGCGTGCCGCTCATGCGCCACCTCCTTTCCATGCAGCCAGCAACGCAAAAAGACTGAGCAGAAATGCCGTGGTGAGCAGCAGCGGCACGCGTCGGAAAGCGAAGCGCGCGAGCAGCGATTCCACCAAGCCCACCCCCACCGCGATGGCCAGCACCGCCGAGGCCAGCGCGCCCGCGGCCGCCAGTGGCGAAAGCTCGCCGATGGGCAGCACCGCCTCCGCCAGCAAGACGGAGAGCAGGAGCAGCTTCACCGATGCGCCATGCAGGATCGCCGCGAACGGAGGCCCACTGTGATCAAGCACCATGACCTCGTGGATCATCGTCAGTTCAAGATGCGTGTTCGGATCATCGAACGGCACGCGGCAGTTTTCGGCGAGCAGCACAAGGAATAGTCCCGCAGCCAGCAAGCCCGCGCCCGCGCCCGCCGACGGCACGAGCATCGTGCCCAGCGAGATGCTGCTGCTCTGCAAGGCGAGGTTCAGCAGAGTCGTAATGACGGCGGCTTCGGCCAGCACGGCATAGCTCACTTCGCGCGCCACCCCCATGCCCTCGAAGGCCGACCCCGTGTCCAGCGCGGCGCAGCTCATGCAAAACCGCGCCATCGCGAGCAGGTAAACAAACAAAAGCGCGTCGCCGCGGAAAGCCAGCGCTGTTCCCGCCGGTCCCAGCGGCAGCAACACCGCCGCGCCGAGCACCGCCACCCACGCCACGGCTGGTCCGGCGATATGCCCAGGCGAAACAGCGGTGCTGAGCACCACGCCCTTTTGCCAGAGCTTCGCCAGATCGAAATAGAGCTGAAGTACCGGCGGCCCGCGCCGACCCGCGACCCAGGCCTTTACTTTGTTGATGATGCCCGGCACCAGCGGAGCGAGCAGCAGCCAGACGACGAGGCGCAGGATGATATCGAGGGTGAGTCTCATCGCGCACCTCCTTCCCCTTCGGATTGGAGCGCGGGTGTCTCACCCGCAGCACATGAAATAGAACAGGCGCGTCGGGTTTCTCCTGGATCAGACTCGCAGATCACACTGCTGCGGCAGGGACAGCCGCGCGCCGAAGCTAGAGCATGCCACACGCTCATCGCGCACCTCCCCAAAAAGTGAGAATCGCCAGCGCGATCAGCCCCAGCAACAGGTAGAGAATGTAAGATTGGATGCGGCCGTGCTGGCGGCGACGCACGGCGGTGGAAACCACCATCACGCCCGCGCCAATCGGCTCGACAATTTTCTCCAGCACGGTCTCCGGTGTGTGTTCCGCAAAATGCGCACACGCCGGGAAGTTCCCTTCGGGCAATCTCCCGTGCCGCTCCGGCCGCAGAATCCAGCCAAACCAGCCGGTGATGATCCCAGCAAAGGAACCCGCCGTGTATTGCATGCGCGCCGTCGGCGCCGCGTAGCCACAGTCCCACGTCCCGGCTCGGCTCACGCCATTCTGCCGGACGCGTCGCCAGAGTAGAACGGCGGCGATCAAGCCGAGCACCGCAAAGGCGACGTTACATCCTGCCAGCGCAAACAGCGGCTGTGGAATGAAGGTATCGGTCCAAGCCGGTTGCCACTCCACTGCGGCCCGGACCAGAGCCGGCCAAAAGAACACCGGCATCAAACCGATGGCGGCGCAAGCCGCCGCGAGCACCAGCATCGGTCCACGCATGAGCTTGCCGGACTCGTGCGCGTGCGTCACAGCCTCGCTGCGCGGCAAGCCAAGAAAGACGATGCCCACGACCTTCACAAAGCAGGCGAGTGCCAGCGCGCCGGTCACCGCCAGCAACACCGTAGCCGGCACGGCAATCCAGGCCACGGGACCGCGCGAACTCACCGCATCGAACAACCCGAGATACACCAGCCACTCGCTCACGAAACCGTTCAGTGGTGGCAGCCCGGAAATCGCCGCCGCACCGAGCGTGAAACAACCCGCCGTCCAGGGCATCGCGCGCCAGAGTCCGCCGAGCTTGCTCATCTCACGTGTTCCGGTGGCGTGCAGGACCGAACCTGCACCGAGGAACAGCAGCGCCTTGAACAAGCCGTGATTCCAGACATGCAACAAGCCACCGACGAACGCGAGTTGCGCCCAAGCCGGATTTCCGTTCGTCGCCGCCACGAGCGCGAAGCCGAGCCCGATCAGGATAATGCCGATATTCTCAACGCTGTGGTAGGCCAAGAGGCGTTTGAGATCGTGTTGGCCCAACGCGAACGCCACGCCCAGCACCGCACTCACCACACCCAAGATTGCGACGGTCCACGCCGCTGCTTCTGGCACCGGCAGCCAACCACTGAAGCGCACCAGACCGTAGATGCCCATCTTGATCGCGACGCCGGAGAGAATCGCCGAGACATGGCTGGGTGCGTTGGCGTGGGCGGAGGGCAGCCAGATGTGCAGCGGAAAGAGGCCGGCCTTCAACCCGAAGCCCGCCAGCGCCAGCCAAAACAGCGGCGCGAGATCTACACGATCGCGCATCGGTCCCAGTTCCCAACTCCCCGTGCGCGCCGCCATCGCAGCGAAGAAACCGAAGAGGCAGAGCGTGCCCACGTGTGACGCCACAAGGTAGAGCCAGCCGGCGTTTCGGACCTCACGGCGATGACGCTCCCGCGTTATCAGGAAGAACGCACTGACGGCGAAGAGTTCCCAGACGATGAGGAAATGCAGACCGTTGGCAGCCAGCAGCACCAGCGCCATGAAGGCGATCATCGCATTCCACCAGGCGCGACCGGACTTGGCTGATCGCGGATGCGCCGCGTCCGGCCAGTATTCGCAGGCATACACCGCGCCGACCCCGCCGAGCACCGCAAGCAGCGCAAGGAAGAAGGCGCTGATGGGATCAAGCCGAAGGCTCAGTTGCTCACCGCCAATGCGAAATGCAGAATGCAATTCCCAAGTCCCGACTCCCGAAAGCACGTCCACCGCCGACGCCAGCGCCGCCACCGATGCGGTCAGTGTCGCCGCCAACCAAAGACGCGGAGCGCGTCGCGCGCTGGCCAACGCCAACAAGGTCGCGATCAGCGCGACAAGCAGCAGCCAGCCGATCATGCTTGACCCTCCTTGACAAGCCCGCCCGCAGCCAACGCCGCGAAGAGTTGCTCGTCCGAAGCCGCATTCAGCAGGCGTTCGCGCAACGGCCCACGCTTCAGCGCGGAACTCAGTTGGGCGAGCAGTTCAAGATGCGCCCGCGGCGATGGCGCGATGAAAAACAACAGTCGCATCACCGGCACACCGTCTGGCGGCGGCTCACTCAGGGGTAACGCGTCTCGCAGCATGACGATGGCGAGCAAACCGGAATCGCGACCCAAAGCCACGTGCGCCCGCAAGTGCGGCAAAGCCAGTCCGCCGCCCACCGGCGCCCACGTAACGCCGCCCGGAGCATGCAGCCGCTGGGAGAGAATCTTGCGCACCTCCGGCGTCGTGCCGGGCAGCGCGGCGACGACGCGCTCCAGCGTGTTGACGATCTCGGCGGCTGGCACGTCGCGCCAGACTCCACCAACGCGAAGCAGCGCTTCAAGGCTGCGTCCAGGACTGGTTGTCGGACGACTTGGCGCCAGGAAGCCAGCCTTGGCCACGCGCCCGCGTTCCGCTGCCCACGCGACAACCTGCACGCGGTCGAACAGCAAACGGCCTCGGTCTTCGATGGCGGGCAAGGCTTCGTTGCGGACCCAACATTCAACGACGCTTTCCTCGACGCCGAACGATTCCGCGAGCTGGATGACGTTCAGATACATGTCACCAGCCTCCTTCCCTTGCCCGCCCAGTCAACGGCCTCGTGGCTGGAGCAGCCACTGATCAGACGCGTTGACTTTGGGAAGTTCATTACTTCTTCGTCTCGTTGCCCGGCGGCGCATTGAGCACCTTGCTGGCGCGTTCGAGCGCGCTCGACAATTCCTGTCGCGCGGCTTCGATCTTCTGCTTCTCCGCGTGCAGCGGATCGCTTGGTGTCGCGGGCGGCAGGCCTAAAATCTCGCGGGCCCGGTCAAGTGAGAGTTCGATGTTCGCGCAGACGTTCTCCTTGCCCAGCCGGTCAAGGAAACCCGCCTTGTCCATCATGAACAGCGGCTGGGTATGCGGCGCGCTAAGAACGAGGTGTTTCCCGCGCTTCCGCAATCGCTCGTACAAGTCTTCCAAGGCATTCAAGCCGGTGGCGTCCATTGCGAGGACTTTCCGCATGCGGAGGATGAGCACATCCGGCTCTTTCTTCTCGCGCTTGAGGGCGCTCTCCAGCTTGTCCACCGCGCCGAAGAAAAACGAACCGAAGATCCGATAGATCATGACGCCTTTCGGAATCTCCTTGCCGACGAGCGAATGCTGTGAGCCCTCGGTCTCCGTGGCCTCGTCCACCGCGGTGATCTGCGTCGTCTCGGACACGCGTTTGATGAAGAGCACGGCGGCGAGCACCATTCCGATCTCCACCGCGACCGTCAGGTCAATGATGACCGTCAGGCCGAACGCGGTGAGGAACACCGCGGCGTCGCTACGCGGCCATTTGGGGAGGCGTTTGAAGTTGTGCCATTCGCCCATGTTGAGGGCGACGTTGACCAACACGGCGCTCAGCGTCGCCAGCGGGATGAACTTTGCCAAGGGCGCGGCAGCCAGAATGATCACCAGCAACGTCACGGCGTGAACCATGCCCGCGACCGGCGTGCGGGCGCCGCATTTCACATTCGTGGCGGTGCGGGCAATGGCACCCGTCGCCGCGATGCCACCGAAGAGCGGGCTGACGACGTTGGCAATGCCCTGGGCCATGAGTTCCTGGTTGGAATTGTGACGGTCATCCACCATGCCGTCGGCGACCACGGCGCAGAGCAGCGATTCAATCGCCGCCAACAGCGCGATCGTGGTGGCGGGCTGGAACAGTTGCCGGATGTTTTCCCATTCGAGCGCAGGTTTCTGCAGCGAAGGCAGGGCCTGAGGAATACCGCCGAACTTGCTGCCGATGGTTTGGATCATCTCCGGCGGAATTTGGAACAAGGCCACCACGGCCGTTCCCAGCACCAATGCCACGATCGAGCCGGGCACCCGCCGCTGCCAGGTCTTGGGCCAGAAGATGATGATCGCCAGCGAGGCCGCCGCCAGAGCCACCGTGGGCCATTGGACCGTTCCGGCGTGCTCAAACAGCACCTTCATTTTCTCGATAAACTCCGACGGCACTTTCTCGACGTTCAGTCCGAAGAAGTCTTTGATCTGGGTGCTGAAGATGAGCACTGCGATGCCCGAGGTGAAACCCATCGTCACCGGATAGGGAATGAACTTGATCATCGTCCCCAGCCGCGCCGCCCCCATGATAAACAGGATGATGCCCGCCATGATGGTGCAGATGGCGAGATTCTCGGGGCCCAACTTGGCATTGATGCCGTAAAGGATGACGATGAATGCCCCGGTAGGACCGCCGATGGAAACCTTCGTGCCGCCGAGCGCCGAGATGATGAAGCCGGCAATAACCGCCGTGAAGATGCCCGCCTGCGGCGAAACGCCTGAGGCAATGGCAAAGGCCATTGCCAGCGGCAAGGCCACGATGCCCACGGTAATGCCGGCGATCAGATCGGCGCTGAAGTCTTGCCGCGTGTAGCCGCGGAGGGTGTCGAACAGTTTCGGGCGGAATGCAATGGAGGTTGGGAGGTTCACGGATCGTAAAACGAAATCATTTCGCCACCGGCTCGACCATGGGAGCGGTGGGTTTGGGCAGGCTTTCGCTAATGCGCCTCGCGGCAGCCAGGATTTCGTCGCGGCTCGCCTGGCGCAGGATGAGCGCCTTGAAGTCAGCGTCGCGCAACGCAAAAGTCAGGCGCGAAAGCAGGTGCAAGTGCGCCTTTACTGTCGGGCTGATGAGCGTGAAAAGCGTATGCACCGGCTGCCCGTCCAGCGCGCCAAACTCCACGGCTTTTTCCAGGAAGCAAAGCGTCACCAGCGGGCGTTGGACGTGGAGCACGATCGGGTTGCGCACGTGAGGGATCGCAATGCCGTCACCAAGCGCCGTCGGTTCGAGCGCTTCGCGCGCCATCAAGACCTGGAGGAGAAAAGCCCGGTCCACGCCATCGGGCAAACGCAACATCTCGACGACGCTTTGGAGCACGGATGCCTTGTCGCCACCACCGACGCGGTAGAACACGCCGCCCACTTGCAGGCACTCATGGAATTCCGGGAGCGGGGCGGCGTTGGCCTCGGTTTCCTCAAAGATCTTCGGCGTGACCTGGATCTTGTTGGCCGTCGCCCACTCCAGCAACTCCGCGCGATGGAACCGATATTGTCCGCTCAACCGATAGCCCGGCAGCTTCCCCTCCTCGACCCAGCGATAGACCGTCTTCTCCGAGATGTCCAACAACTCGGCGACGTTGCGAACGGTCAGTTGCATAACGCTTCAGCCAATTGTCCTACGCTTTGGACAATTTTGGACATTAAATAAACCCAGGGAACAAGTGTCAACACCTTCTTTGATGGGCGCCACCGCCAAACGAGCTGCGGCCTTCAACTTCTCCACAACGCCGGACGCGGATGGGCACGGGTGCAGCGACTATTTATTCAAGCTTTCAACTTGCCCGGCGCATCGTCCCCGTACAGTTTCGCGTCGTGAAACGCGTTACCAGTTCGATTGTTGCACTCATAGCATTGGCAGGCGTGCAAGCGTCCCTACCACTGCTCGCTCAAGACATGAAAGCTCCTGCCCTTGCCCTTGTCGAAGGCCACCGCCCCCTGATCATCGCGCACCGGGGATACTCTTCCATCGCTCCGGAGAACACGTTGCCGGCCTTCAAGCTGGCTTTGGCGGCGGGGGCAGACTTCGTGGAACTGGATACCCACCATAGCAAGGAAGGCGTGCCGATGGTGCTGCACGACTACACACTGGATCGGACCACCGACGCGACGAATCTCTGGGGCGGAGCGAAGATCGGCCTCGCCTCCAAAACCATCGCGGAACTCAAGACGCTCGACGCGGGCAAGTGGTTCGACGCGAAATTCGCCGGCACTAGACTGTCCACTCTGGCTGAAGCCCTCGATACGATTCAAGGCGGTGGCGGCATGACGTTGATCGAGCGGAAGGAAGGCGATGCGGCCACGATGGCGAAGCTGCTGACCGAAAAGAAGCTGATCAACCAACTCGTCCTGCAGTCCTTTGACTGGCAGTTCCTCCGCGAATTCCACGCGCTTCAGCCCAATCAGGTGCTCGGGGCCTTGGGCTGTCCCGGTCGCCTCGCCGATGGCAGCAAGCCCACCACCAAGGAGAAGGCGTTGAGCGCAGATTGGCTGGATGAACTGGCAAAGACGGGCGCCAAGATCGCCGTCTGGAACAAAGACGTGACGAAGGAAGCCGTCGCCCTCGCCCACCAGCGTGGACTCAAGGTCTGGGTTTACACCATAGACGATCCGAAGGTCGCCAATGAACTGCTCGATTTGGGCGTGGACGGTCTCATCACCAACAACACCGGCCTGCTTTGGAAGACATTGGCGCTGCGGGCGCTGAAATGAACATCGTTGGGGCTTGAGCAGACCACTGCGCGACGGTCGGCCAGGGTGACGAAGTCAGGCCCGTAGCCAGAAGTAGCGGACCGAGCACTTCCGTGTTGCCAACCTCCTGTTGGGATGCGACAAAGCCGCCATGCAAACTACGCGTCGTGACTTCCTTCAGCAAACCACCCTAGCCGCCGCCACCCTCAGCTTCGTTGCCAACTCCGGCTCGGCGTTCGCCGGTTCAAGTCACAAACCACCCCACGCCTTGCGTTTGGGCGGACCGGCCTTCGCCAAGACCGAAGAGCCCGAGGAACTGGCCCGCGCCCATCGCAGTCTTGGCTACCGGGCGGCATATTGTCCCAACGTGACACTGAACGATTCTGCCCGCATTAGGGCGCTGGCCGACGCATTTGCCAAACATGACGTCATCATCGCCGAAGTGGGACGCTGGGTGAACCTGCTCGACGCAGACCCCGCCAAGCGGAGAACGAACCTGCAAACCGTCACGGACGGATTGGCCTTGGCGGAAGCCATCGGCGCGGGCTGCTGCGTGGACATCGCCGGCTCGTTCAATCCCACCTCGTGGTTCGGCCCGCACCCGGACAATTTCTCGCCGAAGTTCTTTGACGCCGCCGTCGAGAACGCACGCCAGATCATTGACGCCGTGAAGCCGCGGCGGGCGAAGTTCTGCTACGAGATGATGGGCTGGGCGATGCCGCACACGCCGGACAACTGCCTCAAGCTCATCCGCGCCGTGGACCGCAAGGCATTCGCCGTGCATCTCGATCCCTGCAACCTCGTCAACTCGCCGGAGAAGTTCTACCGGAACACCGACTTGCTGAACGAGTGTTTCGACAAGCTGGGACGCTGGATCGTGAGCTGCCACGCCAAGGACCTGACTTGGGACATCGAGATGAACGTCCACTTCCGCGAAGTCGTCCCGGGCACGGGTTCGCTGGACTACGCCACGTTCCTGCGCCGGCTGGCGCAGTTACCCCAGAACCCGCCGCTCATGATCGAGCACCTCAAGACAGCGGAAGAGTACGCGGCCGGCGCGAAGTTCATTACGGAGGTCGGAAAGAAGGAAGGCTTGAGCTTCGGCTGATCGCCGCCACGAGCGACACGTGCAGTGAGTTGTCCTCCTCCCGGACCGACCAAGATTCAGTCAATCAACTTCATTCGGACAGCAATCCATCCCCTGGCCATCGCCGGGCTTGTTCGGCCACGAGCCGACTTGGGCGCAGGGCGGCTGAACCGAAGACTCGAATTGTGTCACTGGACACCATACCCCCCCACCGGCACACGAAAACAGAACGGACGCAGGCATCGGAAGCCCCCCGGAGATTCTGCGCCGATGCGCCGACTTTTTGCTGGCAATTCGCCGATCTGGAGTGATAGGTGTTATTCATGATCCAGCCTATGTGTCGCACACGTCGTACCGCCGGCGCATTCACTTTGATCGAACTGCTCGTCGTCATTGCGATCATCGCCATCCTCGCAGCGATGCTCCTCCCCGCACTGGGAGCAGCGAAGGAGAAAGGCAAACGGGCAGCCTGCAAGAGCAACCTGCGCCAACTCGCAGTGGGCGTGAACATTTACGCCCTCGACAATGCCGACCGCGTGCTTCAAGCCCGTTATGCCGGGTTTTGGGTGCAGAACTGCCTCAATCCACCCGAAGCTTCGGCAGCCACCCAGGTTGGACTCGCAGTACGGTCAAATGCCGTTTCGGTGTGGACATGCGCCAACCGTCCCGGACTGCCGATCCTCGAGCCGGAGTATCCGCAGTGGGTGATCGGCTTCCAGTATTTTGGCGGCATTACCAATTGGAACAACTCCGCCGGAAACTTTCCCTCGCGCAGTCCGGTCAAGCTGGGCCAGGCCAAGTCCACCTGGACCCTCGCCGCGGACCCCGTCGGCAAGATCAACGGCAAATGGGGCGGCACCGAACCGGGGCGCGAATTCGTCTATGCCAACATGCCGCAACACCGGGGCGCAAAAACCGACAAACCCGTGGGCGGGAATCAGGTCTACGCCGACGGCGCCGCCGACTGGGTGAAGGCCGAGCGGATGTACTTCCTGGCAAGTTGGAGCACGAGCGGGCGCGAGTACTACTTCTACCAGAATCCTGATGATTTCCCGGACAATCTGAAGAACGCCCTGCGCGGCCTCAACTTCAAGGTGCGGAATCCATAGCCCCGGAATCCACTTAGCCTCCCAACCTTCGCCGGAACATGGAACGGTAGCGTCATTGCGGCGTTCGGTGCACCCGCTGCTTGGCCCTTCTTCACTTCTTCACTTGGCGCGATTCTCCCGGATCGGAATGTGGAGGAGTACGGCGGCGTTCGTGTCGGTCGCGGGCGGATACTCCTCAAAGGCAGGGGATGCGTCATCTGTGACGCAGCCAGATCGCGCCCGCCACTCGCCAAAAATGTACCGATACGTCTCCCCGATGGATTGGACCGGACAGGCGAATACGGCATAGGTCGCCGCCGGCACCGCACGGACTTCCAGACCCGCGGGCGTTTCCGCAACCGGACGAACCGCCATACCGGCCAGGTAATCGAAGCTCCCGTCCGGGCCGGCCGCAAAGCTGACGCCGTAATACTTCGAATCCACACTGAGGAGCTGGACGCGCTGCCGGTGCGCCTCAAAATTGCTCCAGATTGACACGAACGTTTCCGGACGCTCGGTCCCAGGCTTTCTACGGGTCACCGTGCCCATTACGAGAAAGCCTTCGCGACGCACTAGGTCAGGTTCATTCATGGCTTCATCGTTTCTCGAATTGTTCCGCTCGTTGACTGAGTGCTTTCACCAACCCATCTGCATGTGCAGCCCGAGCGCGTGATAGAGGAAAGCAAATTGCGGCGCGGCGTCTGGCAGCCGGATACGCTGTTCGTCATCTACCGTCAGCGTCTTCATCGCCGGAAATCTACCGCCGTGGCTGGAGGGTTCAATCGCTTTTTGGGTAAGGGCGCGAAAGGGCATGGGGCAAGAATTCCGAAGGGATGCGACGTGAATAGCCGTGGGTGAAACCCACGGGACCGGCGTCAAAGAACCCCGGCCCTGAAAGGGCCGAACGAAGGGCGAGCGATGACTTCTCGCGCCACAACCCTGGCATCCAGTAGGAAGCGAGGGGGGCATCGCGGCTCCAACTGAAGTGACTCTGTTGAAAGCCGCGGATCAGTGCCTTGGCACACCCACGACTGGAATGTCCTCGTTTCTAATCGGGGGGCCATCGGAGACCGTGAAAGGCTGGCTCTGGACAAAGTAATCCCCTTCCAGTCGCCATCTCAGTTTGTGGGAAATCGTACTGTATAGAAGATCTTCGAGGCGCAGCCGAAGGTTCGCCGCAAAGGGCGGCCTCGAAGGCTCTCGGCTGTAACATAGCACCAGCCGATACGGGCCGCCCTTCTCGGGCACACAAAGTCGGAACGTCCGCACGCCACCAGGGGATAGGAAGAGATGCAGTTGGAAAGCATCTGATGTCCAGAGGTATGTCCAGCGCCACCCACCGCTCTCAAATGGACCGCCTGATGTGCTTATGCTGTGACTAGTCCCGTTCTTGAGTTCAAAGACGCCCTCCGGGTATCCAAAGACTACATTGTTGGTGACATACAAGCAGCGGAGTTGAACCTTGGGGGCGGGTGTCATCACCCAGAGCCAAGAGAAGACGCAGCCGGCAGCCGCGGCGGCAGCGACCACGAGGATCAGTCTCCAATGTTTTGTGAGAGCCACGACATTAAGCCCAGGCCCAATGGCACTGACAGATCATTCAGTGCCCTTCCTCCGTCGGTTTGGCTGCTGTCGGCGTCGGCGCAGCCTCCACCCGTTCCGGCTTGAACGCGATGATGCTCAGCGGCGGCAAGGTGAATTCCGCCGAGTAGGATTGATTGTGGCAATCCTGGTCTTCGGCCACCACGCCGCCCATGTTGCCCACGTTGCTCCCGCCGTACACCGCCGCGTCGCTGTTCAGCACTTCGATCCACTTGCCCGGACGCGGCATGCCGATGCGGTACTTCAGGCGCGGCATCGGCGTCAGATTCAAGATCACCACCACTTCGCTGGTGCGCTCCGGTTCCTGCCGGATGAACGACATCACGCTTTGCTGGTTGTCCGAGGCGTCAATCCACACGAAGCCGCCCTGGTCGTAGTCCGCCTGCCACAGGCCAGGCTCGGCGAGGTAAAGCTGGTTCAGGTCCTTCACGAACTGCTGGAGGCCCTTGTGATACGGGCCGGCTTCGAGCAAGGACCATTCGACTTGCGCGTTGGCGTTCCACTCGGAGCTCTGGCCGATCTCGCCACCCATGAACAGCAGCTTCTTGCCCGGGAACATCCACTCATAACCGAGCAGCACGCGCAGGTTCGCGAAGCGCTGCCAGTCGTCGCCCGGCATCCGGCCGAGCAGCGAGCGCTTGCCATGCACCACCTCGTCGTGCGAGAGCGGCAGGATGAAGTTCTCGTGGTAGTGGTAGAGCATCGCGAACGTGAGATCGTGCTGGTGATACTTCCGGTGCACGGGGTCGCGCCTGAAATACTCCAGCGTGTCGTGCATCCAGCCCATGTTCCACTTGAAAGAAAAGCCCAGCCCGCCGAGGTAGGGCGGACGCGTCACCTGCGGCCAGGCGGTGGATTCCTCGGCGATGGTCATCACGCCGGGAAACTCGGTGTGGACGAGGTGATTGAACTGCCGCAGGAACTCGATGGCCTCCAGGTTTTCGCGGCCGCCATACTTGTTGGGAATCCACTCTCCGTGCTTCCGCGAGTAATCGAGGTAGAGCATCGAGGCCACGGCGTCCACGCGCAGGCCGTCAATGTGGAAGCGGTCGCACCAGAAGAGCGCGTTGGCGATGAGGAAATTCACGACCTCGTGCCGGCCGTAGTTGAAGATCAGCGTGCCCCAGTCCTGGTGCGCGCCCTTGCGCGGGTCTTCGTGCTCGTAGAGGGCGGTGCCGTCGAAGCGCGCCAGCGCCCATTCGTCGCGCGGGAAATGCGCCGGCACCCAGTCAATGATCACGCCGATGCCCGCGCGGTGGAGTTCGTTGACGAGGAACTGGAAATCCTCCGGCGTCCCGTAGCGGCTCGTCGGCGCGTAAAAGCCCGTCACCTGATAGCCCCACGACGGATAGAACGCGTGCTCCGCCACCGGCATGAACTCGACATGGTTGAAGCCCATCTGCTTCAGGTATTCGATGAGCGGCGCGGCGAGCTCGCGATACCCCAGCGACTCCGCCTT
>CAZWJC010000040.1:0-33180 GCA_964634255.1 uncultured Verrucomicrobiota bacterium | reverse complement strand
ATCAGCGTGCCATCTGCTGTTGGCTCGAAGCCAATCCATAGATGATTCCCAAAACTGGCCGACCCGCCGTTTTCCACCACCAGGAGGCCGGTGTTGTTCATGCCGATGGAGTTCCACTCATCGGCACTGCTGCAAGCCAGACTGCCGCCGTTGGTTATGATCAGCGTGCCTCCGGGACCGCCGAGCCCTATGCGCATGACTTTGGCAAACGCCGCATTGGACACCGTGCAAGGGATGGCATCGGCGACATTGAATCGCACTTCGGTCACGTTGCTCGGCCCCACGCCGCCGGACCAGTTGGCGCTCTCGCTCCACAGACCATTGCCGGACGGATTGGCCGCCGGATCCCAAGTGACCCGCTCCGGTGGGAGATAAACACCCATCGGGTAGATCGTGGTCTTACCCACATTGATGTTGTTGTAGTCCACCACGAGCGTGTCCGGTCCGGCATGGTTCGTGATCTGGCCGGTGCTGACGTAATTGTTCACCGAGTCTTGCTGATTCCCATTGATCACCACCACGCCCGGCCCGGTCACATCCAACACGGAATCGCCCTGGATTGACTGGCCGGAAACATCCCACTGGGAGAGCTTCAATGTGCCGCCATTGATACGTGCGATCCCTTTTCCGCCTTGCCAGCCCAGGCTGAACATGCCGGCAACCGACACCGTTCCGCCATTCATGGTCAACTGGCCGTCTGATCCCGGATCCAAACCAATTTGCAGGTCGGCTCCAAAACTGGCCGCCCCGCCGGCTTCAACAACCAACAGTGCGTTGCTGTTCAGGCCGATGGCGCTCGCACTCACAGCACCGCAGGTCAGGCTGCCGCCGCTGGTGACGATCAGGACACCTCCAGGACCGGCGTCGCCCATGACCACACGATCCGCAACCGCCGCATTGGTCACGGTGCAAGGAATTGCGCCGACGACATTGAAGGTCACCTTGGTCACGCTGGCCGGAGCAACAAAGCCGGTCCAGTTGGTTTTCTCGTTCCACTTGCCCGTGCCAGACGGATTGGCCGCCGGATTCCAAACAACCTCGGTTGGCGGAGGAGTCAGAGGAGCGATCGCGAAGAGCGTCGTCTTGCCCGCGTTCGTGTTGTTGTAGTCAATCCCCACCGTGCCCAGTCCGCCATAGGCCTTGATTTTCAAGGCATTGGTATAAGCACTCATCACGGCGGTGAGGTCGCCGGGAATCGTGACCACGCCGCTTCCCGAAATATCCAGCAGCGAGCTGCCCCGAATCGAGTTACCCTCACCTTGAATCTGGGAGAGATTCAGAACACCGCCATCATTGACGTTCACGTATCCAACCGCGCCATTGTTCTGCCAGTTCAGCCCAAGCATGCCCGACACGTTGAGAACTCCGCCGTTGTTGACGTTAATCGTTCCGATCGTCCCTGCCGTCCAGCCGGTCCAGAGATGGGATCCGACATTGACCGTACCGAAGATATCCGAGGTCCCATTGGCTATGTTCCCGTGGTACAGGATATTTGCGACGTTCAAGGTGCCGCCGCTTTCCACGGTCATGGTTCCTGTGCCGGCCGGGTTGTTCCCTTGCCCGATCGTCACATCACCGTTCTGACCTGAACCAGCAACCGTCGTCAGGGTTCCGCCATTGGCAATGATGAGGTTGCCCCGCTCATCGACACCAACCTGCAACCTGCCGATCGTTTCGGTCGTGGTCAGCGTAACGGTATTATTGCCCCAGTTGAGACGCCCCAAATCGGCCGTCGTGGGCACGGATGAGACATTTTGCCAACCCGGCTGATCATTGAGCGGGGCGGTTTGAGTCCAGTCACCACTCTGTCGGTAGCGAATGGTGGCCCCCTGAGCCGGGCCAGCAATCATGACGCCCAGCAGGGCGCACACAAGTATCGAGTTTGTTCGGATTGTTCTGTTCATTTCACGTTGTTGTTGTGCCCCTGGGTCCGAGTTCTACAGCGAACCCTTCGCCCATCAGGCGTTTGCCACCACGCGCTTCCCACTTCACGAATTCATGGAGTGTGCCGACATGCTAGCCCCCTCATGGGAGGCTGAGTATCCCCGAAAGCGGGGAGGCGGGCTCTTCCCAGCTTTTGTGCGCTCTCGAGTGTGCAGGAAGCCACTGGCCATGGCGTGTCAGCCGGGCAAACTCGCGAGGTATCGAAGCGCAAACAAGCGAAGAGGGCCGACACGGACATAGGACTAGTTGAAACCCCAAGACCCCAGGGCGACGTTTGTCTGCTTGGCTGCACGCTAGAGTTGCGGAGAGTAGCCGTGCCCAGTGAATCTGGTAGGGACATCGTGCTTGGGAGGCTGGGCATTCGTGCCGGTCACGCGATATCTCGGCCCAACGAACCGAGCAGCACCTTGCCAATCTGCACCAAGACCGGACGAAACTGGGAGAAGTCCACCAAGGTGGAGTGCCAGACGGTGCGAGTTATTTGGGTAGCGGCTCGGCGACTTCCGCGAAAGCGGCGGGATTCAAAGAGAGGGCCGAGGGCGGGAAGACTGTCGGCTCAGCGCCGAGCTTTGTATTCGGCGTGTTGCCCATTTGCAGTTCGATGGTACCGCCGTGAGCTACATCTGCATGACGAAACCATACTTGTGGGCGAGCCCGCCCATTCACCTTGACGCTTTGGACGTATTTGTTGTCTCTGGAATTATCGCGCGCCACGATCTTCAGACTTCTTCCGTTGGAAAGGCGAATGTTGACCTTGTTAAAGACCGGGCTTCCGATGTCATATACCGGCACGCCCGGTGTGACCGGGTAAAAACCCAACATGGAGAACACCACAAACGCACTCATGCCGCCGCCGTCTTCATCACCGGGAATACCGAGCAACGTGTCGGGGAACCAGGTTTCGAGCAGCATGCGGATGCGCTTTTGCGTTTTCCAAGGCGCGCCGAGGTAGTTGTAGAGATACGGAATGTGCAAGCTCGGTTCGTTGCCCATCGAGAATTGGCCCACCAAGCCGGACGCGTCGGGGAAGACAGACCACAACTCATATTTCGATCGGCCCAAACCCTCGCGGAAAAGCTGATCCAGCTTCGCTTCGGCGCGACCGATGCCGCCCATCAATTGAAACAGCCCCTGGAAATCGTGCTGCACATCCCAATCGTAAGTGTAGGCGTTGTTCTCCGTGGTGTAAGCACGTCCTCCCATGCCACCGGAGAATTTGGGATCGAAGGGCTCGATCCAGTTGCCTTGCGCATCCTTGGGCCAAACGGAGTTTTTCTCTGTACGGTACACGTTCTTGTAATTGGCCGCGCGCTTAAGGAAGAGCTGGTAGTCGGCGTCATTGCCGAGTGCCCGGGCGATCTGAGCGTTGCACCAATCGTCGCAACTCTGGGCCAGAGTGACCGCGACCGCTTGGCGACGTTCAAAAGGATGCACGCGCGCGACCGTCTCCGTTTCGTTGGGCCGCAAGGCGGGCATGTAGCCGTGTTCGTTCAGGAAGTCGTCAAGCGAGCACTTGGGCCCTCTCCGCCAGGGAAGCCAGGTCCCTTCGAGCGAGTTCTTCCGCAACCCTGCGTAAGCGGTCTTCAGGTCGAAATTGCGAACGCCCTTGAACCACGCGTCGGCCATCCAGGGAGCGGCATGGTTTCCCGTCATGCACTCGTGATTGCCGTAGAGCACGGCGAAGTTGGGCATCCAGCCCAATTGCTCATACATGCGGACGTAGGATTGGAGCTTGTCGGCCTCCATCTCGGGATTGAGCAGGGTATGCAGCGGTTCCAAGGCCCGATAGGTGTCCCATAGCCAGTTGTCCACGTAAAACGGGCGGGCGTCCTCATGCACCGCGTGATCGAAGCCGCTGTAGTATTTCCTGTCCTCGGTGATGTTGATCATCCGTTCGTAGCAGCGCCACAGCGCGGTGTAGAAAACGCGTTTCTGCGCCTCGGTTCCGCCGGTGACTTGCACCTGGCCAAGCACGTGGTTCCAGCGGTCACGCGCAGCGCGCTTTACCTTCTCGAACGACCAGGCTGGGATTTCCCGGCGGAGATTCTTTTGGGCCTGCCCAACGCTGATAAACGAAATCCCGTAGCGAAACTCCAACACGGACTGATTCGCCGCAGAAATCGCTACGCGCTGCTGCTTGCCGGCTGCGCCCGTCCGCATCTCAACCGGCGTGCTGAATTCGCCATAGAAATACGCCCACATGCCCTGGAATTGCTCCTTGCCGCTGACGGCCCCATGCACTCCCGCAGACAACTCGCCCGGTTGCCGGTTCGCGAGGAGCACTGTCGCCTTGCCTGATGGGAAATTGAACCGGAAGTAACCGCAACGTTCGGTGGGCGTGAACTCGGTTCGGATCAGCGAACCGTCGAAGCGCGTGGAGTAATAATATGGCGTCGTAACTTCCTGGTCCCAGGCCGCCGCCTGCTGCCACGCGGAGTCGTCCGCTGCACCGGCACTGGGCATCAGCCAGAACAGCTCGCCCAACCGATGGGAAATAATTGTCAGTGGAAACGAACGGATCTGGTCGTCAAGCTGGTCTTTCCGCATTGGATACATGCGGACCACGCTGTTGGGCAATTGGACCGTGGGGCGTGTCGGCTCGAGCATGAAGCCCTGGCCGCCAATGGTGGGATCCACGTAGTCCACTTGTGCAAGAGCTACATTGGCCCACAAGACGGCACCGAGCAAAGAGAGCAACTGAACAGTTCGTTTCATATCGGGTCTTGAAATCCTGCCGCAAAACTGCGAATCCGCACGTACTTGTCGCGCGCGCCGATTCAATTCATTCGTGCAACGTACGTAAATGGGAAATTACCGAGTATCCCCGAAAGCGGGGATAGCGCTTGGCTCGACCCGATGACAGTCTTCGGCCCTCCGAGTAAAGCAACTGACGAGCGATCCCCCGGTCGATCACGACACGCACGTCGGTTTCTCGCCAGAGTGCCCCATGGAGGCACATGGTGCGCCCGGCCAGTGCACTCGCGAACAACGCCAGTTCCGGCCAGCCACCCGCACTCAAGTCGTGGCTCGACAGTCGTCGCCGTGGCCGCCAGGCGGACTTCGTCACACCCGGAATCTCAACCGCAGTTCGGACAACAGGGTGGTTTCCCACGTGCTCACGTGCTGGTCAAAGGTCATGATCTGCTGCACGGCGGCATACACCTGTCGCTGCTGGCGACGCACGGTGAACGCCCCCGCCAGCGCCACCGCATGATCCCGAGCCTTCGCCAGCGATTGGACCGCCGGCCGGACGCGGGTGACGGCGGCGTCGAATTCACGCTGGCGATCGGATTCTTCAGCGTGCCCCATCGCTGCGAGCAGCTTCTGCAAGTGCTCCGCTTCAACCGTGGTCAGATGACCGTCGGCATACATCGCCAGGATCAGCAACTCGAACAACGCCTGCTTCTGGAACGCAGTGAAGTCTGCGAGATCCATGTCCATGGACAAGGCGGCGGTTGCCTTGCGGTCTTGAACCTCACGGGTCGCCCTCGAACTGCCAGCAACGGGCCTGGGATTACGGGATGCAGTCATGGACGAGACGTCGAGATTGCTGGCGCACCTTGGATATCCAACACCACCACGCTGGCAATCCTGTCCGGCAACACCTCCGGCAGTTGCACCCCCACCCCATTCAGCTCCTTCGCCACTGCGAGCTTGGTCTTGCCATCCAGCAGGAAGGCCTTCACGGGCTGGTTCACCAAACCGGGCAAAAAGAGCTTTCCATCCGCCGGCCGCTCGAAGACATGCAGGTAAAGCCGCGTGACGCTGCGCGACCGCTGCTTCTGCGTGCAACGTCCCCAATTCAGCTTTTCGAACGGGCTGGCCTTCGTCGCGTAGATGGCCTCCCCGTTCTTCTTCATCCAAGTCCCGATGGCGCACATGGAGTTCACGCTCTCCTCGGGCACGCTGCCGTCGCCTTTCGGGCCGATGTTCAGCAGGTAATTCCCGCCCTTGCTGGCGATGTCAATCAGGTTGCGGATCAGCATCTCGTCAGATTTCCACGCGTGATCATGCTCGCTGTAGCCCCACGTCGTATTCATGGTCATGCACGTTTCCCAATCCACACCCGGCATACCGGTCGCCGGGATGTGCTGCTCCGGCGTGATAAAATCGCCGTATTGCGGATCAAGCCGCGGGATGAAGCCGTCCGTGCCCATGCCCGACCAGCCGGCCTCGGGACTACGGAAGAGCCGGTTGTTCATGATGATCCTGGGTTGCTTCGCGCGGACAGCACGCATCAGATCCGACGCTCGCCAAGCCGCGTCGCCCTGAAAATCCTGCGAGCTGTAATCCCACCAGAGAACGTCCACCGGGCCGTAGTTGGAAACCAGTTCGTTGACCTGCTGGTGCAGGAAGTCCACATACTTGGCGTGGTCGCGCTCGCCGTTCGGATACGGCTTGCCCTTGAGCGGATGCGGAAGTTGCTTGGACAGAGCATAGCCGTATTGGTCGTGATGCCAGTCAATCACCGAATGGTAAAAGCCCACCTTCAGGCCCTCGGCCCGACACGCCTTGACGATCTCCTTCACCAGATCGCGATGCAACACCGAGCCGGCGTCGTAATCGCTGACCCTCGAATCGTGCAGGGCAAAGCCTTCGTGGTGCTTGCTGGTGAAGACAAGGTAGCGGCAGCCCGCTTGTTTGGCCAGCCGCGCCCATTCACGCGCGAAACCAGGCGTGGGCTGAAACTTCGGTATGGCCGCCTTCGCGTAGGTGTCTGTGTCCACCTTGACGCGTTCCTGAATCCACTCCATGCCGCCCTGCGTGCCGACCGGCTTGCCGTCCCACGTGCCGGCGAGGCCGGAATACAATCCCCAATGCACAAACATGCCGAAGCGCGCCTCGCGCCACCATTGCATGCGCGCATTCCGTTCCACGGGGGATTCCGTCTGTGTCGGCAACGTCGCCCCTGCCCCGCTGCCGAACATCGACAACAGCACGACACTCAACACACTCAAAACTCTCGTTCGCATGGAGATGATTCTGTTCTCTTCGGTAACGCGGGGTCAATACGCGGGCGCGGCATTTTCATTCTCCGGAATGGCTGGTCGCAGCGGTGACCCCACAATCCACAGCCCTTCGGAATCGCTTCCAAGTCTGTTTGCCTCGCCACCGCATCTGGGCATTGCAGTTTCCGGGGACGATCAAGCTACAGCGAGTTGTTCCCGGCTCGACATGGGTGGGCTTTACCCGAAAAGCCGGGAGGCGGCAATCGCGAGTTTGTCTCGGATTATAGGTCCGGCAGCTTAAAGCTGCGCCCCGGACGTTTATGCAATGCCGCTGGAGTGGCGGGCTACGGCCGCCGTTGGGGAAGGCAACGCCTGGCGCTCACAGAGCGCCGCTATAAAAGCCGGGCAAATCATCGACAGGATGAACAGGATTGACAGGATTCTCATCCGAAGAACCCGAAAGCCGCTTGCCATCCTGTCCATCCCGTTAATCCTGTCCGCCTTTTCTGCAGCGTCTCTCAAGCACCGGTGTTCGCACCATCCTACTCGCCGTGGATCGTTGCGGATTGATTCTCCTGATGCCGCCGGAGGGATTATCAATTCACACCACGTACCAGAGCGGATGTATGATCCGCGCCATGAAACGACAAATTGTCCTCCTGAATGACGCGCAACAGTCGATCACGCGCCGGATTCTTCCCACGTTCAGCATTTGCGCCCTGGCGGCCCTGCTCTGGACGGGCTGCAAGCCGGACGCGAAAGTCGAAGGCGATTCCAAAGCCGCCCCCGCGCGGGCGACCACCGTTGATCCCGCCGGGACGTATGCCCTCGCCACGGTGGATGGCAAGCCCGTGCCCTGCACGCTGACGCACGAGGGGCACACCATGACGATCCAATCCGGCCAGTTTGTGATCAACGCCGATGGCACGTGCGTGAGCCAGATGTTCCTCGAAGGCCGGAACGCGCCCATTGAGGTGAAGGCGAATTACACGCGTGAGGGAGCGAAGCTGGCGATGAAATGGCAAGGGGCAGGCATGACGGAGGGGACGGTTGAAGACAGCAGCTTCACGATGAACAACGAGGGGATGGTCCTGGTCTATCGGAAATAGCGGCGGTGGATGGACTGGTTTGCAGGTTGCCCATCCGCAGAACTCGAACATCACTTGCCATCCTGTCCAGCTAATCCGCGCTCCCTCAGATCAAGTACGGCGCGCGCATGGCCCGCGAGCGCAGGCGATTGGCCTCCTCGTCGCGCACGAACTTGGCCTTGCGGAGGTCGAACTTCACGTTTCGTTTCAATTGTCCGCAGATGTCGGCGGCCAGGCAAATGCACATCGAGCGGTACATCACCTCCGGGCTTGCCACCGTGGCGCGACGGGAACGGACACAGTCCAAGAAATCCTGCACGTGGTGCAACGGACGCTGCGTCCGGCTGGTGTAATCGGCCAGCACCTTCCGGTAATCGCGCATGAGTGCCGGCGAGGAGACGTCGGGCTCGGTGTAACCGTCAGCCGCCGCGACCCAACCCTCGTTGCCTTCAAACCGTTCGCCACACGCGCCATGCCAGTACTCGCAGCGTTCCCAGACCGAGCCGGCGACGCGGAACAGCACCAGCCGCACGCCATTGGAGAGGTGTGTGACCATCGTGGCGTCCGGCCCGGCGTATTCGAACTCGATCGTTTTGACCTTTGCCATGTCGAGCCCGGCCAGCGCCTGCGCCACCGTGTGCGCGCCCCACATCGCCACGTCCGTGGCCAGATCGTAGAAGTGATACCAGCCGGAGCTCAGGTACCCGCTGTTGTAGGGACGCCATGGGCAGGGCCCGAGGAACAAATCCCAATCCAGTTCCTCTTTCGGCGGCTCGGGTTCGGCGGGCAGCCAGTCATGCCGCAACCCGTCGCGCCAGCGGCAGTCCGCATAGACGGTATGCACGTGGCCCAACCGACCGGAGCGCGCCATCTCGATACCAAACACGTGCGGCCCTTCGCTCAACCGCTGCGCGCCGGTTTGATACACCCGCGCATAGCGCCGGGCGGTTTCCACCACCATCTGCCCCTGCGCCATCGTCAGGCACGCCGGTTTCTCACAAAAGACATCTTTCCCCGCCTGCATTGCCAACACGGAAGCTGGCGCGTGCCAACGGTCGCCCGTGGCGATCAACACCGCATCCACATCCTTGCGCTCGGCGAGGAATTGCCGCAGATCGCTATAAACGGCGCAATCCTTGTTGCCGTTCTTGGTGTCTACTAGGTTCTTGGCCGCGTCGCGCTTGCTCTTCAAGACATCGCAGACCGCAACCCACTGCACGTCCGGCATGCCCAACATCACGCCCAGATCGTACGAACCGCGTCCGCCCAGTCCGATGCCGCCCATCACAATGCGATTGCTGGGCGCGACGTTGCCATCACGCCCGAGCGCGCGAGCCGGAATGAAGTATGGCAACGCCACCGCGCTGGCAGCCAGCGCACCACGCGTCAAGAACTGCCGTCGTGTGAGTGTTTGTGGAAGAACAGTGTCAGCAGCGACGCTGTTGTGGGGCTGACAACTGCGGGTGGTTTCGGCGTGTTTGTCGCGGCTCGGCATGGGAGGGTTGTACACCGATCCCCGGGCAGCGGGCAATGCGGAAGCGCGGTTTCAGTTCAAGGCAGCCTGCACGATAGCCTCCGCCAAAGCCTTCATCCCCCGGTCGCCGGGATGACCGGCCACGCCGTCGTGCGAGAAAGACCGTTCCGAGCGCGCGGCATTGGCGGGGTCGCGTCCGACGGGACCGGCATCCACGAAGCGAGCGTTGGCTTCCGCGCAAGCCTGCTTCAGAATCTCGTCCTTGGCTGTGTCCGGCCAGAAACAACTGCGGACCACCACCCGCGGATGCCGCTTGGCGAGAGCGCACCGCAGGATGCTGCTCACACCGGCTTTGAATTTCGCCTTTGCGTCGTCGGCATCGAGCGCCGGCACGTTTTCGCCAATGGCGAGCACGACCAGATCGGGGTCGAAGGCGAAAAGGTCCTTCAGTTCTCCATCCACGTCGTAGGTCGCGTAGTTGCGTTCGAAGTCCGCGATGTTCTTGACCTTGATCTGCGGTTGCACGCCGGTATGTTGAGCGATCGCGCGAGTCACCAAGTGGACATAGTCCTTCTCTTCGGCACTCGCCGCCATGCCCCAGTTGTTGGTCCAGCCGATGTCCGCCTTCGGGCCGTGCAGGGTGATGCTGTTGCCGAGGAACAGAATTCTGCGGATCGTCGCCGGCTTCACCTCGGGTTCGGCCGTCACTGGCAACATGGAGATGCGGAACTTGGTGCAACCGTAGGGAACAAGCGTGATCGTTTCGGACTTGTTGACCCCGGCCACGGGCAACGCCGGCAGCCGCGGGTCTTTCGGGTCCGGATTCCAGGGAATCTCGACGGCGTTTGCGCGCAGTTTCAACGGTGCGGCCAGCGGCCAGTCCCAGCGCGCCGGCATCGCCTTGCGTTCCACTGTGAGGCCCGGATGCTGCACGTCCAAAGCGAATTTCCATCGAGCCGCCGGGTCCGGCGTGTTCGCGTCCGTCGTATCGGCAATGGGCAGCGCAAAGAGCAGCGGGCCATACGAGACCGAAGCGTACGGCACGCCCCTTGTGCTGCCGGCTTCTGGGATGGTAACGCGTGTGACCCGGTGCGCGCCATCGTAGGGCGGACCGGATGCGGCATCGCGACCACGCTCGATGATCGGCGTCATCGGAAAGTGCAAGCGGACCTTGTCGCCCGCTTTCCACTTTCGCTTGATGCGGACGAATCCTCTCGCGTCCCGCTGGACCTTAATCTCAGAGCCGTTCACGCTGATGGCCGGCGCGGCGCACCAGCCGGGAATTCGGAATTCGAGCGGGAAAGTGGCCTTCTTTTCCGGCTGCACGGTCAGCTCGATCGTTTCGTTGAACGGATAACCTGTCTGGCACGTGATCACGACCGGCACGCGATTGGCCACCAGCGCCGACACCTTGCAGGGGCCGTAGCATGTAGCGGCCAGGCCATTGTCGTAGGTGGCCATCCACAGGTGCGTGACATACCACGGCACGATGCGATTGAGCGCGGCGGTACAGCAGAGCGGTGAGTGTTTAGATTGGTAAACGCCGCCGCCGGCCATGGGGCCGTGCGGGAAATTCGGCGACAGGTTGGCGAAGCGATTCGGGCTCTGGAAATAGACGTGCGTCTTGAAATCGCGCGAGACGGTGGCCGGACCGGCATTGAAGAAAGCCCGCTCCAGCCGATCGCCCATGCGGCCCTCGCCCGTGACTTGGAGCAAGCTCACCTGACTCCACACATAGCCGGCGACGTCGCAGGTTTCGCTGCCGCGAAATGCGCCCGTCGGCCCATACCACTCATCGGACACCGGCACGCCGTAAGGTTGCATCGCGATCCGCTCCAACAGATCATGCCAGCCGATTGCAGCCTCCAGGTAGCGCCTGTCACCCGTCCATAAATAGCCCACGGCCCACGGAGTTGTGCTCTCGATGAATTCCACGACGTGCGCATTGTCCACAGTCGCGCCGGGGCACAGGTCGGGGGCGTTGCGATACCGGCTGAGATTCGGCAGCAGCGCACCGCCCTCTTGTTTGAACATCCGATCCAAGGCCTCGGCAATCCGTTGGTTACCCGTCCAACAGTATGCGTCGTAGGCGGGCCACGGATTCGACATGTTGGCGGTGATGGATCGCAGACAATCCGGGTCGCTGCCGTAAGCCCTGACCATCGCGTCCAAAATCTGTGGGTCGCGCGACCCAGCGTAGTAGCCAGACATGGCACGGCCCAGCAGGCCGCTCGCCCAAAGCGGCCAGCCCTCCAGCGCCTCCTTGACCGCTTGGCGGTCCGCCGCATTGTTGCGATCCAGCCACCAGAGAAACAGGAGACCGTTCGTGTTCATGTGCTCGGCCACCGCACCAAGCCGCGTTTTCGCCTCCGAGATCAATCCTTCGTCGTGCAAAGCAAAGCCCAATCGCGCCAAACCATCGAACCAGTAACCGCCGCCTTCATACGGCCACGCGCCCTTGTACCAGAGCAGCCTTTCGCCTTTCATCTGGTGATCCGGCGACCAGGCGCGCTTGAACTCGTCATCGTATTCGCCCATGTGGCCCGTGTAGCCATCGCGCGCCGCCAGACACCAGTCGCGCAGCCAGCCGGCAGGTTCGACCGCGCCGGGCGGCAGCGGCAGGTACGCTGGGTGGCTTGGCGGCTCAAACGGCCGCGCGTAATTGGCCAACGGCGGTGTCGCGGATGAACCCGGGGCCGCCACTGAAACCGAGGCGAGGATGGAGATTCCCAGAGTCAGGCTAAAGGCGAACCGGCGATGTTTCGTCATGGTTGTTGTTCTTCAGAATTGCGGCAGGTTTCGCGGTAGTCGAACCGTCTCCGGAGGCGAGCTGCCAGCCCAAAGAGTCCGCTACATCCGTCGTGAGTTGAAGATTGCACCCGGCTTTGCTCAAGACCGTCGGTTCGGCGACAGCACCGCACTGTGAATCCGATGAGTATTCCCCGGCTCGGCATGCGGAGGTTTTACTCGAAGGACCGGGAGGCGGCAACTGCGAGTTTATCCTCTGCATTATGCGTCTTGGCTCCAACGCGAACAGACCCTTTCCGGCAGCAGGCTAAGGCTTACGCGCCGCCGGAGTCGAACGACGCATCGCTGGCGTCAATCGTTGACGCGTGATGCTTATTCAGTTTCGGGGAAACCTGTCGCGGCACTGCACCTCAAGCACTGCGACTCCGCACGGCGTCAAGCAACAGGGACAGTTCATCGAGATCCGTCGCCACGGTAGCACCGATCTGATGCAGAGCGTCGCGATACGCCCCGGTCGAGCGCCCACCCACGATGATTTTGGTCGAATCTGGCAACAATCGCCGCAGATCGCGCAGTTCATCCGCCAGACGCGGGTCGTCCTCGGGGTAAACGAGACTCAGGGCGATGGCGGCGGCGGTATGCTCAACCGCCGCCCCGGCGATTTCGGCGGCGGGCAGATTGGCTCCCAGATAAATCACCCGCCACCCGACATTTGCCGCTTCGGCACCAGCGATGGCCGCGCCGAGTTCATGCACTTGCCCCGCCGGCGTGGCCACCACCAGCCGTGGCCCGTCGGCTTGGCCGCTGAGACGTTTCATCATCGTGCCCAGCATAGTACGAAGCGCGGCGCTGAGAAAATGCTCATGGGCCGCGGTTAAGCTCCCAGCCCGCCACAGATCGCCGATGCGCTGCGCCAGTGGCGCAACCACGTTGCGGAGCAAGCCCTGCTGGCCATACGCCACCAACGCACGATTCAGTGAAGCCTCCAAGGCGGGTGCGTCCAAATTACTCGTTGCGGTCAAGGCGGACTCAATGAAGCGAAGCGAACGTTCGGTCGCGGCGGGACGCGGAGCGGCCACCTGCGCCAGTGGAGCGGTCTGCGCCACCAACGCTCTGAGACGATCGTCAGGGAGTCTAGCGATGCCGCTGATGCTATGCCCCGCCGCCGTCGCTAACCGCAGGAGACTCAAACGCTCGACTTCGCGGTCAGTGTACAGCCGCCGATTCGTCCCCGTCCGTCCAGGCATCACTGCGCCGTAACGCTTCTCCCATACCCTGATCACATGGGGACTGAGCCCCGTCTGGCTGGAAACGACCCGAATGCAATGGTTGCCCGATTTCATGCTTTGACAACTGATAGACACCAAAATGTGACAATTCAACTTTCACCCAAGAATCCCGCCCAGTCTCGCCGTCCTCCAATTCTGCAAGACACTACTAATAAGCGTGATGTAGAGTACCACGATGGAGGACGATGTCCCAAGAAAAATGTTGAACAAAACATTGACAGGCTAGTCAAATGTGATAATAAGAGACATTAGTTTGATTTGGGAGCAACAGAGCGACAAACGAAGAAAGGCAAAAGATCATGCATAGGAAGGCAAATCGGGCAGGACAAAAGGCGACTCGTGGCGGGCGAAAGAACGCGGCCAGCGACCGAGGCGTTTCGAAGGCAACCGGAAGCCACAAGGAGTGGCTGGATGGCTTCTCGAGAAGAACGCTCCGGGCGACGACTCAAGCCACTCAAACCACACCAGTCGAAGCCGCAGTCGACGATTACCGGCGGGTTACTGGTGAATCCGTCAGCGCCATCACCCTATATATGCGCGAGGTGGGCCAAGTCGCCTTGCTGACGCCACAGGAGGAAATTCAGCTGGCCGCCCGGATCAAACGTGGCGACAAGAAGGCCCGCGAACACATGATTCGCGCGAACCTCCGGCTCGTGGTGAAGATCGCCCGGGAATACGAAGGTCTTGGACTGCCACTGCTGGACCTGATCAACGAGGGCAACATCGGCTTGATGAAGGCGGTTGAACGATTCGATCCAGCGAAGGGTGGCAAGCTCTCGACTTACAGTTCTTGGTGGATCAAGCAGTCGATTCGGCGGGCCCTTGCCAACCAAGGGAAGACCATCCGCCTGCCCGTTCATGTGGCGGACAAGATTTACCACCTGCGCCTAGCCGAACTGCGCCTGCAGGAGACTCTCGGACGTGAACCCACGGAAGAAGAGCTGGCCCAGGAACTCGAAACCACCCCAAAGCGCGTGGCCGCATTGCGCACCGCAGCGATCCGCCCGGCCTCACTCGATGCTCCGCTGGGGGACGAGGACAGCAGCCGCTTGGGCGACGTCGTACCCGACGAGATGGCCTCCAATCCCTCCGACAGCCTTGAGCACCGCACCACGGCCGCCAAGGTGCTTGAGCTGGTTGAGAAGCTGCCGGACCGTGAGGCGAGCATTTTGCGTTTTCGCTTCGGCCTGAATGGCGGCTCGGAGCGGACGCTCGAAGAAGTCGGGAAGAAGTTCGGCGTAACCCGCGAGCGCATTCGCCAGTTGCAGAACCTCGCTTTGGGTAAACTTCGCGGCATGCTGGAACAGGACCTTGAGCCGTTCGGCATAGCCGCCTGATTTTGGATCGCAGCGCGCTCTCTACTTATCGGACGCGGGAGCGCGCTTTCGGTGCTTTGCGCACGCGGCGTTTCTCCCAAATGGGCTGTTTCCCCCCTCTCTGAACAGCCCGAGCTCCTCCGCCGCGTGCGCAGTTTCATTTCCGCGACGCATGACGAGATGCGTTGCGGCTGAGAGGATCCGTCGCTCTTGGGCCGCATTATCCATTGACTATCGTAGGGGCTTTCGGTGGACTAGCTCCATGAGAAAACGGATTACGTCGTTCCTCGCAGTCGCGCTCGTCTTGGTACTTGGCCAGCTTTCCAGCCTTGCCGATTTCAAGGTCGCTCCGGTCTTCTCCGACAACATGGTACTCCAGCAAGGACAGCCCGTGCCGGTGTGGGGTTGGGCCGACGATGGGGAGGTTGTCACTGTCAGATTCCGCGGGCAGAAAGTCTCTGCCTCCAGTCGCAACGGCAAATGGGCGCTCAAGCTGCGCAGCCTGAAAGCGGGCGGGCCGGACGTGTTCACCGTCAGTTCCAAGACACGCACGCAGGAATTCCATAACGTTCTCGTCGGCGAGGTGTGGGTGTGCAGTGGCCAGTCCAACATGGAATGGCCGCTGGACCGCAGTTACGAATCCGCCGCCGACATCGCTACCGCCACCAATTCCCTGATCCGTCTCTTCGATGTGCCGAACGTGAAGTCCGACGCGCCGTCCGTCGTCATCAAGTCCGCCTGGCAGGTTTGCTCGCCAGACACCATCAAGAGTTTTTCCGCGGTCGGCTTCTACTTCGGACGGGAACTGCAAAAGACACGGCGGGTGCCCGTCGGCCTGATCCGAACCGACTGGGGCGGGTCGCCGGCTGAAGTGTGGATGAGCCGCGAGGCCTTGGAGATCAATCCCCGGCACCAGAAGGAAATCCTGGATGCCTATCCCGCCGCCGAAAAGGCTTACCGCAATGCCCTCGCCGCGTGGGAAAAGGAGAAGGCCGAGGCGGCCGAGGCGGGCAAGGAGTTCAAGAAAGGTCCACCGTGGCCCACGTGGAAGCCAACGGAACTCTACAACGGGATGATCTATCCGCTGATTCCATACGCCATCAAGGGGGCGATTTGGTACCAAGGCGAGTCCAACGCCGGCCGTGCGGAGCAATACCGCACGCTCTTTGCCGACATGATCCGGTGCTGGCGGCGCGACTGGAATCAAGGCGACTTTCCTTTCTTCAGCGTGCAACTGGCCCCCTTCATGGCGGTCAAAGACCAACCCGACGGAAGCGCGTGGGCCGAGTTACGCGAGGCGCAGTTCTTGTCCACGAAAACCCTGCCCAAGGTCGGCATGGCCGTCATCACTGACGTGGGCGACCCGAAAGACATCCACCCCACGAAAAAACAGCCCGTGGGTGAGCGCCTCGCGACAGCAGCTCGCGCCATTGCTTATGGCGAGAAGATCGAATTCTCCGGCCCGATTTACCGCAGCATGAAGGTCGAGGGCAGTAAAGCCACTCTGAGGTTCGATCATGTCGGCAAGGGGCTGGAAGCACGCGACGGCGCGTTGAAAGGCTTTGCCGTTTGCGGTGACGACAAGAAATTCGTCTGGGCCGACGCGCAAATCGCTGGCGACACCGTGATCGTAAGCAGCCAGCAGGTGACGAAACCCGTGGCCGTGCGTTACGGCTGGGCAGATTGCCCGGTGGTCAACCTCTGGAACAAGGATGGCTTGCCCGCGTCACCGTTCCGCACCGACGACTTTCCGATGATTACTGCGCCGAAGAACTGAAACCGCCGCCTGAAACCACGCCATCCCGATCTGCGGGAACAAACGCAGCGCGCCTTCACGGTTTGTCCGCTTGGTAACGGGGCGACACGCTCTGGCGCTGGACGGATATCGCGATCAACCACTGCGCGGTGAAGTAAGTCCCGAGCACCAACAGCCGCGAGGCGGGTAGTTCGCCACCGAACTTTCGCACGGCGAGCAACGTGTCCGATGCCACGAAGAACGTCGCGCCCACGGCGGCAAGGATTACGGGCAGGCTTCGCAACGCCAAAGCCCGGCTGGCCGCCTGCGCGGCCATGCTTAAGATGACCGTAGCGTATCCCGCCACGGGCAATCGGAGAGCCGGCGCCACCCGCGACCAAAGCCCGCCCACCACGCACACCCCCACCGCGCCCCAGAACAGGAACGGTAGTGGTTTCGCGCCGAGCCGGCTGTCCGACGTGAACGCCACCAGGTAGCACACGTGCGCTAGCAGGAACGCGCTCAAACCGGCGAGGAACAAGTCGCGCGGGAGCATTAGGAACACATCCCCCGCGAGCGAAAACACCAAACCGGCCACGATGCTCCATTTGTAGCGCGGCGCTCCCGAGACCGTTGCCGTCGCGGCCAAGAGCAGGATCAAGATCGTGGTGAGCGGCATGAAGACGTAGCCCAGCCGGAAGCCGGCCACATGCGCGCCGCCCGCGCTGATCGTCAGCACGGCAGAGACACCAGCAGCAACACTCAACACCTTCGCCTGCCAAGCGAGCTTAGCCATGCCGCACAGTCCAAGAACAACTGTTGCAACGCAACGTGAAAAAACCTACTCGCGTCTCGACTTGGTTGGCACCTCCGTGCATAGACTGGATTCCATGATGCGGAGTCTTTGGGCCATTGTTGGGGCGGTTCTATTCACTTCGATGCTGGGTTTTGCGGAGCAAACTGCAGCTCCCGTGCCGACCGGACGCCGAGGCGCGACCTTTTACGTCTCCAAACTCGGCGACAATTCGGATGGCCGCAGTTGGCGCACGGCGTTCCATACCATCCAAGCCGCGCTTGATGCAATACCGGACGACTTGGGCGGACATCGCGTCGCCATCCGCCCCGACACCTACGCGGAGGCGAATCTCGACTCGAAGCACAAAGGCGCGGCGGGCGCGTACAACGTCATCGAAGGCGATTGGGACGGCAGCCTCGGCTCCGGCGCGAAGGGTTGGGTGGTCCTCGATTCGGGCGCGCCGCTCACCGTCGTGCGCACGAACCCGAAAGCCGGCACGGGCAATCCAACTTTCATGATCCTGACCAACGGAAATCCGGAGGCGGAGACCGGGCTCAAGAGCGTGGATTGGTGGGGGCCCTGGCGGTGCGATCCGTCCTACTCGGCGGCGGGTTGGGATCGCTGGGTGTTTCGCCGGCTCTACTGCACTGGCTCGGAGGGTGGCGTGGGCTGGGACATGACTTGCCAGGAGGGCGTCGCCTTCTCAGCCATCGTGGAGGATTGCGTGGGGCTCGGGCGCTTCGCCGGCGCGTGCGTGATGGCGCATGTCGGGCGACCGAACGAACCTGTTCTTTTCCGGCGCTGCTACTTCATGTGCCTGGATGTTTGGGGCGATGCCGGCGCCGTTTACGTCCGCGCGCACAACAAGTCCATGCCCACCACGCCGGATGCGGTGTTCGAGGATTGCACGCTGGTTGGCCCGGACAACGCGCTGCAAGTCGGCTATCCGAAGTTCGAGGGTTACACGCGCGTCGAGTTCAGACGCAGCCGGCTCATTGTGTTGAATTTCTCGCAGCCGCACGGCACGCCGGCCACCGGCGCGGTCTATAGCGATCTCGCGGGCAAGTTCCTCCACGTGGATTTCGAGGATTGCACCGTCATGGGCTTCAAAGCGCTTGGCGCACGAGACGACGACATGTTCTCCTTCTCGACCAAGGGAACAAACCGCGCCTACGTCCAATACCGCCAACCGGTGCCGAAGGGCTTCGAGCGTCTGCGCTTCTGGCCGGTCGAGGCGTTCAACGACTTGCTCCCGCCACGGTTTCAAGCCAGTGCGCCCGCGCGTCCGCGTCTCACAAAGTTGCCGGTCGCCATCGGCCCGAACGCGATGGAGAACACGCCCATCGTGTTCAACGGGCGTCCGCTCTTGGTCCTCAATCGCCGCGACGACACGAAGAACAAGACCGACGAATACACGCGGAGCATGTATCTCTACATTCAGGACCTGGCGACCGGCGGCGAGGTGGCACGATTCGGCGACGGGCACTCCTTCGCCAACGCCTTCGTGAATGGTCCGGAGCTAAACGTCTTCGCCAGCGAAGGCACGAACCGCGACTGGTTTCAGAGCCTGTATCGTTTCTCCAGCACCGACCTGAAGACGTGGAAGCGCGAGTTGGCGATCCCGCAAGCCGGTGGCGAGCACCTGTTCAACGCCTCCGTCTGCCGCGACGACCAAGGCTTCCTCATGGCCTACGAATCCGACAAGCCGGTGATGTTCTGCTTCAAGTTCGCGCGCTCGAAAGACCTAGCCCAGTGGCAAAAGCTCGACGGGCTGACCTTCACCGGCCTCGGTGGCGAATACAGCGCCTGCCCGGTGCTGCGCTACATCCCGCCATTCTACTACGTCATCTACCTGCACGCCGCCGTGCCGGGCCACAAAGGCTGGGTGCCGTTTCTGGCGCGCTCGAAGGACCTCGTGGCGTGGGAACTTAGTCCGTTCAATCCGATCCTCGAAGCCAGCTCCGGTGAGGGGGTGAACAACTCGGACGTGGACCTCTTCGAGCACGAGGGCAACACCTACCTCTTCTACGCCACCGGCGACCAACAGACTTGGGGCAGCGTGCGCCTGGCGATGTTCGCCGGCCCGATGCGCGAGTTCTTCGAGAGCAATTTCCCCGGCGATGTGCCGACGGTGAAAGTCAGCACGCGCTGAGCAAGGCGAATTCATGAAGAAGACAATCAGACTGACAACTCCCCCGCTCCTGCTTGCACTCGCCGTTTCGTCGGTTGCCGCGCTTGCCGAGAACGCCAAGTCAGCGCTGACGTTCGATTCGATTTCGTCGGCTCACTTCCAATTCGACGGACCGGTCGGCGAGCGCATCCGGGCGAACACCGAGAACTGGTTGCTCTGCGCACCGCAGGCGAATCCCGGGATGCTGGAGATGTTCCGTGTCCGGGATCGCCAGCCGACACCGCAACTCGTGCCGTGGGCCGGTGAGTTCGTCGGCAAGTATCTCATCTCGGCGGTGCAGGCGTTGCGGATGTCCGACGATCCGCGGTTGCGTCGGCAGGTGGCGGCGGTCGTCGCCGAGTTGATTGCCACCCAGGCGGAAGACGGCTACCTGGGGCCGTTCCCGAAGGACAAGCGTCTGCTCGGACATTGGGATCTCTGGGGGCACTACCACGCAATCCTCGCGCTCGCCATGTGGCACGAGCACAGCGGCGATGCCGCCGCGCTCGCCGCCGCGCGCAAGGCGGCCGATCTCGTTTGCGCCGCGTATCTCGACACGGGCCGGCGCGTGTTCGACGCGGGCGATCACGAAATGAACATGGCCATCCTGACCGGCATGGCGCTGCTGCATCGCCTGACCGGCGAACCGCGTTACCTGCGCATGGCCCGCGAGGTGGAAAAGGACTGGGAGCGGGCCGGAGACTATTTGCGTGCCGGCTTGGATGGCCGCGAGTTCTACCGCTCGCCGCGACCGCGCTGGGAAAGCTTGCACGATTTGCAGGGTTTGTTGGAGTTGTGGCGCATCACTGGCGAAGCCAAATACCGCGCGGCTTTCGAGCATCACTGGCGCAGCATTCGCCGCTGGGATCGTCGGAACACGGGCGGCTTCAGCTCGGGCGAACAGGCCACCGGCAATCCGTACGCCCCAACAGCCATCGAGACTTGCTGCACGGTCGCGTGGATGGCGCTCACACTCGACTATCTTCGACTCACCGGCGACTTGCTCGCCGCCGACGAACTGGAGCTGGCCACGCTCAACGGCGGGCTCGCCGCCCAGCACCCGAGCGGCCGCTGGTGGACGTACAGCACGCCGATGGATGGCACTCGCGAGGCCAGCGCCCACGCGATCGTGTTTCAGTCGCGCGCCGGAACGCCGGAGCTGAACTGCTGCTCGGTCAACGGACCACGCGTCCTTGGCATGCTCAGCGAGTGGGCAGTCATGTCCGCCGCCAACGGCTTCATCGTGAACTGGCTCGGCGACGGCAGCTTTACCGGCAAGCTGTCCAACGGAACTCCGGCAACCATCACCACGAGCGGTGAGGCTTGGCGCGACGGCCACCTCGAACTGCGCATTTCGACCGCAGCGACAGAGGAGTTCGTGTTGCAGGTCCGAATCCCAACTTGGGCACGCGAACCTCTCGTCAGCTTGAATGGCGTGACGTTAACAAAGGCTTTGCCCGGCCACTATCTCGTGCTCAAGCGTCGTTGGTCGCCGACCGACCGACTGGAACTCCGCTGGCAAAATCCCATGCGCTATGTTGCCGGAGCCAACGAGGCGGCGGGCAAGGTCTCGGTCTATCGCGGACCGCTGTTGCTGGCTTACGATCAGGCACAGAATCCCATGGACGAAGCTGTGCTGCCAACCATTGACCTGGCGCGCCTCGACACCGCCAAGGTCGTCACGGACGCAATGAGCAAGCCTGGGTTGATTTCATCTCCCTGGCTCACCGTGGACGTGCCCACAACCGATGGACGGCCATTGCGCCTCGTGGATTTCGCCAGCGCGGGCAGCGCGGGCACGCGCTATCGCTCCTGGCTTCCGGCAGAACCTATCCAACCGGCGCCAGCGTTCACACAAATACCGGCGGATGCCGCCCGCGTCGCTCCTGGCCCGGTGACGCTCCAATGGCGAGTCGGTCGGTCCGCCGGGGTGAGTTACCGGGCGGAATTCTCGACGGACGAAGCATTCGCCACCGGCACGGTATGGAGCACGAATACCTCAGGCACACGCGTTGTCGTAGACCCACGCATGCTGCCTTCATCTTCCGCCAACCAGCCGACGAAATTCTGGTGGCGCGTGGTGTCGAAGAACGCGAACGGCGAGACGGTGCCGGACGTTCCGCCAGCGTGGTTTCGGTTGGACTCGAACGCTCAACCGCAATCGGCACCGCCGGAACTGAAGCTTGGTCCCGAGGGCGAGATCATCGTTCACTCGCTGCGAGGCGAGGCCGCGCCGGAATTCGGCCGGCTTACGTCAGCGAAATTCACCGTCCGCGACACCGAGGGCACGGAGGTCAACGGCCGGGATCAGATGCTCGTGTACGCGCTGGCGGGTTGGCCGGAGGAAGATTTCACCGTCAGCGTGCGCGTGCGCGTTCAGGAACTGCCGCAGAAACGCATCGGCCAGATCTTCAGCGCGTGGACGGCAGGCATGGACGATCCCCTGCGCCTGGTCGTGGACAACGGCAAGGTGTTCGCCCGGATCGAGAGCGGCGGCGTCTTCTCCACGCCCGGCAGCCCTATCGAACCCGGCCGCTGGTATTCGGTGGCAGCAGTCAAACGAGGCGGCAAGCTGAAGCTCTACCATGATGGCCGCGCCGCGGGCTCTTGCGACGTTCCGGAATTCACCAACACGCAGGCCCAAGACTGCGCGCTCGGTGGCAACCCGCATTTTGGCGGCAACGAATTCCTGGCCGCACGATTCGCCGACTTTCGCTTCTACGCACGGGCGCTGTCGCCGGAAGAGATCCAGACGCTGGCCGCGCCTCACTGACTGTTCCCATGATGACGCGTCGTCAGTTCCTGTTCAACGGCTTTGCCTGCGCGGGCCTGGGACTTTGCTGCCGTAATTGCCTTGCTGAAACGAATTCAGCGAGCGTGGCGGCTGCAACGAACCGTGGTCGCGAACTGATTCGCGATCCGCATTTCCGAACCGGCTTCCATCTGATTGAACCGAAACCCGGCAAGCGTTTGGTTTACGGCCAACTCGCGACCGATTCTGGTTCAACCGCTCCGGCGTGGGACTTGGATCAATGGTCCAGCCGCTTCCCGCTCGATGCATCGTCCTCCGCGTCGTCGAAACCGGGCATCCGTCGCTGGGCGAACGCAGCGAAATCCGTCACGCTCGGCGGCGACGGCCCGGAAGCAGCCGATCTGTCGCTCGCCGTCAACGCGAACGTCGAATCTGGAAAGCGCGCTCGAAAGACTGGCGAGCCGTGGGTTCACCTGCTCGTGGAGCAGGCGTTCGCCGATCCGCCCTCGCTCGCGGCAATCCGTTCCGCGCGGCTGCGGTTGCAGGCCCGCCTGGTCCGCTCTGAGTTCTACCGGACCGATGATTACTCGCCGGGATTGCACGCCGCGCAATTCCAGATGTTCCTCACGCTCCAAAACCGAAACCGTCAGTCGCCCGGGCGCGGCCAACTCGTCTGGTTCGGCATCCCGCTCTACGATGACCGTTCTCGCTTCCCCAAGGAGCACAAAGCGCAGGACACGGGCGGCACGGCGATGTTCATCTTCACGCCCGCCGGCGAGGTGTTTTCCGCCCGCAGCGCCCACGACCGCGAGTGGATCACCGTGGACAAGGACTTGAAGCCGCTGTTCCTGGAAGCGTTGACTCACGCGCGGCAGCAAGGCTTTCTGCGCGACTCAAACGATCCAGCCGATTACGCCATCACGACGATGAACCTCGGCTGGGAAGTGCCCGGCCTCTTCGACGTCGAGATGCAGGTCCGCGGGTTGAGCTTGCAGGTGCAGGAAAGCACCCCATCGGCTGACTCCAAGTCGGCGGGCGACTCATAGGGGACTTCATTCAGGACTGATGCCACTCACACCGCGCTGATGCGGTATTCCAGGCCAACTCAGGAAGGGCGACTCGCTCAACGCGCGCGGCTTCGTTTCCGCCCGATTTGAACATTGCCAAGCCGCGTGGGTCTGCTTATATGCGGGCCAATCTCAACAGGAGAAACCATGGTGGGAACTCTGAACCTTGTTGTTCGCGTCAGCCGGTGGGCGCTCATGCGTGTGCTCGTCCTCGCTTTGCTCCTGCTGCCGGGGCGAGTGGACGCCGCGGTTGAGGACTTGCTGACCCCGGAGTTCAAGTTCGACGTTTACCTCGGCCACGATGGCATCGTGCAGGAGGCGGGCTGGTTTCCCGTGGTGTGCGAGCTGAAGAACAACGGCGACTCTTTCAGCGGCGTGATCGAGATCACCGGCAGCAGCTACGGCCGGGGGCAAACCCGCCGCGCCGCCGTCGAGCTGCCCACTGGCACGCTCAAGCGGATCACGATCCCGGTGTTTTGCCCCTCGCGCGGCTACGGCTCGTGGGACGCACGGGTGCGGGACAATCGCGGCAAGGTGCGCGCGGAACAGCTCGACCTGCGCCCACGCCGACAGCTCGGATGGGAAACCCCATTCCTCGCCGCCCTGCCCCGCACGGCCAGCGGCCTGCCAGTCCTACGCCCGACGCTCGTGCAACAGGCGGACGTGCAACCCGCCGTCGCCCGCTGGCAGACCCAAATCCTCCCAGACAACCCGCTCGTGCTCGAAGGACTCGACACCGTGTATCTCAACGCCGCGCGCGCCGCAGAACTCAGTCCGGGGCAGAGCCGGGCGCTGCTGACCTGGCTGCGAGGCGGCGGTCACCTCATTGTGTCCGTCGAGGAAGTGGGGGATGTGAATGCCGTCGCGTGGTTGCGGAGCGTGTTCCCGTGCGAATTGCAGACGATGGTTTCTGTGAACGCCCATCGCGAGCTTCAGGACTGGCTGACCGCTGACCAACCCGGCGGGGGCATCGTGGTCCCGACTCCAGCCCCACGGCCCGGCAACCGCCCGCCGGCCGCCCTCACCAATGCCTTCGCCAATCTGCCCGCTGACGCCGCGTTTGAAAGCGCCGCCCTGCAACTCGCCTCTGGCGCGGTGAAGGACGCGCGCGTGGTTGTGCAAACGGAAGGACGACCCCTCATCGTGGAAGGCACCCGCGGCCGCGGTCGCATCACGGCCCTGTTGTTCAGCCCGGAACGCGAGCCCGCGCGGTCCTGGAAAAACCTCCCCACCTTCTGGTCGAAGCTCACGGAGATTCCCCAGTCGCTTTACCAATCGTCGGACTACCGAGGGCGCGGCGGCTGGAGCACCGATGGTCTCTTCGGCGCGATGATTGACAGCCGGCAGGTGCGCAAGCTCCCCGTGCCGTGGCTACTGGCGCTGCTCGTCGTCTATCTGCTCGTGATTGGCCCACTCGACCGTTGGTGGCTCAAGAGGATCAACCGGCCGATGCTCACCTGGATCACCTTCCCCGGCTACGTCGTGCTGTTCTCCGTGCTGATCTATTTCATCGGCTACAAGCTGCGTGCCGGTGAAACGGAGTGGAACGAGTTGCACGTGGTGGATGTGCTGCAGGCAGGTGAACAAGCCGAATTGCGCGGACGCACGTTTGCTTCGGTTTACTCTCCCGTGAATGACACCTACACCGTGGAAGGCAAGCAACCGTTTGCTGCGTTGCGCGGCGAATACCGCGGAAGCAGGGGCGGCGGCGGAGACGACCGCAGCGCCATCCTGCAAACGGGCGACAACTTCAAGGCCGAGCTCTTCGTGCCCGTCTGGACAAGCCAACTCTACGTCAACGACTGGTGGCAACCGGCGAAACCTCCAATCACACTCCGCGTGGACCCCGGGAACGGCGGCTGGCAAGTCACGGTCGAAAACCGATTGGATCGGGCCCTGAGTAATACGCGACTGGTCATCGCGGGCAGGATGTTCGAATTGGGCGGCCTGCCGCCAAAGCAGGCGAAGACAGTCATGCTGTTGCCACATGAAGGCAGAAACCTGCGGGACTGGGCGTTCCCGTTTCTCAGCGGTTTTCAGAACGCGGCCCAGTCACGGCAACGGGCGCTGGGCACAAGCGCGTGGATTGACAATGCGGCCGATGCGAGCCAAGCCGTCACGTTCATTTCTCTGGTCGGTGGCGATCAGACCTACGGCTACGTTGCACCTCCCGGGCTGGACCTTGCGCCAGCGGTCAACCGCGGCCAAGCCGTGCTCCTGACTTGGGCCGCCGATTCCGCCCCCGTTGCGCCACTGAACCAGTTCAAGCCCAAGCGCGGTCGGAGCGATACGCTTTACCGCATCGTCGCCGCGGTGGGCGAAGGAAACTGACGAATGCCCGCCTTCTCCAGTCTCTCTCAGAAACGCCGGCGGCTTCGCCAGCACGCGCCGATGGTTCGCGCCAGCGTCTTGGACTGCGGCGGCCCTCCGCCGCTTGCGTCCCCAGCCGAGTCACCGCCCAGCCCCGCAAAGCGCCTGAGGCTTGGCGGACTCCAAGACCTCGCGGGCTTTCGGCCCCCGGCGTGTTCCGCTGCAAACATTTTGCTCCCAGATTCGTCTGCCGACTTCGGACCTTGGATCTCTGACCTCCGACTCTCGATTTTCCCCCAACATGACTGACCCCGCTCCTCCCCCCGCCATCGCCGTTCAGACCTTTGGCCTCACCCGCATGTTCGGCAACCTCGCCGCCCTTCACGGACTTGATCTGACAGTCTTCAAGGGCGACCTGTTTGGCTTCATCGGCTCGAACGGCGCGGGCAAGACCACCACGCTCCGCATCCTCGCCACATTCCTCGCCCCCACCGCCGGCACGGCAAGCATCCTCGGAAAGGACGTCGTCCGGGACGCCGACGCGGTTCGCCATGTCATCGGCTACATGCCGGACTTCTTCGGCGTGTACAAGGACATGGAGGTCACCGAGTATCTGGATTTCTTCGGTGCGTGCTATCGCATCCCCACGGCGCAACGCGAAAAGACCGTGAGCGACGTCCTCGAACTGGTCGGCTTGAGCGAGAAGAAGGGCGCGCTGATCGGCGCGTTGAGCCGCGGGATGCAACAGCGCCTCGGCCTCGCGCGCGTGCTCATCCACGACCCGCAAGTGTTGCTCCTCGACGAACCCGCCAGCGGTCTGGATCCGCGGGCGCGCATTGAAGTGATGGCGATCCTCCAGGAACTTCAGCGCCTCGGCAAAACGATCATCATTTCGTCGCACATCCTCAGCGAGCTACAAACCCTCTGCAATCGCGTGGCGATCATCGAGCGTGGCAAGCTCATCTACAGCGGTCCGGTGCAGGGCGTGCGCGACCAGATGACCCAAGCCCGCGTGGTCTGGGTACGGGTCTCCAGCGACCAGAACCAAGCCCTCGAACTCTTGCGTGCCCGACCCGAGATCAGCGAGGCAAAGCCGGTGGACCACGAAATCAAGGTGACGTTGGCGGGCGCGGACGCGGACCACAGCATCGTGGCGGATGCGCTGGTGCGCGGTGGCGCGAGGTTGATCGAACTGCGCGAGGACGAGATTGGATTGGAAGAAGTCTTTCTACGCGTGACCAAGGGTGAAACCCAGTAGTCGTTGAATGGTGGAACCCCTTGGCACTTCGGTTAGCCTTTTGCCCGATTCAGCAAGACGCCGATTGCACGGCTCAACGATGCAAGAACCGTGACTTCTCTCCCCATCATCAAGCGCGAGTTGCGGGCGCAAGCGCGGCAACCGTTCACGTTTTGGCTGCGCGCCGGAGCGGTGGCCGCGATGCTCGTGGCTGCTGTTGCATTTGGGCTGGATAACGATTTCCTAGCCGGGACGGGAGCGGCGCTATTGTCGTCGCTGCATGCGTGCCTGTTTGTCGGCATTTGGATTCTCGTGCCGACGATGACGGCGGATTGCCTGAGCCGCGAACGGCGCGAGGGAACGCTCCCCTTGCTGTTTCTCACGAACCTGCGGCCCTTTGACATCGTGCTGGCCAAGGCCACGGCCCATGCGCTGCGGGCGTTTACGTTCTGGCTGGCGACGTTGCCGGCTATGACGCTGCCGTTTCTGATCGGGGGCGCGAGTTGGCAGCACGCGATGTTGTCGGCGTTGCTCAACTTCACGGCGATGTGCTTGGCGCTTGGGGCGGGCGTGCTCGCCTCGTCCCACTGCAAGAGCTGGGTGCATGCGTTGGTAGGGGGACTAGCATTGGCAAGTGCGTTTGGTTTCGGGTTGTGCGTTTTGAACGTTTTTCTTTTCCACGCGACGGTATGGTCGCACCTGCAATGGGGTGGTCATCCGCCATCAGGAGTGTTGGGGAGCCCAAACGCGCTTACAGCCGGAGTCTGGCTTGTGTCGAACTTGGAGCAGCTCGTGACTTTTTTGGGCGGCATCCCAGGCGGTGCTGACAGTTGGATGCACATGCAGGCGTGGATCGGATTGGGCACGCTGCTATTCCTTTGGTGCTGTTTCCGTTTTGCCGCGCGAAACGTGGCGCGGCACTGGCGCGACGAACCGCCCTCCGCCTTCGTCCGCTGGGCGGAGCGGAAGCTCTGCACACCCGTCGTCGCGGTAGACTTCCTCAAGCGCTGGATGCGCCGGACACTGTCCCGCAACCCGGTGGGCTGGCTAGAAGTGCGGAGTTGGAACGCGCGGCTGACGGTCTGGGTCTGGTTCGGCCTGATCGTGGTGTTTTACAGCTTCGCCCTGGCTGACCTGACTCCCTCGGGCTTGCGCGCACTGCAACCCCAGGCGTTCATTGGCTGGCTGCTCGCGGGGAGCATCGCGTTCAACGCGGCGGGCAGTTTCCGGCGCGAGCGTGAATCCGGCGTGCTGGAGTTGTTGCTGGTGTCTCCGCTGAGTGTGGCGGAGATCGTGAATGGGCGGTTGCTCGGCATTTGGGGACAGTTCCTGCCGGCCACGGGACTGCTGGTGGCCATTTCGGCGTCGCTGGCGGGTTGGGCAACATCGCATCAGGAGAGTGACATGACGTGGTTCTTCGCGATTACATTTCTGACGCTGCCGGTCGTCGGGCTGTACTTTTCGCTCGCGCGACAACACTTCTTCAGCGCGGTGGTGTGGACGCTGGCAATCGGCTTGATCCTGCCGGCGCTGATCGGGCCCGTGAGCCATTGGCTGACCGTGACTTTGGGGACGCCCGCCTGGAGGAGTTCACCCATGACACGCGGCTCACCGTTGCAGATCGTGATCGCTGCGGTCCTTTGGAGGCGGTTGCATCGGCACCTCGCCGAGCGCAGGTTCAACCTCGAACGAAGCATCACGTAGCGGGAAGTATGAGTCTGTTCCCCATTGTGGATCGAGAACTGCGCGTCGCCGCACGGCAGCGGAGCACGTACTGGCTGCGGTTGGCGGCGGCGCTGATCGGTCTGCTGATCGGCTGGGGATTCCTGCTGGCCAGTCTGGTGTTCGGCACGGGCATCATACACCTGGGCAGCGGGTTGTTTGGTATGCTGACGTGGCTCAGCCTGGCTGCGGCACTCAGCGCGGGTGTGTTCTTCACGTCCGATTGTCTGAGCGAGGAAAAGCGCGAGGGAACGCTGGGGCTGTTATTCCTCACCGACCTGCGTGGCTATGATGTCGCGTTCGGCAAACTGCTGGCCACATCGTTGCGGGGCGGCTTTGCGCTGCTGGCGGTGTTCCCAGTGCTGGCGATCACGCTGTTGCTGGGCGGCGTGACGGGCGGTCAACTCTGGCGAACGCTGCTGGCCATTGTCAACGCGCTGGTCTTCTCGCTGGTGGTTGGTCTGTTCGTGTCCGTCTTCAGCCGCGATTCACAGCGGGCGCTCGCCGGCACGGTCGGGTTGCTTCTCCTTTTCCTCGCGGGCGCTCCGCTGGCCGACAGCGCCATTGCGGAGACGCGCGGTCAGCCCTTCACTCCAATCTTCAGCCTGGGGAGTCCCGGTTACGCCTTCACCCAATCCGGACCATTCCGTGGCCAGTTCTGGACGGCGCTGGGGGTGAATCAATTCATCGTATGGTCGCTGTTTGCCCTGACGTGCTGGCGCGCACCGCGGTGCTGGCAGGAGCGGAGCGCCCAAACCTCGCCCACGCAACTGCGTTGGGAACACTGGTGGAAGTATGGCGGCCCCAAACGCCGCGCCAAGCTGCGCGCCAAGCTCCTCGACGTGAATCCGGCGCTGTGGCTGGCGGCGCGCGAACGGTGGCAAGCGCTGGTGGTCTGGTTCCTGGCTGCGGTTGTTGCCATCGCGTTCGGGACCGTGTTCATCGTCGGCGTCGCTTCCCAAGAGGAAGTGTGGATTGCCTTCAGCGCGGTGTGCATCATGCTGGTGCTCGTGCTCTACTTATGGACGGCATCGCAAGCATGCCGTTTCTTCTTGGATGCCCGGCGGTGCGGATTACTGGAACTGTTACTGGCGTCACCCTTGGACTCTCGAAGAATTACCGATGGAGCGTGGCGGGCGTTGGCCCGCTCGTTTGGAACGCCGGTGGCCGTGTTGTTGGTTGTCCAGTTGATCGTGCAGACCCTTGGCCAGAGCGTGACCTCTGGAACGCTAGCCACAGCCACGCGAACCGAGCCCGTGCCACTCGCCCTCCTGCTGGCCATCAGTGGGCTGACGACCATTGGCACCCTGATGAATCTTATCGCGCTCATTTGGTACGGCCTCTGGATGGGACTGACGTCCAAATCCGTCCATCTCGCCACGCTCAAGACGCTCGTGTTCGTACAGATCGTCCCTTGGTTCGTCATCACCATCGTAACCAGTCAACTTCTGATGGCAATGATGGTCTCCCCCGCGCTGCAGGCCGCGCGACACGGCGGCCCCCCGCTGGCGGTGACTTGGGTAAATTTTCTCTTGCCGCCCATCGCCGCAGCATTGGCCATTGTCAAAGACCTGTTCTTCATCCATTGGGCTCGGACACGGCTCTTTGGCGATTTGCGGGAGATCGTCCTGCAAGCTTCCACGCAGGTGCGGCTACCAGCGATCCCACCAGTCCTTCCCGCCCAACCGAAGCCATGACGCTGTTGCCCATCGTTGGCCGGGAACTGCGCGTCGCCGCAAGGCGGAAGGGCGTCCACGTTATGCGCACCCTGGTTGTGCTGGGAGTGCTCATCGCGGCGGTCTTCGTGTTCCTGGAATTGAAAGATGCGCCTCCGCAGCGTGTCGGACAGACGCTCTTCATCGTGATCAGCAGTGGCCTCCTGCTGTATTGCGTGATCGCAGGTCCCTTGCTGACGGCAGATTGCCTGAGCGAGGAGAAGCGCGAAGGCACGCTGGGCCTCCTGTTCCTCACCGACCTGAAGGGCTACGACGTGGTGCTGGGCAAGCTGGCGACGACGTCAATCAACGCGATCTACATCCTGCTGGCGGTTTTTCCCGCGCTCGCGCTGCCGCTGTTGCTCGGGGGCGTGACGGCCGGCGAGTTGCAACGGGTGGTGCTGGTGTGCTTGAATACGCTCTTCCTCTCCTTGACCGCCGGTCTCTTCATCTCCTCGGTAAGCCTGCGGGCACAGAAGGCGGCGGGCGCCGCATCAGGGCTGATGCTGGCGCTCACGCTGGGACTGCCCGCGTCGGGCGCCTGGCTGGAGTACATGTGGCAAGTGCGCTGGTCCGAAACCGCCTTCGCGACGCCCAGCCCCATCTTCGCGATGATCACTGCGCTGGATCGCTCCTACCGCGGTCACCCCGAATGGTTTTGGATTTCGGTTTCGGTCATTCATTCCATCGCGTGGGTCTGCCTGGTGCTCGCCTGCGTTGGCGTTAGGCGCACGTGGCACGACAAACCGAAGGAGAACAAGTCCGGTCGCTTGAGGACACTCTGGCGGGCATGGTTGCTCGGCAGCCCGGCGCACCGGCAGGCGTTGCGGCGGCAGTTGCTGGCAGTGAACCCGTATTTCTGGCGGACCGCGCGCGAGCAATGGAAACCTCGGGCGGTCTGGCTGGGTTTCGGCGTCGTAGGCCTTGTCTGGCTCTGGGGGATGCTGAAATACCCGGACGACTGGTCGGGCATCCCCACCTACCTGGCGACGGCATTTCTGATGTCGTGCATCATCAAGGGCGGACTCGCGACGGAAGCCGGCAACGCGTTGGGCGAAGATCGCCGGAACGCGGCGTTGGAGTTGGTCCTCGTCACGCCGCTAACGGTTCGGGAAATCGTCCAGGGCCAGTCGCTCGCCCTTCGGCGCCAGTTCTTCGCACCGGGCTGTCTGGTGCTGGCATTGTGTTTCGTGTTTCTGTTGCTGACGCTGGTGGACCCGGGAACGTCAGGTGACGAGCGTGCAAACTTGGTTTGCGTGTGGATGGCGGGCATGGTGGTGTTCGTGGCGGACGGCGCGGCGCTGGCGGTGGTCGGGATGTGGCAGGGCTTGACTCAGCGTCAAGCCACGCGAGCGACGGCAAATACGGCAGCATTGATCCTGGTCTTGCCGTGGGTGGTGTTCTGCGTTGGATTGCTGTGGCTTTCATTGAGTCACAACCCGAACCTGGAGTGGTGGGCTTTTCTGGCGCTGTGGCTGGTGCCCAGCCTGGTGGCCGATGTCGGATTCGGTTTGGTGGCTTGGAAGCGTTTGCATGCTGAGTTCCGGTTCATCATCGCCGAACGTCGCCCGGCACCCGCCGTGTGGTGGCGATGGTGGGTGAAATAGACCACGCAATCGCAGCCCCGAGAGCCTGCGGCTGAAAGTGCCGGGATTTTGCTTGCGTGCGCCACGGTCTCGACGGCATCTCTTGAAACCGATGAACCGCAAAGCCCTCCGCCAACCTGCCGTCAGCCTGATTCTGTTGGAATTGATCGCGATGGCAGCGATCCCGGTGGTTGGTGACGCCGCCTCATCATCCATCCAGAAGGTGGAAGACATCGTCGTCCATCAGGACGATCAATTCTACAGTGCCTTCCCCTCGGTGGTCCGACGGCCGGATGGAGAGCTGCTGGCAGCCTTCCGCCGCGCGCCGAACCGACGGTTGCTCGGCGAGAAGGGCAATTCACACACCGACCCGAACAGCCAACTGGTGCTCGTGCGCTCCCGCGATGACGGCAAGACCTGGAGTCAGACGCCGGAGTTGATCTTCGCCCATCCCTTCGGCGGTTCGCAGGACCCGTGCATGGTCCAGTTGCGCGACAGCTCGCTGGTTTGCTCGAGCTATGGTTGGGCGCTGCTCAACGCGGATTACGCCGCCCGCCTGACGAACTCGCTGCGGCACGGCGCGTTTGTCTTCCTCGGCGGCTACGTGCTGCGGTCCGAAGATGCCGGGCATACCTGGCAAGGCCCGTTCCGGCCACCCCACGTGGGCGCGGACACGACGCCGGACGTCTTCGGTCAACCGGTGGCCGCCTACAATCGCGGCGCGATGTGCGAAAGCCGCGATGGCCGGCTTTACTGGGCGGTCGCCGCGAACACCGACACGTCGCCGCGCCGGACAGAAACCCACCTGCTTGTCTCCACCAACCGCGGCGAGTCATGGGGTTACGCCTGCCCCATCGCTACTGATCCGAAGGTGACGTTCAATGAAACCGCGCTCTATGAGACGCCGAAAGGGGACCTCGTTGCCCTCATGCGCACGGCCGACTTCAACGACCGCACCGTCATCGCCCGCTCGGTGAATGGCGGCAAGAGCTTCCAACCCTGGCAGGACGCCGGCTGGCAGGGGCATCCGCATCATGCCGTTCGGCTGCAGGACCAGCGCGTGTTGCTGGTCTACGGCTACCGGCATCCGCCGTTTGGCATCCGCGCGCGGGTGCTGGACGCAGAGTGCATGGACTTCAAGAACGCGCCCGAGATCGTGCTGCGAGAAGACGGCGGCAACTCCGATCTGGGTTACCCTTGGGCAACGGCACTCTCCAGCAACCGTGTGCTGGTGGTTTACTATTTCAATCGCGCCGACGGCATCCGGCACATCGCCGGCACC
>CAZWJC010000039.1:0-33537 GCA_964634255.1 uncultured Verrucomicrobiota bacterium | reverse complement strand
GGCTTGGTGATCTTCACGTGGACGACGTCGTCGCTGCTGGGCACGTCGTACATCACGTCGAGCATCAGCTTCTCCAGCAACGTTCGCAGCGCCCGCGCGCCAGTGCCCTTCTTAATGGCCTGTGCGGCCAACGCCTTCAGCGCGTCCTCTGAGAACTCCAGCTCCACGCCTTCGATCGCCATGAGTTTGGCGTACTGCTTGGTCAGCGCGTTGCGCGTGCCGGTCAGAACCTCCACCAACTGCTCCTCGGTCAGTTCCGCCAGGGTCGTTACCACCGGCAGGCGTCCGATGAACTCGGGAATGAAGCCGAACTTCAGCAAGTCTTCGGGCTCGACCGATTCCAGCAACTGGCGACGCTCGTCCGCTTCGGATTGTCGGCCGCGGCCCGGGGCGTGGAAACCCATGACGTGATGGCCTAAACGCCGCTGGATCATGCCCTCCAACCCCACGAACGCCCCACCACAGATAAACAGGATGTCCGTGGTGTCCACGCGGATGTATTCCTGCTGCGGATGCTTGCGTCCGCCCTGCGGCGGCACGGCGCAAACCGTGCCTTCGAGAATCTTGAGCAGCGCCTGCTGCACGCCTTCGCCGGAGACGTCGCGCGTAATCGAGACGTTTTCCGTGCGCCGGGCGATCTTGTCGATCTCGTCAATGTAAACGATGCCGCGCTGGGCGCGCTTCACGTCGTAGTCCGAGTTCTGGAGCAGGCGCAAGATGATGTTTTCCACGTCTTCGCCCACGTAGCCGGCCTCGGTAATCGTCGTGGCGTCGGCGATGGCGAAGGGCACATCAAGCACCCTCGCGAGCGTGCGCGCCAGCAGTGTCTTGCCGGAACCGGTCGGCCCGAGCATGAGGATGTTGCTCTTCTCGATCTCGACTTCCGCGTGTGGATCGCGCGGAGAAGTGTCCGCGGCGTCCGCGCGTTTCTGGGGGCGATGGAGGATGCGCTTGTAATGATTGTGAACGGCAACCGCGAGGGTCTTCTTGGCTTGATCCTGGCCGACGCAATGCCGGTCCAGCTCCTGCTTGATCTCTGCCGGCTTCGGGACCGTGAGCCGCACATCAGGCTTCGGCTCCGGGGCGAGTTCCTTGTCGAGGACCGTCTTGCAGAGCAGGATGCAGTTGTCACAGATGTACACGCCGGGGCCGGCAATGAGCTTCTTCACTTCTGCGTGCGACTTGTTGCAGAAGCTGCAAACGGCGGTGGGCGAAGGCCGGGCCATCTCGATTTACGATTTGTGGTTTGCGAAGGGGGCTGGACGGCGACACGCCGTCCGGCAACCGCCGCGCTCTACGCCTTATCCTGCAACGTCGGGATTTCTTTGCGCGACTGCACGACGGCGTCCACGAGGCCGTAGGTCTTCGCCTCTTCGGCCGACATGAAGAAATCGCGGTCGGTGTCCTTGGAAATGTCGTCGAACGACTTCCCGCAATGCTTGGCGAGAATCTCGTTCAAGCGATCCTTGAGGCGCAGAATCTCCTTGGCCTGGATGCTGATGTCGGTGGCCGCACCCTGCACGCCACCCCACGGCTGGTGGATCATGATGCGGGCATTCGGCAATGCGTAGCGCTTGCCCTTCGTGCCCGCCGCCATCAACACCGCGCCCATGCTCGCCGCCTGGCCAATGCAATACGTATTTACGTCGCAGGTCAGGAACTGAAGCGTGTCGTAAATCGCCAGTCCCGAGGTGACGCTGCCGCCGGGCGAGTTGATGTAGAGATGCACGTCCTTCTTGGGATCGCTCATCTGGAGGAAGAGTAGTTGGGCGATGATCAGGTTGGAAACCATGTCATCCACGGGCGTGCCCAGGAATATGATCCGGTCCACCAGCAACCGCGAGTAAATGTCATACCCGCGCTCGCCACGACCGGTTTGCTCCACCACCATCGGCACCAGGAAGTTCTGTTCGTTCATAAAGCCTTGTTTTCGGCAGCAAGAACGTAAGGGAGCTATCGGAGGGCGTCAAGCAAACCAGCCGGCGGAGGGTGCGAATGGTAATGACGGTCACGGCGAACGAAATCTCCACACCGCTGAGGCATCGGACCGCGGACAGTCCCTGTCCGCAGCGCGGGGAAGCCACCCGATGGCGTGGAGGTCCCGCTGGGATTGGCAGGTTTTGCCGCTGCGCCCGGGGACCGGGCGCGTTCCCCCTGACCGCCACTTCCGTTCACGCCGGCCGGCGGAAGCCCCAACAATCCGGCAGCGCCGAAGTGAAGCGGAAGCGCTGCCATGCCACCGGCAGCTTGATGTTCACTCCCCTTCAGGCCCAGAGCGCTGGATTCACACTGGGGAAGAGGTTGTCCTTTTGCTCCAGTTGCTTCAGCCAGGGCTCGTCCACGCGGTTGGCGGTGAGTTGTTCGCACAAGGTTGTGAACCGGAGCAGGTGATCCTTGATTCGCTGGCGCGCGTACTCGGGGCTTGTGCCGGTGCGCAAGATGAACGGCCAGTCGCTGGCCTGCGCGAGCAGAAGTTCGCGTGCCGCCTGCTGCAACGCCCGGCGTTCCACCCCCGCCGACCGACCGTGGCTGGTCGCCAACGCGCTCATGCGTTCCTGGGCCACACGCAGGTGCGGATAAACCCACGCGTTGCTCTCGTTCAGCCAGACGCGCCAGTACCCTTCCTCGCCCCAGCTTGAGGCCGCGGGCGCGGCGATTTGATTAGTCGGCCAGCGTTCCAGGTATTCCTGTGGCGTGATCAAGCCGACGACCTTCTGCTCGTAAAGGAGCTTGCGCACGAGCGCGTCAAGGAACTCCGGCCCCTCATACCACCAATGGCCAAACAACTCCGCATCGTAGGGCGCGAGCAGCAGCGGCGGACGATCCATCAACCCGGCCACTTTTCGCACCTGTTCCATCCGCGCTCCCAGGAAATGCGCCGCGTGCTCGCCCGCCACCCGTAGCGCCGCCTCGCGATCATAAACCGCCTTGTCCGACGTGTGACCCGTGATCCGGTAATACTTGAGGCCTGTGAAACCCCGCACCTCCGGCGCGGGTAGATACGGGCGAACGTAATCGAGGTCGAGATCGAACCCGATGTCGCGGTAGAAATCGCGGTAGTTCGCGTCGCCGGGATAACCTTCGTGCTTGCTCCAAACCTGCTTCGACGATTCCGGGTCGCGGGCGAACGCGGCAATCCCGTTGGGCGTGAACACGGGCGCGAACACGCCATAGCGTGGTCGGGGCTCTGCGTGGAGCAGGCCGTGGGAATCCAGGATAAACCAGCGGAGGTTCGCCTCCTGGAGCACGGCCTCGACGCCTTCGCTGTACGCGCATTCCGGCAGCCAGATGCCGCGCGGATCGCGCCCAAAACAACGCCGATGGAAGGCCTGCGCGGTGATAACTTGCGCCCGCACCGAAGGCGGATGATTCAGCAGCGGCAGCAGCGCGTGTGTCGCGGCGCAAGTAGTGATTTCCACCAGACCGGCGTCCTGGCATTTACGGAACGCCTCCACCAGGTTGCGACCACAAGAGGCGTAGGCATCGCGGGCCGCAATGAACCGGCGATGGTAAAGCTCCGCCACCGCATGCACTGGCTTGTCCAGATGCGTCCGGTGCAGTTCCTTGCCGGCCAGTTGGATGAGGCTGTCCAGATGCCGCGCGTAACGCTGCTGGAGCAGCGGATCGAGCAACATGGCGCAGAGCGTGGGCGAGAGCGAGAGCGTGAGTCGCGCCGGCAAACCGTCTCGCCCCCAGCCTTCCAGCACTTGGAGTAGCGGGAGGTAGGTTTCGGTGATCGCCTCGAACAACCAGCTCTCCTCCAGGAACTGTTCGTGTTCCGGATGCCGGACGAACGGCAGGTGCGCGTGGAGGACGAGGGAAAGGTAACCTTGCATGAGGGATCAGCGGATGTGCGAACTGACGAGATAATTCAACTGGCGATCAGGATCATCTGTCGTGCATGCAGATGTGCTCGTGAATGGGCCAGCACCGGCCGGCTTAAAATGCGTCGTTGACACACGGGCAAATTGAAGGCTGCCGCTGCCGGCGCGGCAAGTTCTTTGTTCGGTATCGCGCAGAATCGGGATTAGGTTTCGCATAACAGGAACGCGAAGTGACCTGGCGTGCGCGGCGTCAGCGTAAAACGCTCGGCCTGATTTCCAACCGCCAACTCCTTATGGCCGCCAAGCCCACGAGGATTCTCCGTGACAAGTCTGCCCGCTTTCGCCTTGCGTCCGGACGATGACTTCGCTTGGTTATCGCCACGTTTATGAAGACCATTGCTTTGTTGCCCCACGTTCTCGCTCTCGTCATCGCCGGCAGTGCCCTGCAAGTCATCGCTGCCGGACCGGTGCCCGAGCCCAAAGTCGAACCCAAGATCATCAACGCCGGCCCGCCGCCGTCGGACGCCATCGTGCTCTTTGATGGCCAGGACCTGGGCCAATGGCAGGGCGACAATGGCAGCCCGGCGAAGTGGAAGATCGAAGACGGCGCGATGGTGGTGAACGGGACCGGCAGCCTTCGCACGAAACAAGGCTTTGGCGATTGCCAGTTGCACATCGAGTGGGCCACGCCGGCGAAGGTCGAAGGCAGCGACCAGGGCCGGGGCAACAGCGGCGTCTTTCTGATGGAGCGTTACGAGTTGCAGGTGCTGGATTCCTACCAGAACAAGACCTATTACCACGGCCAAGCCGGCGCGATCTACAAACAGTCCGCCCCGCTGGTGAACGCCAGCCGCAAGCCGGGTGAATGGCAGACCTACGACATCATCTTCCACGCGCCGAAGCGCGACACCGACGGCAAGGTCATCAAACCCGCCACCGTTACCGTCCTGCACAACGGCGCGCTCATTCAAGACCACTTTGAAATCCTCGGCTCGACGTACACCGATGTGCCCGAATACGAGAAGCATCCGGCCAAAGCGCCGATCTCGTTGCAGGACCACGGCAATCCGGTGCGGTACCGGAACATCTGGATTCGGGAGCTGTGAGAAACCCCGCGGTGGAAGGAAATGGTGTCGCTGAGCGGCTCTCACCGTACGCGGCCCGTCCAGCAATGCGTACGCTGCTCTTCATTGTCTTTGCGATCGCATGCTCTGTGCAGATCATCGTGGCAGGAGATCCAATCGCCTTTTCTCCCACACTGACTTCCTCGTGGGTTGTCAGAACAAACCGGGCAATACCGGAGCAAGGCGGCATTTCGGGGCACATTGTTGTCATCCAGAACACGAACCAGACAAAATCAATCACGGCAATGCTGATGAGGTATCGCGAGGCTAAGAGCCAGGGGACTCTTGAACAAGAGGCCCGGAATCACTTTGGCGGTTTTATCCAAGGGGTAAACGGAGAAAGAGAAGGGACAATCACCCGCCAACGATTTGCAGTGAAGAAAGCGAAAGGAAGGGAATTTGCTGAAGCTACTTGCCAGATCAACTCGTCGAGTGGCTGCCTGTATTTCTATGGCAACTGCTGGTTTTCAACAAACGGACTGATCAGTTGGGCCGCCATGGGAGAAGGTACGCCGGTTGTGGGAGACAAGGAAATCTTGGCCATCGGCCGCAGCATTCAGACAGGAGATTGATCTGACCTGAGGCCTTCCCAACTGTTGGCGCGAGTTCGCGAGCCGGGGGTCACGCAACGGTATGCCTCGGCATGCGGAGACTGGTCACATCTGCTCCAGCACTTCAATCCCCAAGACGCCGAGGCCTTGCTTCAAAACCCGACCCGTCGCGTCGCAGAGGGTGAGGCGGCTGGTCCGCTCCGGCTCGGCGGCTTTCAGCACGGGGCAGTTCTCGTAGAACCGCGTGAAGTGGCCGGCTAGATCGTAGAGATAGTTGCAGAGGTAGTTGGGCCGGTATTCCTCCGCCACGGCTTCCAACACCAAGCCGAAGTTTAAGAGGTGCTTGGCCAACGCGATTTCCTCCGGTGCAGCCAGGGCGAGTTTTGAGTTTCGGGTTTCGAGTTTCGAGTTTGCCACGTCGCCCTTCCGGAAGATGCTTTGGATTCGCGTGTAGGCAAACTGAAGATACGTCGCGGTATTGCCATTAAGCGACAGCATCTTGTCCCAACTGAACACGTAATCGCTCTGTCGGTTCGGCAGGAGGTCGGCGTATTTGACTGCGCCGATGCCAACGACCCGGGCGATTTCCTTCCGCTCCGCTTCGGGCAGGTCCGGATTCTTCTCCGTGACAACTTTCAACGCACGCTCCTCGGCTTCATCGAGCAAGTCGGCGAGTTTCACGGTTTCGCCGCTGCGCGTCTTGAAGGGCTTACCGTCCTCGCCGAGGATCGAGCCGAACCAGACGTGCGCGAGCTTGGGAATTGCCGATTGCCGATTGCCGGCTGCCGATTGCCAACGGCCAAACGCCGTGAAGATCTGCTGGAAATGGAGTTGCTGGCGACCGTCGGTGACGTAGATGATCTCCTCGGGCTGCCACGTCGCCAATCGGTAGGCCAGCGTGGCGAGGTCGGTGGTCGTGTAATTGAAACCGCCGTCGCTCTTCTGCACGAGGGCAGGGGTCGCCTTCAACTGCGGAACGTCGTCGAAGAAGATCACCTGCGCGCCTTCGCTCTCGCGGGCGATACCCTTGGCGACCAGATCGGCGACCAATTCCTTGAGGTGCGGATTGTAGAAGCTCTCGCCGAGCGTGTGGTCGAACTTCACGCCGAGTCGACCGTAGATCGTGTCGAACTGCGTCTGTGAGAGCGCAATCATCTCGCGCCAGATGGCGAGGTTCTCGGCGTCGCCGGCCTGGAGCTTGACCAGTTCCTGTCGTGCGGCTTCAAGCGTGGCGGCGTTCTCCTTGCACTCGGCGCTGATCTTCTTGTAGAGCCGTTCCATCTCGCCGATGGAGTCGGCCTGCAGCGCCGTTCGATCCAACTCCCGTTTCCAGCCGACGAGCAGCATGCCGAACTGCGTGCCCCAGTCGCCGATGTGGTTATCGGTGACGACGCGGTGGCCCAGCAGTCGCAACGCGCGCGCGAGGCAATCGCCCAGAATCGTGGAGCGGATGTGACCCACGTGCATCGGCTTGGCGACATTCGGCGAGCTGAAGTCAATCACCACCGTGCGCGGCTGGGCGGCGCGTTCGAGGAACAAGCGCTCGCTCCCCAGCGACGCGGACAACGCGCCGGTCAGGGCGTCTGTTTTGAGGCGGAAATTCAGGAAGCCGGCGCCCGCGATCTCAACCTTCTCGCAGACATCCGAGACGTCGAGTTTGGCCAGAACGTCGGTGGCGACCTGCCGGGGATTGAGTTTGCGCTGTTTGGCCAGGCCCATCAGGGCCGTCGTTTGGTAATCACCAAACTTCGGGTCGGGACAGGGCCGCACGAGGACGTTCGTGAGATCCGCGTCGGGCAGGACGGTGTGGACGGCGGCTTGAAGGCGGCCTTCGATGGTTTTGTGCGGGAGCATGGGACGGCGTTAAATCGTTAGGACGTTAAACCGTTGCATCGTGGAATCGGTCGCGAGCGCAAGCCGGTTTGACGCTTCCACGATTGAACGCTTCAACGCCCGCTCACTTCTTCCCCGAGCTCTCCTTGATGATGGTGAGCATGGCTTCGGCGTCGGGCGCGTTCTCCAGCGCCTTCCGAAATTCAGCGCGGTGCAACAGCTTGGCAATGTTCGCCAGTGTGTGCAGGTGTTTCTGGAACTGGCCTTGTGGTACCAGGAAAAGCATCACCAGCTTGACGGGCTGATTGTCCAGCGCCTCAAAGTTGACCCCGGTCTTTGAGCGTCCCAGCGCGCCGACAACTTCCCCGATCAGATCGGTGGAGGCATGTGGGATGCCGATGCCGAAGCCGATCCCGGTGCTCATGGAGTTCTCGCGCTTGCGGACAACCGCCGAGATGGCATCCCGGTGCTCGGGTTTAATCTTACCCGTGTCCACGAGGTTGCCGATCAGTTCGTCAATGGCTTCCCACCGGTTCGCGGCGTGAAGGTCCGTGACGATCTGGTCTTTGCTCAAAATGTCCGCCAAGTCCATAAACCTCTAACGATCCGTGCATTTCGCCTGAAGTCGCGCGGCATTTCAAGATCGAATTACCCTTCGGTCAGCCGCTCACCCCTTCAGCTCGGTCAGTTTTCGCGTTGCGCGGCCGTCATCAATCACCGACGCGGCGAGTTCCCAACCCTCGGCGATGGACCGCACCGCACCGGCTACGAACAGGGCGGCGCCGCCGTTCAGCAGCACCGCGTCGCGCTTCGGCCCCCGCTCTTCGCCTTGCAGAATGCGGCGGATGATCTCCGCGTTGAACGCACGATCTCCACCGCGCAAATCGGCCAACGTCGCGGGCTGCAACGGGAACTGATTGCAGTCCAGGGTCGAAACCGCCAAGCCGCGCTCCTGATAGAACTCGGCCACCATGTTGCTGCCCAAGGTGGAGAGTTCGTCGAGGTAACGCGCCGAGCCGGCTTCCCCAGGCACAGTCCCACAAACCACCATCGCGCGGCGCATGCCAAGAGCTTGCAGCACGCGGGCGAGCGGTTCGCAAAGGTCCGGTCGCGGCACACCGATCAACGCCGCCGTGGGCCGGGCGGGATTCAACAGCGGCCCCAAGAAGTTGAAGATCGTCCGCTGCCCGCGCTCGGCGCATAGTTTGCGGGCCGGCACGATGTGCTTGAACGCCGGGTGATACTTGGGTGCGAAGAAGAAGGCGAAGCCGTGCTCACACAACGTTCGTGCCGCCTCGTCCGGACCCAGATCGAACGGAATCCCCAAAGCCTCCATCACGTCGGCGCTGCCGACCGAGGAGGTTACGGCCCGGTTGCCATGCTTGGCCACCGAGACGCCGGCCGCGGCGCAAACGATGGCGACGGTTGTCGAGATGTTGAACGTGCTGAGGTGATCGCCCCCCGTGCCGACCACGTCGAGGATCTCGCGTGTCCCCCGCCAAGCCGGATCCAACTGCGGCGTCACCGCGCGGTCTCGCAACTCGCGGGCGAAAGCGGCGATTTCTTCGGGCGTTTCGCCTTTGCGCGCCAGCGCGATGAGGAAGTCGGCCTTGGTCGCCGGGGTGATAGCTTCGTCCACAAGCGCGTTTACCGCGTCCCACACCTGGTTCGCAGCGAGCGCCTGCGCGGCAAAAAGCTGTTGGGTCAGTCTCTCGAGCATGCGCTGGAAAGTAGCGTCAGGCCGGCGAGTCACAAAGCCCAAAGTGACTCGCCAGAGTCGTCGGGACGCCGCTCAACCAAACGAAATGGTTTGGCGGGTTGAGTCCAAACGGGCGCGGCTACAGTTTGAACGCCTTCCGCAACATGGCAATGCTCTTGGGCACGGCCTTGTCCGGATTCTCCTTCCCTTCCATCTCCAGCGAAACGTATCCGGTATAGTTGGCCGCTTCGAGAATCTTGGCGATCCGCCGATAATCCAGATCCAGCGTGTACCACTCGCCACCGCCATAGTAGGTCTTCGCCTGCATATAGACCGTCTTGGGGGCAATCATCTCAAGTTTGGAATACGGATTCTCGAGGAAATTGCCGGTGTCCATCAGCAGGCCCAGCCAAGGCGATTGAATGGCGTTGAGGATGCGCAACTGTCCCTGCGGCGTGCCGGTCAGGCCCCAGTGATTCTCCAACGCCAGCATCACCCCGCATTGCTCGGCCTTGGCGAGACACTTCTGAATGTTGTCAATGCACCACTTGAAACCGTCGTCTTCGGTGCAGCCCGGCAGGAGCGGCTCGATGCCGCGGGCCTTCATGAGATCGTCGAAATCCTTGATCGTGTTCCAACGGCCGGAATTGAGGCGGATGCACGGCACGCCGAGTTCGTAAGCGATCTCGATGCATTTATGGGTGTGGTCGACCTGCTTCTGCCAGTCCTCGGGCGTGGGCTTGTCGGTACCAGCCGGGTTGACGAAGTTCTGGTGGATACTGAGGCAAACGAGGTCAATGCCGTTGCGGAAGGCGTGGCGTTTCAGTTTCTGCAAATACGCCCGGTGCGCCGGGGTCAGAGGCTCTTTCTCGGGGATATCCATCTGCCGGTGCAGGATGTCCACGCCCTCGACGCCGAGTTCGGCGGCTTTGTCGGTGACCGTTTCGATCGGGACTTTCTCCGTGCGGAAATGCCAGTAGCTATAGCTGGCGATGCCGAGTTTGATCCGTTTGACCGGCTTGGCCGGAGTGGCTTGGGCCGAGGTAACGGTAACAGCGGGGGCCGCGGCTGCCAGGGTGGTAGTGGCCAGAAAGCTTCTGCGGGAAATGTTCATGCTGGCATTCCACCTCAGAGCGGCCCCGGTTTCAAGCGCAGGTTTGCAGCCGGTGCGGGTCGCCGGGCACGGTTTGCCCTGCTGGCGGCGGCTTTACAACCCTCGAGCGAGAGGTAGTCTTCCTTGGTGCATGTGGGCCTCCACACCGTGCGGTGGCTTCGGCGCGCGCAATTGCCCGCCTCCAGGCGAGGCTTGCGCTCCGGCCTCCTCTTGTCGGCTGTCCTGTTGAGTGGCCCGCTTCTCTGGGCTGCCAACCCACCCCGGTCGGAGCCGAGAGACGACCTCGCCGCGCTGCCGGTGGACCGCAGTTTCACCAACGCGTTGACGTTGATCCAACGCACAACCCCGATCCGGGAGACGAACTTTGCGAGCATCCTGCCCGGTTGGCAGAGCAATCTCTGCGTCCGTCTCGGGATTCGGGTAGACTCGGGAAACAAGAGCTTTGTCCGCCTTCTGGAAATGACATCGCTGGCGGTAACCGCCACGAATCGCCTGCCAAAGTCGGCTGGGGCGCATGAGTCCAAGTTCGAGGTGACCTGCGACAACACCAGCATCTGCGCAACGGCACGGGTCTATCGGTCTACCTCGCCCCGACACCCAGTGCGGCTCCGGGTATTCGATCCGCAGGGACGGTTGCTCCAGGAAGAACACGCCGCCGTGCCGTGGCGTTTCCTCACCAACGGCCTGACGGCGCCGGGGTTGTTGTTCGCGAACGCCACGAATTTGGCATCGACCACCCCGGAAACGAACGCCTTCCAGCTCCAAGTCGAGGCGGCGATGGTGCGGAGTCTCGCCGCGCTGCTGGCCCTTTTCAATGATGCGCTGGGGGCAGACGCGCTGGAAGAACTACGTGACCATGCGACGCCCATCGCCCGCTGGCCCAACTGGTTCAAAGTCCTGGCACAATTCCGACTCGACCTGAATCTGACGCCGCACTTCGAGCGCTCCAGCCTTCGTCGCGTCGGTGCTGGCTCAGCCATTGAGGAGTTGGTCGTGTTCCCAGCGGAGTTGACGCAGGGCAAACGTGTTTTGGTGAACCTGGAGTTCCTGGCCGGTTCCACGATCGGCCCGCATTTCCTCGCGGCAGGCGTTCGGGCCGTCCGCGCCACGCATCCCACCAAGCCGGATCGGCAACTCCTGGCGCAAGTGTTGGCCGCGGGGCTGGTGGATGAGAATACGGCTACTGCGCCCCAGACTCCGTAACGCCGCGCTTTACTTGGATTTCGGATTTCGGAATCTCCCTCGCCCTTGTAGCCTGCGGCCATGCTCAACTACATCTGGCTGGGACTGGTGATCGCCGCCGTGCTCATCGGCGGCTGGAACAACCAGTTGAAGGAGGTCACGGACAAGAGCCTCGAAATGGCCAAGGTGGCGGTGATGGACATCTCGCTGCCGTTGGTCGGCATCATGGCGCTGTGGCTGGGCATCATGCGGCTGGCGGAACGCGCGGGGCTCGTGGCGCTCCTGGCGCGCGGGTTGCGCCCGCTGATGCGCCGGCTGTTCCCGGACGTGCCGCCCGAACATCCTGCGATGGGGGCGATGCTCATGAACATGGCGGCCAACATGCTCGGCCTGGGCAACGCCGCCACGCCGCTTGGCTTGCGCGCGATGAAAGACCTGGAATCGCTCAACCCGCGTCCCGGCACAGCCACGAACGCGATGTGCACCTTCCTCGCCATCAACACGGCTTCCATTCAGCTCATCCCCGTCACGGCGATCGCCATTCTTGCCGCGGCGAAGTCTACCGCGCCCACGGCCATTGTGGGCACGGCGTTGATCGCCACCACCTGTGCGTGCACCACGGGCATCGCGGTGGCGAAGTTGATGCAACGGCTGCCGTGGTTCCGGCTGCCACCCCTCACCGCATCGGACGGCGAGAAAGTGGCGGCAAGATCGGGCGAGGGAGGAGTCTCGACTGCAGCCAAGCCCGAGAATGACAAGCCTGCCGTGAAGGAAGCGGCAACGCTCCAGCCGCTGACAGCGTGGGGCATGGTCTTGCTTGGCGCGTTCCTGCTGTTCTTCGTCGTGCTGTTCGCGAGGATGGCGTTTCCTGCTTTGTTTGGAATCGAGGTTTCGGCGGAAGTCGCCAAGCAAAACACGTTCGTTCGCATCGTGGGCGCAGTCTCGACGCTTTCCATTCCGTTCCTGCTCTCGGCGTTTCCGCTCTATGCAGCGTTGCGGCGAGTGAAGGTCTATGAGGAAATCGTGGACGGCGCGAAGGAGGGCTTTGACGTGGCGTTACGGATCATTCCCTATCTGGTCGCCATTCTGGTGGCGGTGGGCATGTTCCGCGCGGCGGGCGGGATTGCCATGTTGAGCAGCCTGCTCTCGCCGGTGTTGCAGGCGGTGGGGTTCCCGACGGACCTGTTGCCGATGGTGCTGGTGCGCCCCCTCAGCGGCAGCGGATCGCTCGGCATGTTCACCGAGCTGGTAAATCAATTTGGGCCGGACAGCCTGATCGCGCGCACGGGCGGCACGATCTACGGGAGCACCGAGACGACGTTCTACGTGCTGGCAGTGTATTTCGGATCGGTGGGCATCAAGCGAACACGCCATGCGTTGGTGTGCGGCTTGGCGGCGGACCTGATGAGCGTGATTGTGTCGGTGCTCGTTTGCCGGCTGGTGTTTGGCTGATTTTTCCGTTGCCTCCCGGTCATACACACTGCGTATCGTGCCCGCCAGTCCTCCCAAAGCCTTGGCGTGGAAGGGGGTGTCCGTGTCACTTGACACTGGGTTCTCCGAATTTATAGTTCGCTCGGCATGTTAACCCAAGCTTCCGCGGAAGAGAGCAGCGACGAAGGCCCTGGCCCCGGCGCATTGAAGCGCTTTGTCTCCGCCGGTCGCGGCTTCTGGCGCGACGTTTCCGATTCGGACTGGAACGACTGGCATTGGCAGCTCAAGAACCGCATCACCACGCTCGAACAACTCCAGCGCCTGATGCCTACGCTCACGCCGGAGGAATACGCCGGCACGCAGCTCGCCAACCACAAGCTCGCGCTGGCCATCACGCCATACTTCTTCAATCTTATTGATCCGGCGGACGAGCATTGTCCCATCCGCTGGCAAGTCATACCGCGACTGGAAGAGACCCACACGGCAGCTTGGGAAATGAGCGATCCCTGCGGTGAGGATTCACATTCGCCCGTGCCTGGCTTGGTGCATCGCTACCCGGATCGCGTGTTGTTCCTGGTCACGGACCGTTGCGCGGCCTACTGCCGGTATTGCACGCGCTCACGCCTCGTCAGCAACGCCAGCGGCTACGACTTCCATCCGCATTTCGCCGAGCAGATTGACTACGTCCGCCGGCATCCCGAAGTTCGTGACGTGCTGTTGAGCGGTGGCGATCCACTCCTGCTGAGCGACGAGAAACTCGACCAATTGCTCGGCGCTCTCCGCGCCATACCGCACGTCGAGTTCGTGCGCGTCGGCACGCGCATTCCGGTCTTCCTCCCGCAACGCATCACGCCGGCGTTGTGCGCAATGCTGAAGAAGCACCATCCGCTTTTCATCAGCATTCATTCCAACCACCCGCGCGAGCTGACGTCCGAAGTTCGCCTGGCCTTGGAGCGTCTGGCCGACGCCGGCATTCCGCTGGGCAACCAGTCAGTGCTGCTTCGGCACGTCAACGACGACATTGAGGTGATGAAGGCGCATGTCCAGAAACTGCTGATGTGCCGGGTGCGACCGTATTACATCTATCAGTGCGACCTGATTGCCGGCTCGGCCCACCTGCGGACGAGCGTTCGCAAGGGGCTGGAGATTATGCAGGCCTTGCGTGGGCACACGACCGGCTACGCCGTGCCGACCTACGTGATTGATGCTCCTGGCGGCGGCGGCAAAGTGCCGGTGAGCCCGGAATACGTCCTCAGCCGCAACTCCGATCGCGTGCTCATCCGCAATTACGAAGGCAAAATCTTCGAGTACCCCGAGGCGGTGGACGGCGCACCGCTTTTCGCCGCGCCAAAGGAGATCGAAGAGCCGGAGTTGGCGTAGGCATTCGGTTGTCCTCACCGGACGCTTGCCGCGGCGCTCGACCGTGGCAAACTCCCGCTCGCCATGTCTCGTGAAACCACCGCCGCCAAATCCGCGCGTCTGAAGAAGATTGTCGCCGGTCTGCAACGCGCCTATCCGGATGCGCATTGCGAACTGAACTTCGCCAGCCCGCTGCAATTGCTCGTCGCCACGATCCTCTCCGCGCAATGCACCGACAAGCGCGTGAACAGGGTCACGGCAGAGCTGTTTCAGAAATACCGCTCGGCGGTGGACTACACGAACGCCAACCCGACCGAGTTCGAGCAGGCCATCAAGTCCACCGGTTTCTTCCGGAACAAGGCGAAGAACATCCAGGCGTGTTGCCGGGCGCTGGTGGAGAAGCACGGCGGCGAAGTCCCGCGCACGATGGCAGAACTCACCCAGCTTGCCGGTGTGGGCCGCAAGACGGCGAACGTCATCCTCGGCAACGCGTTCGGCCTGAGCGAAGGCATCGTGGTGGACACGCACGTCTCGCGGCTGGCCAATCGTCTCGGCCTGACGGAGCAGACGGACGCGGAGAAGATTGAGCAGGAGCTGATGCAGCTTGTGCCACGCGAGCAGTGGACGCTCTTCAGCCACTGGCTCATCTGGCATGGCCGCCGCCGGTGCGACGCCCGCAAGCCGGATTGCGTCGGGTGCGAGGTCGCGAAGTTGTGTCCTGCCGCAAGTAACGCCTGAGCCAATGGCAAAACACCCAACACCCAACATCCAACACTCAACACCCAGCACCACGGGCGCAGACTCGTTGGGTGTTGGATGTTCAGCGTTGGCTGTTCGATGTTCTCCCGATCCTCGCCCTTGGCTGCTGCTCCAATCCGGCCCGTGCGCGTCTGTTTACAACATGGCGCTGGACGAGGCGCTGCTCGAAGCCATGCCGCGGCTGGGCCGGCCGGTGCTCCGATTCTACGGCTGGATCGAGCCCGCCGCCACGTTCGGCTACTTCCAGAAGTACGCCGAGGTGGAACGCGCGTCTTTGCTGCGCCCACTCATCCGCCGGCCCACCGGCGGCGGCATCGTCCCGCACAACGCCGATTGGACCTACAGCCTCGCCTTTCCTCCTGACCATGAGTGGCACGGCTTGGCCGCGGAGGAAAGCTACCGCCGCGTCCACGCATGGGTGTGCGACGCCTTCACCCGGCTTGGCGTGCCGACTGAACTCGCGCCGTGCTGTCGCCCGACCGGCCCGGGCCAGTGCTTCGTCGGCTACGAGAAGTCGGATGTGCTCTGGCAGGGCCGCAAGATTGCCGGCGCGGCCCAGCGACGGAATCGCCTGGGACTGCTCATTCAGGGTTCGGTGCAGCCACCGCCGCTGGGTTTGGCCAAGATAGACTGGCAACAGGCGATGTGCGACGTGGCGGGCGAGGCGTTTGGCGTGCGTTGGGCGGAACTGGAGCCGGACATGGAGCTGCGCGAGCGGGCTGAAACCCTGGCGGAGCAGAAGTACTCGCTCGCCACCTTCAACCAAAAGCGCTGACGCCCCGTTTGGCGCCGCGCCCTATTTCCGCAACCGATAAAACCGTGCGGCTGGACCATTCAGTTCCGTGACCACGTTTTCGCCTCCAATGACCTCGGGCGTGGCAACGACGTTGGACCAGAAATCACCAGCACCCAAGGACGGGCAATACTGGAGCGCGTATCCGTCCAGACCAACAGGCCAGGAGACTATCACTTGCTCTGGCGGGAGGAATTGAACCGAAAGGAGCGCGACAGGCAGCACTTTCGTTGAGATGGTGGTTAAATTGTCGGCAGGATTCGGGTCCACATACTGCCCGGTCACTTGAGCCGTGGCCGAGAGCGTGCCAGCCGCGGTGGGCCGTACTCTGACCGAGACGGTGGCACCCGCACCGACATCCAACGAACCGAAAGACGCGAAGATCGGGTTTCCGTTGGTGAAGACGACGCCCAACGACGTGCTGGCCGAAAGCAACGTCACATTTCCGGGAAGCGTGAAGGAGACGGAAGAGTCGGGTGACGCAAACAAGCCGCGGTTGGTTACCGTGACCGTGTACAGCAAGTTACTGCCAACGACTACAGGATCAGGTTTGTCGGTGAGCGTGACTCCCAGATCCGCGTTGTAGTCGAGCGTGAAGGTCGCCGCCGAAGTGCTGGAGCCAGCCGGCGCGACGACGCTGATCGGGCCGGTTTGGGCTTCCTCCGGCACCGTGGCGGTGAGCGTCGTGTTGTTGACCATCGTAAACAGGGCCGACGTCCCGTTGAAGCGCACGGCACTCGTCCCGAGGAAATTAACGCCGGAGATAACGACGTTGGTCCCTGGCCGCCCGATGGTGGGATTAAAACCGTAGATCACGGGCGCCCCGTAGAAGAGTTTGTTGCCGCTGTTGGTCGTGCCGGCCGGCGTCGTGACGCTAATCGGGCCGGTCGTGATATTGGCCGGAACAAACGCGTGAATCGTGGTGTTGTTCGTCGGCGGATAAAAGTTGGCCGGCGTGCCGTTGAAACTCACTCCGCTTGCGTCCAGGAAGTTCTGACCCGTGATCGTGATTGTCGAACCGGGCGCGCTGTTGTTGGGCGTGAAGCTGGAAATGACCGGCGGCAGGTAGAAGTGACTGGCGTTGGTGTACGAGCCATTTGTGGTGGTGATGCTGATCGGCCCCGTGATGGCGCCTGCGGGCACCACGGCCGAGAGCTGGTTGAAGGAAACGTTCGTCACGATGGCCGCTTGCACTCCGTTGAACCGAACCACCGGTGCGTTGGTGAAATTCGCTCCAAGAACCGTGACGACCGTACCCACCGGGCCAGAAGTCGGCGCGTTGCTGTAGATCGTCGGTCCTACGAAGAAATTGCTGGACGTTTGATACGGGCTGGCTGGCGTCACCACCGTGAGCTTTCCGGTCGCCCCTCCGACCGGCACGCGAGCCACCAACGTGGAGTTGTTCGTGGGGGGATCGAAGCTGGCGGCAACTGCGCCGAAATACACCGCCGTCGCACCAAGCAAATTCTTGCCCGTAACCACGACGTTCGTACCGGGCCGGCCATTGGTTGGGGAAAAGCCGAGAATGGTCGGCGGCACGTAGAAAAGCTGTTCGGTCGTGTTCGTGCCCACCCCGAGCCGGGCCACAGTGATCGGTCCGGTAGTCACGTTGGCTGGCGCATCGGCCCACAGTTCTATGTCCGGGCTTTGCATGCCGAACGTCGCCGCATTGGTGCCAAACTTCACCGAGGTCACGCCGGTGAAGTGCGCCCCGTAGATGTACACTCGCGTCCCCGCATTGCCCGTCGTGGGTGAGAACCCGCTGATGTAGGGGCCCGCGCCAATCACAGTGAACATCTGCCCACTCTGCGGATAGACCCAGTCCCGACCGTTCTTGCGGATGCTGATGAAGCCAGTCGAAGCCCCGACCGGCACGACCGCGGTGATTGAACCATCAGTGGTGATCGTGGCGGACGCGAGCGTTTCGCCAAACCGGACATACTTCACCGGGTCCACGGTTGAACCGGTGTAGTAGAAACCTGAGCCAGTAAGATAAACATTTTCTCCAGCTGCCCCAAACTTTGGGGTGAAATCCGCGAACGTCTGGCCTTGCGTTTCCAAGATGCCAGCGCAAAGCAGGGGCAACACTGCCCGTATGCTCAGTTTCATCATCATGTGTGTTCTCGCGAAGAGCCAGACCCGCCAGTCACGCCGGCTTGGATACCCTCCCGCGAGCGTGGGCACAAATACCTTGGCTTCCCGCGAAATGCAACCTCCATGCGTGCCGATTGGGCGCGGGCAACGCGACCGGACACGACCGCAAGTGGATCAGCGCGTCTCCCCAAGACAGGGCAAATCGGCGGGAGATCAATAGAGCAGGTACTTCGCCCGCTGCTTGCGGAAGGCGTCTTCGGCGAGGCGCCACGCGGCAACGATCTCCGCTGCACTTTTCCCATCCTGCAGCGCCTTGCGGGTCGCATCGGTGCCGTTGACCTTGTCGAACATGGCGAAACCCCGGTTCGCCTTGACCGATTCTTGGAAGATATCCCGTCCGGTCACCTTCTTCAGGGCCTCCAGACCGTAGAAGTTGATCGCCGTGAGCGGCGCACGGGCCGGATCGGTGAAGAAGATTTGCACGCCGCTGACGTTGGTGCTCTCGAAGCCGAAGTAATAAGGCTTGTAGGTAATCGGCTGGAAGCGGACGCCGGGGAGGTGGTAGGCGTTCAGCGTTTCAGCCAAGTGATGCATATCGAGGCCCGGCGCCGCAACACACTGGAACGGCAGCGTGTAGCCAATACCGGTGCTGACAGCCTTACCGCTCAACTCGCCGATCATACCGGTTGCCACCTGAAACAGGGGCGATTCGCCGTGCGGCACGTGGGGCGACGTCGGTACCCACGGCAAACCGGTATCCCGCCACGTCATTGTGCGCCTCCAACCCTTGAGCGGAATCACTGTCAGCTTGCAGCGTTGCTTGATCCAGCCTTCGCCGTTGATCATCCGCGCCAGTTCGCCGCAGGTCATCCCATAGACGTAGGCGATGTCCCACTTGCTCACGGCGGAGCGGAAGGCGTCCTCGACCAGCCCGCCTTCAACCCGCACGCCGCCCAGTGGATTCGGCCGGTCCAAAACGATAAACTCGATGCCCGCCTCGCCACAGGCTTCCATCGTCATGCCCATCGTGGTGATGTAGGTGTAGGAGCGGCAGCCGGTGTCCTGCAAATCATAGACCACAGCGTCGAGGCCGTTGAGCATCGCAGGCGTGGGCTTGTGCTTCGGATACAATGAATGAACCGGCAAGCCGGTGCGGGCGTCGGTGCGCGTCTCCACCCGGTCTCCGGCAGGCACATCGCCATAGACGCCGTGCTCAGGGGCAAACAGCGCCACGAGTTGCACGCCCGGCGTCCGCCGCAGGAGCTCAATGGTGGTTTCGAGCTGGCGATTCACACCAGAGGGATTGGTGATGAGCCCAATCCGTTTGCCGCTAAGCGCTTTGAAGCCACCGCTGGCGAGGACTTCGTTGCCGAGTTTTACTTGGGCGGCAGGTGCATGAATCGAGACCATGAAGCCCAAAGCCATGGCCAACACCGTGACTAACTGTTTCATGCGGCCAGACTAACGATCCGCCCGGGAAAGCCAACTCTTTCGTGGACACCGCGCTCCCGCCGCTGCTGGGAATGGTCTTTTGCTGCGGGCGGGGACCGTCCGCGGTCCGCCAGCCTAAGCTGCGGCGCGGTGAAGTCCTTGTGAACGCCACCTGGTTTCACGTCCATATCAGGTGTGCCATTGGACAAACAACGCCTGCCACGGTAGAGTCTGCCGGGCAGGCTCGAAACTGGCCGACACCGTGACCCTGACACCAGTCACGACGCGCGTCAGCTCGGGTGGGAATTCAGAGCTGAATGAAAGACCGTTTGGATCAATACATTGACGGGGTGCGACATCTCCCGCCAACCCCTACTCTCATGGTGAAGCTGCTCGCGCTGTTTCGCGAGCCGGACGTGGACATCGATGAAGTGGTTCAGTTGATGAGCCACGATCCCTCCATCACGGCCGAAGTCCTGAAACGTTGCAACAGTGGGTATTTTGGCGGCTCCGAGCCCGCCACCGACATGTTTGAGGCGGTCACACGCTTGGGCTTTTACGAGGTCTATCAAATCGTGGTGGCGCTGTTCGGTGCGCGGGCGATGGCTGCGCCGGATTCCGGCGGAGGTATCGAGGTGGCAGCGCTATGGCAGCATTCGGTGATCGTGGCGGTCGCGGCAGGGGTTGTGGCCAAGGAACTCGGCGAGCCGGAAGGCATCGCGTTCACTGCCGGGCTGTTGCACGACGTGGGTAAGGTGGTCCTCGCCTCCGAAGAAGGTGCCAAGTATGTCACAGCCGTGCTGCAAGGCGGGCCGGCGGGCCTGATGCTCGCGAATGCCGAGCGGGCCCTTTTCGGCTTTGATCACACCGAAGTGGGAGCGCGACTGCTCGCCCGTTGGGAATTGCCCCCGGACGTCATCGCCGCCGCTCGACATCATCATCAACTCGCCGGTGCCGAGCCTTACGAGCGGTTTGCGGCGAACGTCCAACTGGCCAACGCGTTGGCGCATCGCGCTGAGGCGTCCCCGACACCATCTCCGGATGGCTGGCAGGACGTTCCGGAGGCCTTGGCCGCCCTGCGTTTCACACCCGAACAGGCCGCCAATCTCCTGGAAGAAACCCGCACCGGCTTGGAACGCGCCAAAGGCCTGATGTCCGTTTGAGCCGCCTGCATCCCTGCCAGGATGCCGAAGCGGCGGTTTTTATTCGTTGAGGATACCCCCACCCAACGGTAGCTTCTGCGCCCATGAAAGTTTTTGTTACGGGCGGGGCGGGTTACATCGGATCCATCTGCACGGAGTTGCTCTGCAACGGCGGGCACGAAGTGACGGTTTACGACAATCTGGCGCAAGGCCATCGCTCGGCCGTGGATCCGCGGGCACGCTTCATCCTGGGTAAGCCGGAGCTGCCGGGCGACATTGCCGCTGCCGTGACCGCGGCCAAGCCGGAAGCCGTGCTGCATTTCGCGGGCGACATCCTCGTGGGCGAATCCATGCAGCAACCCGGGAGATACTTCCGCAACAACGTCAGTTGCAGCCTGGAGTTCCTCGACGCCGCCCACCGCAACGACGTGAAGAAGTTCGTGTTCAGTTCCACCGCCGCCACCTACGGGCTGCCCGAGCGCATGCCCATCACCGAGGAGACCCCCCAGATTCCGGTCAATCCTTATGGCGAGGCGAAACTGATGTTTGAGAAGATTCTCAAGTGGTACCACCAACTTCACAAACTGGAGTTCGTCGCCTTCCGCTACTTCAACGCCGCGGGGGCGACGGAGAAGTACGGCGAGGCGCACCGCACGGAGACCCATTTGATCCCGAACGTGCTCAAGGTGCCGCTCGGCCAGAAGACCAGCGTGGACATCTTTGGCACCGACTACCCGACGCCCGACGGCACGTGCCTCCGCGATTACATCCACATCGTGGATTTGGCTGAGGCGCATATCCTGGCGCTGCAACCAGGCAAATGCGGTTTCTTCAACCTCGGCAACGGCGATGGCTACTCCGTGCGCGAAGTCATCCAAACCTGCGAGCGAATCACGGGCAAGAAAATCCCCGCGATGGAAAAACCGCGTCGCCCCGGCGATCCGCCGCGACTCGTCGCTTCCGCCGAGAAAGCCATGCGCGAACTGGGCTGGAAACCGAGATTCTCGAAGCTCGAGGACATCGTGGTAACCGCTTGGGCCTGGCATCAGAAGCATCCGACCGGCTACGCGGATTGATCTTGATAGGCTGACGGTTCAAGTTCATCCAGCGGAGGTTCAGTGACTTTGTGTCGGGGAGGGCATCTCTCCTTGCCTCGGGCCGGGCGGTCCTTTGCGTTGTCCACCCACCGCCAAGAAGGCGACCGTGATAAGTGCGGTCAGTACCAGGGCCACCCACACCGGCCACCGTCGGAACTCACCCTGGAACGGTCGCCAGTTCTTCAGTGTGTGCAGGGCCGCGCCGATCACGAAGGCCATGCTGAGCCATTCGTGAATGCCTTTCACCGGCCCTCCGCCGATATGGAAGAAAAGCATGACGCCGGTGACCGCCGAGACGGCAAACAAGGCGATGGTTACCGGAGTGCTGGCTTTCAGCAGCGCGGTCATGACTTGGTTCTTTGAGGTAAGAGGAGTGGTATTCATATGGTTGCTCGTTTGGCTTGTTATTGTTGGGGAACCGTTATTCGTAGCGCAGGGCTTCGATGGGATCGAGTCGGGCGGCTTTGCGGGCGGGATAGAAGCCGAAAAACACGCCGATGGCGGCGCTGAACGCGAACGCCAACACGATGGACTCCATCGAAACCAGCGTCGTCCACCCGGCCTTCGCCGACACGATCTTCGCACCAGCAATGCCCAGTGCAATGCCCAGCAGCCCGCCCGCCACGCTCAAGGTGACGGCCTCGATCAGGAATTGCCGGAGGATATCGCGGCCACGCGCGCCCACGGCGAGCCGCACACCGATCTCGCGTGTCCGCTCGGTGACACTCACCAGCATGATGTTCATGATGCCGATGCCGCCAACGAGCAATGACACGCCGGCCACAGCCCCCAGCAGCAGCGTCATGACTTTCGACGTGGAGGTGGCCATCTCGGTAATCTCCTGTTGCGTGCGGACGGTAAAATCATCGTCCTTGCCGACACCGATGCGGTGGCGCTGCCGGAGCAGATCGCCCACCTGGATCTGCACTTCCTTGAGCAAATCCTTGGTTGCTGCCTGGGCGATGAAGGAACGGAAGGTCGTGCCGCCGGTCAACCGCACCATCGCGCTGGAATAGGGAACCAGCATCACGTCGTCCTGGTCACTGCCCATCATGGACATGCCCTTGGCGGCAAGCAGACCGACCACGGTAAACGGCGCGTTCTTGATCCGGACGATCTGCCCCACCGGGTCGGCGTCGCCGAACAAGGTCTGCGCCGTCGTCTTGCCAATCAGCGCCACCTTGTTGGCGGCGCGCACATCGCTTTCGGTGAAATTAGCGCCGCTGGTCACCGGCCAGGAACGGATCTGGATGTAATCCTCGCCCACGCCCATCACGGTCGTGTTCACGTTCTGGTTGCCGGCAGCAAGCTGGGCGGAGGTGCGCACCTCGGGGCTGACGCCTGCTAGCCCGCTGATCTCTTTCCGCAACGCCTCGTAGTCCTGTTTCGTCAGCGAGGGCGCGCTGCCGAAGCCCATGCCAAAGCCGCCGCGGGTCACGTTGCCCGACATGACCAGCACCACGTTCTGGCCTAACGCGGCGATCTGCGACTCCACCTGTGCCTTCGCGCCCTGGCCGATGGCGACCATCGCGATGACGGCGCCCACGCCGATCAGGATGCCCAGCATGGTGAGGAGCGAGCGCATCAAGTTCCGACGCAACGCACGCACGGCGATTTTCAGAGTGTCGAGGATTTGCATGGTATTACGCCGTCAGTTGGACGGCTTGTTGTTCAAGTTGCAGTTTGTCGAGTTCGACGGCCGCGTTGAGGCGGTCTTCCACCGGCTGATCGCTGACGATGCGCCCGTCGCGCATGATCACTTGGCGGAGACAATAGCTGGCGATGTCCAGTTCGTGTGTGACCATCACGATGGTCATGCCGCGCCGGTTGAGGTCCTGGAAGATGCCCATGATCTCGATGCTGGTTTGCGTGTCGAGGTTGCCGGTCGGTTCGTCGGCCAGCAGGAGCTTCGGCTGGTTGACCAGCGCCCGGGCAATCGCCACGCGCTGTTGCTGGCCACCCGAGAGCTGATTGGGATGATGATCGAAACGCTTGCCCAGTCCGACCAAGCGGAGCGCCTGCATCGCGCGTGCGCGTCGCTGGTGGCTCGACAGGCTCGCGTGGCTGTAAAGTAACGGCAGTTCGACGTTCTCCAGCGCCGACGTGCGTGAGAGCAGGTTGAAGCCTTGAAAGACGAAGCCCAGCTTTCGGTTCCGCAGCGCTGCCAGCGCGTCACGGTCGAGCGAGCCGATATCCACGCCGTCGAGCAGGTAGCGGCCCCGGGTCGGGCGGTCGAGGCAGCCCACCGTGTTCATCAGCGTGGACTTGCCTGAACCGCTGGAGCCCATGATGGCCACGAACTCGCCGGGCATCACCTCCAGCGACACGCTCCGCACTGCCGGCACTAATACGTCGCCGGTGCGGTAGGTCTTGCCGAAGTCTTCGAGCTGGATGAGCGGTTTCATGGTAACGACGGAGTTGCGGTTTACCGAGGTGGGCGCGGCGGACCGAAAGGATTGCTGCCCGTGCTGGCCGCCACGCTCGCGGTTGCCGCAGTCGCTGTGGCGATGCCCGTGGCGGCGAGGTCGCCTGCGTTCAATCCCTCGACAACTTCCGTCCACGAACCATCGCTGACGCCAGCTTTGATTTGAGCTGGCACAAGAGAAGGCGCCGGAGGTTCGCCTTTCACGAGATAGATCGTCTTCGCTGCCGCCTCTGTCCCTTCACCATTCGTACTATGCGCTGTGGCCGCAGGCGGCAGCGCGGCGGGGTTGCCGGCAGGACTGGCTCCTGACGTCGTGGCCGGCGGAGCGAACGAAGCGGCAACCTGCGCCGGTTTGGAAGCTTGCGGCGCCGTGGCATTGTCCGTCTGCGCCGTTTCCGACGGACGGAAGCGGAGCGCGGCATTCGGCACACGCAGCACATTGCGCCGTTCAGACGTTATGATCGTCGCGTTGGCGGTCATGCCAGGACGCAGCTTCAAGTCCTCGTTGCGCACGTCCACAATCGCCACGTAAGTCACGACGTTCTGGCTGGTCACTGGTTCGAAGCGCACCTGGCTGACGCGACCGGAGAAGGTGTGATTCGGAAACGCGTCCACGGTGAACTTGACCGTCTGGCCTTCCGCCACGCCGCCAACGTCTGCTTCGGAGACGGCGGCCTCGATGCGCATTTCGCGGAGGTCCTTCGCGATGGTGAAAAGCGTCGGCGCGTTGAAGTTCGCCGCCACGGTTTGGCCAACATCCACGGCGCGCGAGATCACAACGCCGTCAATGGGCGAGAGGATCGTGGTGCGCTCCAGGTCCACCTTGGCTTTGTTGAGCGACGCCTCGCGGGTTTTGACCACCGCTTCGGCCTGTTGCAGACTCGCGTCGGTGGCGTCGTAATCGGCTTCCGAGATCAACTCCGAACGGCGCAGTTCCTTCGCTCGTTTGAAGTTCACCTGCGCCAGCTTCAGCGAAGCCCGGGCGTTTGCCAGGTCCGCCTCCGCCTGACTCAAATACTGCTGATAGCTCTGCGGGTCAATTTGGGCGACGACCTGTCCGTTCGTGACGCGTGAATTGTAGTCCACCTTGATGTCCGTAATGATGCCGGAGACCTGGCTGCCGACGGTGACGGTCTTGACGGCGTTGATCTGGCCGTTGGCGGTGACGCTCTGCACGATGTCGCCGCGCGAAACCGCCGCGGTTTTGTAGGACGCCTGCCCCGCGCTTGGAGTGCGCTCCTGCCACCAATAGCCGGCGACGCCCGCCGCCAAGATCACCACGGCGAGAGCGGCCTTGATCCAACGCGCGCCCTTGCGCGATGGCGCTGCGAAATCATCCTCGGACGATTGATCGAAGAAGGGACGGCTGCCCGTGGCAACATCGGCGGTCGCATCGAGAATCGGCGATACCCCGGCCTCACCCCTGTGGTTGTCCGAAGCTTTGGTTCTGACCCGCGTTGAATCCATTCGATCTTTCATATTCGGAGAAGCTCCGGCTCGCTGTTCGTCCCGTTCCGCGGGATCGTTTCACTGCGAGCCTGGCTGCGCTTCTGAGGCAATAGACACGGTTGGAAGCACAGCGGCTACGGCCAAGGGACAAAGCCCGCCCCAAACGGGATGAACGCAGCGGCGGCGGGGATAAAATGCCGGCGCGTGCCTGATCTGAGGCCCAGTAGCTCCGCGAGAGGTTTGCGCTCCGAGAGGTCAGTGCATTGCGGGCTCAAGTATTCGCCCCATGCCGCCGATATACAGCCGGGAGTGAACCGGGCCTTCATCCGCCTGAGTGTGCAGCGCATTGCCAACGGATGCCGTGCATCCACAACGAAGCGGCTTGTGCGACGCCGGGACGAGATGCGTCCCGTTCGCCCTGCAGCCTCAGAAAGAAATCGAAATGAACATCTCAGCCGTGACATCCGCCGCCGGTTCCGCGAGCCCAGCCAGCGCTGACACTTCCGCGCTGGAACGCCAATTGAAATCCCTCGAGAAGCAGTTAAAGGAAGTGAAGGAAGGTGACTTGGACGCGAAAACCAAGGCTGCGAAGATCAAGGAACTGGAAGCTGAAATCGCCCGGATCAAAGCCGAGATCCAGCAACAGAAGGCCCAAGCTGCCAAGAGCAGCCCCGCCAAATCCTCCGACTCTGCGGCGGCAACCGAGACTTCCGCCCAGCGGAACACATTCGTCAGTTCGTTCGACCGGCTGGCCTAGGCTGCGGTCTCGCGACTGCTTGCCTCTGCGCCCACCCGACACGCCGAGGATTGCGATCCTGCGGCAGATCGGCCATTGTCGGAGGCCGGGAGTGGCCCGGGGACGCAGGCGCTTCCTCACTCGAGGGAAGCATCCCCTGCCCACTTGGGAGTGAACAGTGCAGGCAATGCGATTCGAGCAGTTTGTGCCCGTGCCCCGAGCCGCGCCCGACCTCGCCGCCAGTAGAGCAGCGTCAGGCCGGGCTGTCTGCCATGATGGGATGAAGCAACCCAAAAACGGGATAAGCCCCTTCGGACTCGGGACGAAAGTCCACGGGCGCCGGAGCTGCCCACGGGCCGGACTCCGTGAACTGCCGTTCCTCGAAATCGCTATGCAGTCGCCGCACCTGTTCGTCGAACAGGCAGGGAAACACCAGCAACGGATGAGATGTCGCCCACGCCAAATCGGCAGCCTGGTTGGCCGCGCCGCATAACCGCTTGAAAAACTTGGTCTCGGGTGCCGCCTCGAGCGCTTCACGCAGCAGCCTGCGTTTGAGCTGATGCAATTGCGTGAGCGCGCGTCCTCCATTTCCGGACACCGCTGTCCAGGCGAAAGATTTCGGTTGAACATGCATGGGCGCAGCCTCCAGGCAGGACCGGGCTAGCAGCCGCATCGTTGATGTTCGATTCATAAATACTCTGGTTTCGACGTTTGAACCCTGCCGCTTGTTCAACCACTGAACCGTTCCAGCGAACCCAGACCGACCTGGCAGCGGAAACCCGAGCCCTCGTCGTGTCCCCAACGCACTTGGTGCGCGGCGCACAGCGCTTGCCCCACCGCGTCCGACAGCTCGCGCAAACCGAAGGGCTTCTGCAACAGTGCTGCGATGCTGAGCCACTGCATATGAGGATCGGTGAAGGAACTCACATCACTGGTGGCTACGATGATGGGCAGCGGCATCCGCGAGAGCCGCGCCTTCACCACCAATTCGATGCCGCGAAGACCCGGCATCTCGTTGTCGGTGATCAGCAGGTCGCAGGGTTCAGACTGGAGCGATTCCCAAGCCTCCAAACCGTCCGCGACCGTCGTCACCGAGTAGCCGGCGCGGGCGAGCACCTTGGCAAAGCAGGCGCGCAAGGCGGGATCATCGTCGGCGCAGAGAATGCGCGCCCGGCAATTCGGCGCAAGCTGGGCAGAGAGGGTCATGGGCTCGGTTTGCACCTCCTCGCCCAGGAGTCTCTTGGGATTCAAGTCCAACTCCCGCACGCCGTATCGTTCGATTCTGTGGACTGCCCGCAGGCAGGTTTCCCGACGCTCCCTTAAATCACTGCTTCGGTCTCGTGTGCGTATTTCGTTTTTCATAACCGTCTGAAGGGAAAGACACCGGGAAACGCCGTAGGTTGCGCGTTTTGGGATGAAGCGGGGGGAATATGGGATGAAGCGGGTGAAGACGCGGGGGATTCCATCCACATGCAACGCGCTATTGTGCTTCCAGCCTGCGGAGCCAAGCTTCTTCCGGACCCCGCCGAAAGAGAGTGATCTTCCGGCGAGACGCCGGAAGCACGCTGCGGGGCACGTTAGCGGTTAGAGGAACTCCAGCCGCTGCTGAATCTCGCGCACGCCTCGCGTGAGCGCGAGGTCCTTGCCGTTCTTGAGGATCACGACGTGTTCGCCACGGAGCGCCGGTTGCACTTCCTTGACGCGCTCCAAATTCACGATGGCGGAACGGTTCACCCGGAAGAATTGCTTGGGCGACAACCGCGCTTCCAGATTCGTGAGCGTCTCCCGGAGGATGTGGTTTTGCGCGCCTGCGTGAAGGATGGCGTAGTTCGCCGCGGCTTCGATATAGTCCACGTCATCCATTTTGACGAAGACCGTCCGATCTCCCGATTTCACCGCGAGGCGGCTGGGATACGCATTCTCAGGTTTCGTTGTGCCGAGCAACGCCTCGACGCGCGAGTTGAGGGCGGCGGCATCGCGCGCCTGCAGATGCTTCAGCGCCCTTTGCACTGCGTCGTGCAGTCGCCCCTGGGTCGTCGGTTTCAACAGGTAATCCACTGCCTGAACCTCGAAGGCCTTGATGGCGTGCTCGTCGTGCGCCGTGACGAAAATGACGAGCGGCCAGGTGCCGGGCAGGAGCGCCCGCAACACATCGAAACCGCTGACCTCCGGCATTTGCACATCGAGGAGGACGAGATCAGGGCGATGCTCCTGAATGAAAGCGATGGCTTCCGGCCCGTTGGCGCTTTCGCCCAAGACCTCCACGTCCGCTTCGCCCGCCAGCAGTTTGCGGAGCCGCGACCGGGCCAGCGCTTCGTCGTCCACGATGAGTGCTTTGATCTTCATCAACGTCAATCAGTCGTGGCGCTCCCTTTGGCAAGGCTCGAGGCCGCGCGCCAGGGGATGCGGACCTGCGCTACCAGCCCGCCTTCCGGTGGAGCACTGAGCGACAACGATCCGGCCTGTCCCCACAACTCCTGCAGCCGCGCTCGCGTGTTGGACAACCCCACGCCCTCAACAAAGGCGTTGCCGTTGCCCGCCTTCAATCCCGGTCCGTTGTCTGTGACCTGCAACTGCAATACATCCCCGGCCCGGCTGGCCGCGATGCGCACCAAGCCGATCGCCAACCGGGCTTCGACACCGTGCTTCAACGCATTCTCGACGAGCGGTTGCAGGATCAAGATTGGCACCACTGCATCCAGCGTGGCGGGTTCAATTTGCTTCTCAACACGCAGCCGGTCACCAAAGCGGGTTTGCTCGATGGCGAGGTAGCGATCAAGAAACTCCAGCTCCTCGCGTAGCGTGACCTCATGACGATCCGACGCACTCAGCGTATGGCGCAACAGATCACTCAGCGCGCCAATCATCTCGTCGGCGGCTTGGGCGTTGTCGTGGACAAGCGACGCGATGGAGTTCAGCGTGTTGAAGAGGAAGTGCGGATTGAGCTGCATGCGCAACGCCTGCAAACGCGCATTGGCGAGCCGCCACTGGAGTTCAGCCGTCTCGCGCTCCCGGCGCTGCGCACGTTCGTAGAACAGAAACGCGTGGGCGACGCCCACAATGGCCCAGAAGATCGGGAATTGAAAAGTCGCCCGCACCAAAATGGCTTCGGTGAGCGTGCGCTCCGGCGGCCGGCCCCGTTCCGACCGTTCGGCAGTGCGTTCGCCCCGCTCGGGGGGGGGCGGCGGGTGGTGCCAATGCCCCAGCGTTGCCAGCAGCAGGACGGTACAGACGCTGACGAGAAAATGCACAGGCAGATGCTTCATCCATTTTTCCCGCTCCAAGGTAAAGACCGACGAGAACCAGAAGATCAGCGGTGTCAGGAGCGCCCACGGCAACCACTGCATCGAAGCAAACTGGAGGGCCTCGGTAACATCCTCACGCCGCAGCAGCCAGAATTGCAGCGCCGTGGCCATGGTGATGAGCACCCAGAAGCCGGAGATGATCCATGCCTGACTGGACAACCGCGCGGGCTTCCCCGCCTCGGGGACCGTGTTGCCCGTGGTCAGATGCTGTGCCTTTGCCGACGCCATAGCCCTGCCCCAAGGGGCAGGCGATCTCCATCAAAACCGCCAACGCCCAAATTGGCGAGCAGAAAGCACACGTGTTCGTCCTGAACGTCACAAGGAAACTGTCCTGAATCGTGGCTCGTTTGCTTCCGCCGGTATCGCTCTTCAGGCGTGGTCAGAGAACATGGTGATTCCTCGTCCGGAAAAACCTCCTCAAGCTGTCAGGGTTTCCGCCGATACTCGTAGCAGCGTGGTCTTGGCGGGGTGCGAGAGAGCGCGCTCTGCATAAGTCCAAACCGGTCCACGCCGACGTCGGCAGGCTTGGAGCAGCCTCCCGGCGGCAAAGCTGCGCACGGAGTATTGTCTCGCAAAGGACCACGGTCTCGCCGTGCCTGCCCGTCCCTCTCGTGTCGCTGGGACGCTCCTGCCAACCAGAAGTGGCAACGGTCACCAACTATGAAAAAGACGATCGCATTGAATCCAGTAACCCGGATTGAGGGTCACTTGGCCGTCAAGGTCGAGGTGGACGCCGATCAGATTGCAGCCGCGTACGTTTCTGGCGAAATGTTCCGCGGCTTCGAGACCATCCTGCGGGGCCGCGATCCGCTGGACGCACAGCACATCACACAGCGCATTTGTGGCGTGTGCCCGGTGGAACATGGAATGGCCTCAGTTTTCGCTCAGGAGATGGCCTACGGACTGTTGCCGCCAGACAACGGGCGGATTGTTCGCAATCTGATCCAAGGGGCGAACTTCATCATGTCGCATATCACGCATTTCTACCTGCTCTCGGCGGTGGATTTTGTGGATGTGGCGATGATCGCGAGTTACGCCGGCAAGGATCCCGCGCTGCTCGAGCTTCAGTCTTGGGTGAAGGCGCAACTGGCATCGAAGACGGTTGTCCCCGCCGCTCCGTTCCTGCCGCGTTACGCCGCGCAATACCTACAAGACAAGGACGCGAATTTCGCTGCGCTGCGGCACTATCTGGAAGCGCTGGAGATTCGCACGCTGGCGCACAAGATGGGCGCGGTGTTCGCCGGCAAGCTGCCGCACGCCGCCACGCTCCTGCCCGGCGGAGTCACGGAAAAGGTCTCGGCGCTCAAGATTGCGGAGTTCAGTTCCCTGCTGGCCCGGGTGCGCGCGTTTATCGAGCAAGCCTACCTGCCGGACGTCACGGCGGTGGCAGGTGCGTTCCCGGCTTACTTCGCCCTGGGTCGAGGCTGCGGCAATTTTCTGTCGTATGGGGTCTTTCCCGAATCCGCCGATGGCTCCGCGAGGTTGTGCGCGCCCGGCGTGTTGATCGGTGGCGCCCTGCAACCGGTTTCCATCGAGTCCATCACTGAGGAAGTCGGCCAGTCCTGGTTCAGTTCTGCCTCGGGCCGGAAACCATTTGAGGGCGAAACCGTGGCCGCGCCAGACAAGGCCGGGGCTTACACCTGGCTCAAGGCGCCACGCTACAACGGGCAGGTCATGGAAGTTGGGCCACTCGCACGGGTGCTTGTGGCTTACCAGGACGGGAAAAACACGGCGTTGAAGTCTGCCGTGGACGGTTTGCTGAAGGCGTTGGGGCGCGAACCGAAGGACTTGGTTTCGGTGATGGGTCGGCATGCCGCACGTGCCCTCGAATGTAAGCTGGTTGCCGATCGGTGCGCGCATTGGCTGGATCAACTCGTGCCGGACGCGCCCACGTTCAAAGACTACACCGTGCCGGAGTCTGGCCGCGGCTACGGTCTGACGGAAGCCGCGCGCGGCGCATTGGGCCATTGGATCGTCATCCAAGGTCACAAGATCGCCAACTACCAGTGCGTCGTCCCCACGACCTGGAATTGTTCGCCCCGCGATGATCACGGCGTGCCGGGTCCGATGGAGCAAGCCTTGGTCGGTGTTCCCGTCGTTGATGCCGAGAATCCGATTGAAGCGGCGCGCGTGGTGCGTTCCTTCGATCCCTGTTTGGCATGCGCCGTCCACTGAACCCAAAGGCCATTATGAATACAATCAGCCGTCGTTCGTTCCTCGAAGTGAGCGCCCGTTTGGGCGCCGTCATGGGGTTGGGCGCTTGCGCGGTCCCGCGCATCGCCAGCGCCCTGGAAGAGATGGCCGCGGGCACCGCACCGGTGCTGTGGCTTCAGGGTCAGTGCTGCTCCGGTTGTTCCGTCGCCTTGTTAGATGCCGAGGCCATTGCGCCGTACCGGCTGTTGACGCAATACATCAGTCTGACCTTTCACCAAACCCTCTCGACCGCGACCGGCCACGTCGCAGTGGAGACGGTGAACAAGACCATCAGCCAAGGCGGCTACCTGCTGGTCGTGGAAGGATCGGTGCCGGCGGGTATGCCGCACGCCTGCACCTTCGGCGAGGAGAAGTTCGCCAGCCAGTTGGAGCGCGCCGCCAAAGGCGCAAAAGCCATCGTGGCGCTCGGGGCGTGTGCGGCGTTCGGCGGCATCCCCGCGGCGGAGAACAACCCGACCGGAGCCATGAGTGTTCCGGATTTCCTCTCCAAGAAGGGCATCAACACCGCCACCATCCGAATTCCTGGATGCCCCGCGCACCCGGACTGGTTGCTGGGCACGCTCACGCACGTGCTCAAGTTCGGCTTGCCGCCGCTCGACTCGCTGGGGCGGCCCAAGGCGTTCTTCTCGAAGTTGCTGCACGACGAATGCCCGCGGTTTGCGGATTACGAGCGCGAAAAGTTCGCCCACACTTTCGGCGAGGAAGGCTGTTATTTCAAACTCGGCTGCCTGGGACCGAACACTCACGCCGACTGCAATCTCCGACAATGGAACGGCGGCACGAACACCTGCATCCGCGCCGGCGCACCCTGCATCGGCTGCGCTGAGCCCGGTTTCGCCCTGAAGGCCAGCTTCCCGTTCTTCACCAAAAACCGCGCTGCGCAAACCGCACCGCACAAGTCGTGAAGGAACTGCCATGAAAATGAACTTCAAACCCGTTTTCTATTTGTTGGGCGGACTGCTCGCGCTGTTGGTTGTCTCGGTTCTCTACCAGCAATTCCGCAACGCCACCGCTTGGAAGAAGCTGGCAGCGGATAACGTGGCGACCCTGGAGGCCGCCGAATGGAAGGCGGCCGAGAATGTCTTCCTCTCGGCGCAACACGCGGTGAGCGGCTCTCTGGAACGCGGCGAAATGGAGAAGTTCATCAAGCTTCTGGAAGCGCAGCACGATATCAAAGGACTGCTCGAGTTTTCGTTGTATGACCGGCAGGGCGTTGTCACGCATTCCTCCGACCTGCGCTTCCTCAAGGGCACATTGCCCGCCGACCTGCGGGCCACGCTCCTCAGCCAGAGCACCATGCTCAAACGCATGACGAACGGCGCGTTCGAGATCTATCAGCCGCAGGTGGTGAACGCGGATTGCATTCGCTGCCATACTGCTTGGCGCGAGGGAAGCATCGGCGGCGTGACGTGCTTCCGCTTCTCCACCGAGTCGCTGGTGGAATCCCAAGCGCGCGCAGCGGCGGCGCTCAAGACTCTCCGTACGCGTCAATTGCTGGATGGGCTCGGGTCGGCCCTCGTGGTCATGGTCGCTTTCATGGTGCTGGCGTTCTTGATCGTGCGTTACCAGATCGCCGCACCGCTATTGCGCATCATCGCCCGGCTAACGGAAACTTCCGCACTGACAGAAACCACGTCAGAGACGCTCGCGACCACCAGCAAGGCGCAAGCCGAGGACGCCAGCGCCCAAGCCGCCTCGCTCGAAGAAACCAGTGCCTCGCTCGAGGAGATGGCTTCCATGACGAAACGGAACGCTGCTCATGCCGTTGACGCCAAAGACTTGGCCAACCACGCGCGGACCGTGGCGGAGACAGGGACGGCCCACGTTCAGGAGATGAACCAAGCCATGGATGCGATCAAGGCCTCCAGCCGGAACATCGCCAAGATCATCAAGACGATTGACGAGATCGCCTTCCAGACCAACCTCCTGGCGCTCAACGCCGCTGTGGAAGCCGCCCGGGCCGGTGAGGCTGGGG
>CAZWJC010000038.1:0-33867 GCA_964634255.1 uncultured Verrucomicrobiota bacterium | reverse complement strand
TTTCACCAGCATGCCGACCTCGTTCAAGTGCGCATGGCCGGGAATGCAGTCGGTGTAGGAGTTGCAGATGGCGATGAACGGCTTGTCCCAGTCGGCTTCGGATTCGATGGAGCCGGTGGCGCGGAGCAGCGAGCGGTGCGGCGCGCGTTCAAAGCCTTTCTTGATGATGTCAGAGCGCATGGCGATGTCGGTTTTTCGATTTACGATTTGCGTACTCAAATGCATGCACAGGCTACCCGCCAATCCCGTGGTTGTCACGTGCGAGGAATCGACGCCGCCAGGCGGTGAAAAGCAGCTTGTCTGCGCCGACAAAGTGCGGAAGCATCGCCGCATGATGTGCAACCGAATCCGTTTGCAGGTGGCCGTGGTGGTCGCCGCTTTCACGATCGTTCCGTGCCGAGGAGCGGAGGAACTGTTCCGCGATGACTTCAACGGCAAGCTGGCAGCGGGCTGGTCATGGGTGCGGGAAGATCGCGGCGGCTGGCGCACCACGGAACGAGGTCTGGAGGTGCGTGTGCAGCCGGGCAACATGTGGGGCGCCGCCAACAACGCCTCCAACGTGCTCACCCGTCCGCTGCCCGCCTTGGCGGATGGTGAAATCGAGGTCGCCGTTACCGTGGAGAACCGCCCCACCGAACAGTACGAGCAGACGGATCTTGTCTGGTATTACGACGACAGCCACCAGGTGAAGATCGGGCAGGAGCTGGTGGATGGAAAGCTGAGCCTGGTCATGGGACGCGAGGAAAAGGACCACACCCGCACGATCGCAATCCTGCCAATCCAAGCCGATTCTGTGCGCGTCCGGTTCGTGGCGAAAGACGACCAACTTCGCGGCGAGTATCGGTTGCCCGGCCAGACGAACTGGATCACCGCCGGTGAATGTGACCTTCCGGCAAACGGTTTGCCCAAGGCGAGCCTGCAGGTCTATCAAGGCCCGCGGACCGTGGAACGTTGGGCGCGCTTCACTGAATTCCGCATCATGCGGCGGGGGCAATGACCGGGTTAGGCCAGTGAGGACCGGTTGTGTTCTATTGAGCCAGAACCCGCCAATAGGTCGGTGGTGAGATGGGGAGGGGGAGCGTAACGACTTGCGGATCGTTCGTCAGGGTGAGCGTCTGCACCGTCGTCCATGCGGCTGCGTCTGCGTCTGCCGCTTCCTGAACCAAATGGGTACGTCCCACGTCGCCACTCACACGCAGCATCAGATTCGTGGCTGTGCGCGTCAACCCGAGCGCCGGGCGACGAGGTGGAGCCACCACCACGTCATCGCTCAGGTTGGGGATGCCGTCCCCGTCGGCGTCGTTCAGATCCACCACCGAGAAACTCCACGTTGCGTATGTTCCGTATGGATTCCGCAACTTGCCCACATAAACCGCGGGGTGCGCCGGATCACGGGCCAATTGGCATTCGTCGAAACTGAATACCTCGACTTGGTTTGTGCACTCGCCGCTGGACAGTGTCAGCAGGTTGAACCGGTTCGTCGGTGACCGGACGAGGGAGACTGGCCCCGCGACGGAATCTGCGCCTCCATCGGCGGCCGCAAGCACGAGGTTGCCGGTCACGCTGTTCGCGCCCGCAGTGTAGGTGAGCGTGCCGGTGCGCTCGATTAACTCGAAGCTGTGATTGAACGGTCCCATCTGGCCGAGGATCGAGTCATGCATATAGAGCTGACACGTGCCCTGGCGCGAACCGGCAGCGCGCGTCCAGATGAGCGAGAGCGCCTCGGGGCCATTCCCCCAAAGATCGGCATGGACGCCGCTGGTCGTGATCGAAACCGGCTTGGCCGCATCCAGAAAATCGGGCGTTCCATCCCCGTCGGCGTCGTCGCCCAAAGGCACGTTGATCTCTGCGGGGACCGTGCCGGCCGTCATGGAAACGTCTTCCAAGATCAGCCAGCTCCGGTGGCTGTAGGACGAGGACTGCGGCCCGGGAACCAGTTCGCCATTGGCCTGCGAGGGTTCTTCCGTGTAAGTGCTGGAGAAGTGGATGGTATAGGTAAGACTCCAGCCGCAGTCGCAATCGCCAGGCGACATCCGCACCGAACTGTTGGACAGCCGTACCTGCGCGGTGCCGGCAGACAGCGCCACGGGAAGTAATATCATGCCGGCGACCAGCCATGCTCTGAAAGATGAATGCTTCATAACTCTCTTTGACGAAACTATTCGCCTTCTGGAGGCAGATGCCAAGAAAAAGGTTTTCTCCAAGAACGCACGTGCGGTGTGGTGGCGTGATGGAATCTTGGGGTGCGGTGCAAACGTTTGCTGTGAATGACAAGCCAAAGAGAATCGGAGTCCATTCAAATTGACATTACATCTGCAAACGTTTACATCCTTCACGCGTCCTGAATGTCGAACCAGCGTCAGCAAGCCGTGCCGCCAGCGAGATCGAAGGTGACGATTGTCGAAGTCGCCGCTCGGGCAGGCGTTTCCACGGCGACGGTCTCCCGGGTTTTGTCCGGGCTTTCTGGTGCTCGGTCGCCGGCGCGGGAGGACGTGCTGAAAGTGGCGCGCGAACTGAATTTCCATCCCAACCGTCTCGCGCGTGGACTGCGCGGTCGTCAGCGAAAGTTGATCGGCTTGATCCTCCCGGACTTGCAGAATCCGTTTTTCACCGGCGTGGTGCATGGCGTTGAAGGCGTCTTGTGCGAAGCCGGCTTCACCCTGCTGCTGGGGCATTCCAACGGCCTGGCCGAGCGCGAGCAAACACATCTCGGAGTCTTGCGGGGCGAAGGAGCGTCGGGACTCGTGCTGATTCCGGGCAACGCACCAGACAGCGATTACGAGTCGCTGCGCGCCTGGCATCTCCCGGTTGTGGCCGTGGATCGGACGCCGACCGGACTTGAGGTGGATTTTGTGAGCGTGACCAACCGCGAGGGCGCACGCGAGGCGACGCAGCACTTCGTAACAATGGGTTACCGCGAGATCGCGCTGATCAACGGCCCCAAGGATTTCGACGTGTCCCGCGAGCGACTGACCGGATACCAGGAAGCGCTGAACGCAGCCGCCCTGCCTCTTACCGCGTCTCTCGTGGTGAATGGTGATTTCCAGCAGAACAGTGGCTACGAGCGCATGACCCAGTTGCTCGTTCTGCCCAAGCGGCCGCGGGCGGTCCTGGTGGGAAACAACCTGATGACCCTCGGCGCGCTGCAGGCGATCCACGAACGCGGCCTGCGGATTCCCGAAGACGTGGCGGTGATTGGTTTTGACGACATGGCGTGGGCCACGTCGCTTAGACCACCGCTTACCGCGGTGGCGCAGCCGGCGGAGGAACTGGGCCGGACCGCCGCGCGGTTGTTGCTGGAGAAAATCGCCGAACCGGATCGCCCCGCGCGCCAGGTGGTGTTGAAAACGCGGCTGGTAGTGCGAGCTTCCTGCGGTGCCGCCGGCCTATAACCATGAACCCCAGACCTGATCAACGATCCAGTCAAGCCAAGCAATCGAACCTCGATATGAAACACAAAGCGAACCTCCTCCTGTTGGGATGCACTCTGGCATTGGCCACAGGTGTCCTTGCGACCGCCACCACGGCCTTCGCCGAAACGCAGCGCCTCAGCCGTGAGGCGCTCCGGGACAAGATCCGCGGTGGCTGGGCCGGCCAGATGATTGGCGTGGCCTACGGCGCCCCGACCGAGTTTCGGTCCAACGGCAAGATTGGCGACTGGGAACTGGCTTGGAAGCCCGGCATGCTGGAGAACACCATTCATCAGGACGATCTCTACGTGGAGATGACGTTCGCGAAGGTCATGGATGATCTGGGGCTGGGCGCGACTTGCGAGCAGTACGGCGAGGCGTTCAAGAACTCCAAGTACGATCTCTGGCACGCGAATGCCGGGGCCCGGCGCGTGTTGAACCAGGGCGTCAAAGCGCCGATGTCCGGCCACCCGAAATACAACGCGCACGCCAACGACATTGATTTTCAGATCGAGGCGGACTTCATCGGCTTGATGTGTCCGGGGCTGCCGCGCGAGTCGAACAAGTACTGTGACCGTGTGGGGCGGGTGATGAATTACGGCGACGGCTTGTATGGCGGCATGTTCGCCTGCGGCATGTACTCGGCGGCGTTCTTCGAGAGCGATCCGCGAAAGGTGGTGGAGGCGGGCCTGGCCTGCATCCCGAAGCAGAGCGAATACGCCTTGCTGATTCGCGACTTGCTCGACTGGTCGGCGAACCACCCCAACGACTGGCGCAAGGTCTGGCAGTTGGTCGAGGACAAGTGGGATCGCAACGATCCCTGTCCCGACGGTGCGCTCGCCCCGTTCAACATTGACGCCAAGCTCAACGGCGCCTACATCGCGTTCGGCCTGCTCTTCGGGAGCGGCGATTTCGAGAAGACGATGGAGGTTTCCACGCGCTGCGGCCAGGACTCCGACTGCAACCCGTCCAGCGCGGCAGGCGTGCTCGGTGTGATGCTGGGCTACGACCGTATCCCGACGAAGTTCAAGTCGGAGATGCCCACGTTGGAGAGCCGCAAGTTCGACTTCACGGAGTATTCCTTCAACGACATCGTGAAATCCACGGAAACCCGCGCGCTGCAAGTCATCCGGAAAGCCGGCGGCAAGGTGACGGACGCCGAGGTGATCGTGAAGACGCAAAAACCGAGGGCGCCCAAGCTGGAGCAGTGGAATCCGGGCATCCCCGAGAAACGGGTGAAGGCGAGCGACGCGGCGTTCAGCTACAGCGGACCATGGGAGACGGACCACGATTCACGTGTCAGCACCAAGGCGGGCAATGAGGCGGTCTTCAAGTTCAATGGTGTGGCCGTGGCGCTCATGGGCAATCTGGGGCGCGACGGCGGGCGTGCCGAGGTTTACCTCGACGGGAAGAAAGTGGGCGTCGCGGACGCTTACATCGTGGAACGCACCTGGGACAACGTGCTGTGGCACACGTACGGCCTGAAAGCTGGCGAACACACCGTCAGGCTGGTGACGGTGGACGCGGCGGACTCCCGATCCAAGGGCCGGCGTGTGACGCTCAGCGGGGCGGTTGTGTATCGTGCCGTGAAGTGAACCGGTGATGACTCAGTCAACACGCCCCTCGCCCGCGAGCCGCCCGGAGTGGTTGCGCCTGCTCGCCGACTACCTTGGTTTGGTGGTCGCGCTGGCGTTGTTGATCCTCGTCTTCAGTCTCGCCACGCAGCATTTCTTCAGCGCGAACACGTTCCGCACCCTCGCCAACCAGATTCCCGCCGCCATGCTCGTCGCCACGGGCATGACCTATGTGCTGATCGTAGCGGAGATCGATTTGTCTGTGGGGTCGGTGCTGGGGCTGTGCGGCGCGATGGTGGGCGTGGCGCTGACGCAATGGCACTGGCCGCTGTGGGCCGCTTTGCTCGGCGCACTTGGCGCGGGGGCAGCGTGCGGCGCGTTCAACGGACTGGTGGCCATGCGTTGGCGGTTGCCCACGTTCATCGTCACGCTGGGCATGATGGAGATGGCCCGTGGCGGCGCGCATGCGCTGACGAAGTCCCAGACCCAATACATCGGTCCGGCCATCGAAGGCATCGCGGGCGCAACGGTGCTGGGCTTGTCGCTGCCATTCCTGCTCTCGCTGCTCGTGGTGGTGGCCGCGCAAGCGGTGTTGTCCGGGGCGGTGTTTGGCCGGCATATGTTCGCGGTGGGCTCGAACGAGCTAGCCGCGCGGCTCAGCGGCATCGATCCGCGCCGCGTGAAGGTCATCGTGTTTGTCGTTACCGGTCTGCTGGTGGCCCTGGCGGCGATTATTGACACGTCGCGCTTCCAGTCGGCGAATCCGAACGGCGGCACAGGGTACGAATTGCAGGCGATCGCCGCGGCGGTCATCGGCGGTACGAGCCTGATGGGCGGGCGTGGGTCGGTGGTGCGGACGTTCTTTGGCGTGCTTATCATCGCCGTGCTCAATTCCGGACTCGCCGCCGTGGGCGCGAAGGACGAAACCAAGCGGCTGGTGACGGGAGCCGTCATTGTCGCCGCCGTCATTGTGGATTACTATCGGCGCCGGCTGAGCAACCGACGCACAACATGAAACCGAAGATTCTGGTCATCGGCAGTTCGAACACCGACATGATCGTGAAGGTGCCGCAGATGCCGCAACCCGGCCAAACCGTGCTGGGCGGCGAGTTCATCACCGCGGCGGGGGGTAAGGGCGCCAACCAGGCTGTCGGCGCGGCGCGGGCGGGCGGCGACGTGACGCTCATTGCCCGTGTCGGCGACGACATGTTCGGGCGGCGGGCGGTGGAAGGCTTCCAGAAGGACGGCATCCAGGTGGAATACGTGGTTCGCTGCCCGCAGAGTCCCTCCGGCGTGGCCTTGATTTTCGTGGCGGCGGGCGGGCAGAACAGCATTGCGGTGGCGCCCGGAGCGAACGCGAAGTTGTCCACGGCCGACGTGCATCGCGCGGCCGCCGCGTTCAAAGGGGCCAGCGCGCTCCTGATGCAACTGGAAACGCCTCTGGCGACCGTCGCCGACGCCGCCGAGCTCGCCGTGCATCAGCAGGTACCGGTGATCCTGAATCCCGCGCCCGCGCAGCCGCTCTCAAACGATCTGCTGCAGCGCGTCGCGATCCTTACGCCGAATGAAGCCGAAGCCACGGCGCTGTCCGGCATTGAGGTGCATGACGAGGCGACTGCCGCCCAGGCCGCCACGAAACTGCGCCATCGCGGAGTGGCGACAGTTATCATCACCCTCGGCGCCCTCGGGGCGTTTGTGGCCAGCGCGAAGAGTCATCAACTGGTGCCCGGCTTCAAGGTGAAGCCGGTGGACACGACAGCGGCCGGTGATGTTTTCAACGGTGCGCTCGCGGTGGCCTTGGGCGAGGGGAAACCGTTGCTCGAAGCGGTCCGTTTTGCCAACGCCGCGGCGGCCATTTCGGTGACGCGTCTCGGCGCTCAGCCTTCCGCGCCGACGCGCCTGGAGATTGACCGGTTCATGAAGCAGGCAGCCTGAGGCCGGTGGTGCGCTCCACCAATGGAACGCAACCTACTCGCAGCGGGCATGCGCAAACCGCTTGCTTCGTCGGTGTCTGCGAGACAGTGACCCTGTAGTGTCGGACCTTACAAGGCGCTTCGTACCGCACCTGACAGACAGCGCGATCGAAACGGGATAGGATTGCCGCATGAACGCTCAGTTGGCCGAGAGTGGGATGGGATGGGCACGATGGTGGAGAACGCCCGGTGCCGCAACCGGCCTCAAGGCGGGCTATGAAACGTCTCGGAAAGGAGTAAATATGAAAATGCTGTTTCGCTCGGCCGTATCCCTTGTCGGGTTGGCTGTCTTCAACGTCTCCACCTGTGCGGTGCAGGCGCAATTCACCTACAAGACGAACGACAACACGATCATCATTACCGGATACACGGGTCCCGGCGGTGCGGTGAGCATCCCAGACAAGATCAACGGTCTGCCGGTTGGCAGCATCGGGGAGTCTGCGTTCCTTCAATGCAGTAACCTGAGCAGCGTCATGATACCCGACAGCGTCACCAGCGTCGGGCAATGGGCATTCGCTGCCTGTGCTAGCCTGACCAACGCCACAGTCGGCAAGGGTGTCACCATTATCGGGAGCCGGGCGTTCGCGGGCTGCGGCAGCCTGACCACGATCTCGGTGGATACGAACAACTCTGTCTACCGCAGCATGGAAGGAGTTCTGTTCGATAGGAACCAGACCCTCCTTGTTCAATGTCCAGGAGGCAAATTGGGGAACTACGTAATCCCAGATGGCGTTGTCCATATCGGAGGGTATGCGTTCGCTGGATGCGCCAACCTGACCGACATCACTATCGGGAAAGGCGTCACCAACATCGGAGTTTATGCGTTCGCTGACTGCACCGGTCTGAGCAGCGTCTCGATCCCCAACAGCGTGACCAGTATCGGAGACGCGGCGTTCTGTCGGTGCCGCGGCCTGAGCGGCGTGGCAATCGGCAACAGCCTGACCACCATTGGCGCCGCCGCGTTCACTTCCTGCACCAACCTGACCGTGATATCCGTGGATACGAACAACGCTTTCTATAGGAGTGTGGACGGAGTCTTGTTCAACCGAAGCTGCACCACCCTTATCCAATGTCCAGGCGGCAAGGCCGGAAGCTACATCGTTCCCGAAAGCGTCACCAACATCGGGTCCTTTGCGTTCGAATCCTGCTCCAGCCTGACCAGCGTTACGATCCCCAATGGCGTTAGCAGCATTGAGGACTATGCGTTCCGATTCTGCACTAGCCTGAGCAGCGTCACGATCCCGAACACTGTCACGAGCATCGAGCAATCTGCTTTCTTCGAATGCAGCCGCCTGACTAGCATTGCGATCCCCGACGGCGTCACGAGCATCGAGAACAGCACATTCTCTCGGTGCTTGAGCCTGACGACGGTCACGATCCCTGATAGCGTTACCCGCATTGGAGACTGGGCGTTCTTTGAATGCATCAGCTTGACCAACACTGCGATCCCCAGTGGCGTCACTGTCATCGGAAGTCGGGCGTTCGCTCGTTGCGCCAGTCTCACTAGCATCGCGATCTCCGACGGCGTCTCCAGTATCGAGTATGGCACATTCTCTGAATGTTTCAGCCTGACCTCCATGACAGTGCCTGACAGTGTCACTTGCATAGGAGACGAGGCGTTCTATTCCTGCACCAACCTGAATAGCGTCACGATCGGCAACAGCGTCACCAACATCGGACGAGGGGCGTTCTCCGGCATGGGATACCTTTCTGGTTCAAGCCTTGCAGGAGTGTATTTCCGAGGGAACGCACCCGTCCTTGGCTGGAGTGTCTTCCCTCTGTTCAGCAAAGCTACCGTGTACTACTTGCCGGGCGCGGCGGGCTGGGGTGCAACTCTTGGCGGTCGTCCAACCGCGATCTGGCTGCCGCAGGCGCAGACCCGCGACGCCAGCTTCGGCGTGCAGACGAATCAGTTCGGATTCAACATCGCCTGGACCAGCGGCCAGGCCGTCGTGGTGGAGGCTTGCACAGACCCTGCAAACCCGATCTGGTCGCCGCTGCAAACCAACATCCTCGCTCGCGACTCGGTTTATTTCAGCGATCCCGGCTGGACGAACCATCCTGCCAGGTTCTACCGGCTCCGCTCACCTTGAACGGTCGGTAAAGATGCCATTACACCTCGCTACCAACCATTCTCCGCGTGAGGAGCGACTACGAATCCGGCGAATGCCGCGGCGATTCCTGCGGGGAATTCCTGAAGCCTCGCATCAAAGGCCGATGCGCCCGCTCGGCAGGTCAGTGAGCCACGGCGGCGGCGTTCTTCTGGGCGATACCGCTCCCGGTGCGCTGACCGGGGCCAACGGCAGGCTCAGAAAGGGATTCCAATGGACTTGATTTGAAGACGCCTTGGAGAGGGCATTGGGGATGCACCGTGTTCGTCAACGGCCTCGGCGTTGCTGTGACCGTGTTGTGAAGGGCACGCTGACCAACCGCCGCACACGGTCAGCGTGCCCGGCTAGAGAGTAGGAGGTATCTCAGAGCGAACCGCCTGTCTGATTCCACCGGATGGCGTATTGCAGCAGTTCGTTGGCGTCCTTCAGATTCAGCTTCTCCTTGATGCGGGCGCGGTAAGTTTCGACGGTGCGCATGTCCAAGTGGAGTTCGTCGGCGATCTGCCGTGTCCCGATGCCCCGGCCAATCATCTCGAAGACGCACAACTCGCGATCGGAGAGCAGCGTGATGGGTAAGGCGGCTGGTCGCGTTGAACTGCCGACCGCCTTGGCCGCGATGCGCGCCGCCATTTGCTGGCTCAGGTAAACCTCCCCGTTGAGCACGGTGCGGATGGCCAACATGATGTTCTGGGTGGCCTCCAGTTTCGTAATGTATCCTTGAGCGCCGGCGCGGATGGCCCGCTCGGCGTGGAGCAGTTCGTCGTGCATCGACACCACCAGAACGCGTGTTTCTGGATGCTGGCTACGAATGTCCTTGATCAGTTCGATCCCGTGGGATCGCTTGAGTGTCAGGTCCACGATGGCCAGGTGGGGGTGCGTGCGCCCAATCGCCTCCAGCGCGCCGAAGCGATCCTCCGCCTCGCCGCAGACGCTCAGGTCCGGCTCGCGCCGGATCACTTCAGACAGGCGTTCCCGCACCATCGGGTGATCGTCCACCAGCAGGATCCGACTTGGTTTCTGTTCGGTTCTGAGTTGCTCCGCTGTTGCCATAGTTCCCTCTATGTCGATGTTAGTGGGGCGACACATGAAACCACCGTGCCGCCGTGCGGGCCGGGGCTTACCGAAAGCGTGCCACCGATCATACGCGCCCGGTATTCCATAATGTGAAGGCCCATGCCACCCTTGCCCTTGTGTGGGTGCGCCAAGCCCACCCCATTGTCGGCGATTCGGAGTTCGACCCGTCCCTCCGTGATTGCCAAGCAGGCAGTCACCGTCGTGGCGTTGCTGTGCTTGACCGCGTTGTTGAGGGCCTCCTGGGCGATCCGGTACAAATGCGTCGCCTTCGAGACCTCGATCGCAGCCCCGGGCTTGGCAGGCTCGATCTGCAAATCCACCTTGAGGCGCGAACTCGCGGTTTCCGCCAACTGCTGCAAGGCGTCCGCTAAACCATCGGTTTCGAGTTGCACCGGGAACAGTCCTCGCGCCGTGGCTCGCGCCTCCAAAATCAGCTCCTCCACGAATGCCGACATACGACGGGCGGAATCCCTCTCCGGCACGTCGTGTATTGCGAGTTTCTGTTCCAGCGTGCGGCAGTCGAACGCTAGGGCGATGAGTTTCTGGCACAAGCCGTCGTGCAAGTCCTGCCCAATGCGCGCATGTTCCCGGTCGCTCACCTCGATAATCTCCCGCTCCAACCTACGGTGGTCCGTGGTGTCCTCGGCAATCCCCACGATGCGGACCAGTCGCCCGGCGCCGTCCCGGATCGGGAACGCGCGCTCCCGGATCCATCGCATCGAACCGTCCGCACGCTGGATGCGATACTCCACGTCATAGGCGGCGTTGGTTTCTGAATTGAAAAGCATCCGCCCAATCCGTTCCCGATCTTCTGTGTGAATGGCCTCCAGCCAAGCTTCGGGGCGCTGGTACAATTCTCGGGCGCTCCGCCCCCAGATTCGCTCGTACGCCGGGCTGACGTAACCGAAGCGGATTCCGCCGGCTTCGCGCATCCAGAACACATCGGTCATGTTGTCGGCCAGTTGGCGAAGTTGCTGCAGGGTCTTGTGCAATTGCTCCTCGGTCGTCGTCCGATCGGCCACTTCGCGCTGCCACGCCGCGGTCCGCTCCCCTACTTTCCACTTCAAGTCGGTCGTCACGTTTCGCAAGCCGGCCACAAGCACCCCGACGAGCAGGTAACTCCCGGCCTCCGTCCCCACGTTCCAACACGCCGTCCAACCGGGTACGCGATTGTCTACCACTTGGAACTCGCGAATCAGGACCAGCAAGATGCAGGCTGCGGCGGCCAGAAAGCCGGCCCTCCATCCTGCGATCCAGGCGGCGAACGAAATCAGCAGCAGGTGGCACAGAGTCCATTCCATTCCGGGCGGTGTGAGAAACTCCAACGTCGCGACCAGAAGCGCAAACAGGGCGCAGGCCGTCTTGGCGATCGTGGCCGAATGCGCCCTCAACCAGCTCCAAAATGATCCACTCGCTGCGGTCGCTTCAAACATGCGATTGGCTTCGTGTCAATTCACCTACAGGGTGACGTCAAATCCCGGACGAAGGGCATAGCAGGTTTTGTCCGGACCGATAAGTAAAAAATTCCTGCGGTTGCAGCATTCGGTTTTCTGCGTGGCAAGCGACGGGAAGACAGTGACTGCAAGACGCGTGACGCTTAGGCCGGTGGTGCTCTCAGTCCCACAACTCGACACCAGAGAACACTCCTCCCACAGGCGGGGGCATAGGGCGCATCCTTAACCAGCCGGTGTGGGCCGCGCTCGGAAGTAACTGCTTGTGCTGACTCGGCCTCGGGCGCGGGCTACCGGACGGTGACCTCGGCCGTGCCTTGCCGATACTCTACGTAGTTGTTGCCGAGGCGGCGGGGCACGATGACCGCAAGACGGACGCGGTCGCCCGATTTCTTTGCCGAGAGCGCATCCGCGGCATGCAGCAGGTCGCCGGTAGCCTGGTCGTCGATGGCGGTGAGCAGAAACCCGCGTTGCAGCTGGGCCTTGTCCGCCGGGCCGTTCGCTTCGACGTTTTCGATGTAGAGACCCTGACCGGGATTCATCTGGAACAGTGCGGCCGTTTGGGGCGTGAGGTTTAGCAATTCCACCCCCAGCTTCTGCCGGATGAGTTCCTCGAACGCGACCATCTTGACGGTGACGGTCTGGAGCTTCCCGTCTTGTTGAACCCGCAAGGCCGCGGTGTGGTCCTTGTTCGCCGTGAGCAGGCGGTTGAAGTCCACCAAGCCGCGGGGCAGCACTTCGTTGACTTGAAGAATCCGTTGACCGGCGCGCAGGCCGGCCTTTTCCGCCGGGCTGCCGGGTTTGATGGAGTCAATGGTCAGCGGTGCGCGGAATCCGGTCACCAGCGCGCCAAACCACAGGCCGTGGCTGAGTTCAGGGGCGAAGAACTCCCCAAGCGCGCTGGAGACTTGCTTGACCGGAATGGCGAAGCCCACGCCCATGCCTTGCGACTCGCGATACACGGCCACATTGATGCCGATCAACTCGCCGCGCAGGTTGATCAGCGGGCCGCCGCTGTTGCCGGGGTTGATGTCGGCATCGGTCTGCAGCCAGTCCTGGGTGCTGAGTGGTTCGTTGTCGGCGACCGGCCGCCGGGCCTTGGAACTGAGGATGCCGCGGGTGACCGATGTGCCCAAGCCGTAAGGGTTGCCCAACGCCAGCACGGTCTCGCCGAGCAGCAAGTCGTCGTCTTTCGCCAGCTTGATGGCGGGGAACTTCTCCCCGGGCTTGGCGCGGAGCTTCAGCAACGCCACGTCCTTATGGGCGGTGAAAACAAGCGGGTCGGCTTCAATCACCCGCCCGTCATTGAGTTTCACATAAACCCGGGAAGCGCGACGTAGCACGTGGAAATTCGTCAGGATGTAGCCTTCTTCGTCAATGATCACGCCGGAGCCGATGCCTTCCGGGTCTTCACGCTGCTCGACCGGCGCCCGCCGCCCATAGAACCGCAGGAACAGGTCTTGATAGGGATCGCGATACTCCACAACCCGGGTGGTCGCGATATTGACGACGCTGGCGATGGTCTTCTCTGTCGCTTGCACGGTGGCGTCACGGCGCACATCGTTGTGCGTTTCGGCTTCGATGGCCCGCCCCGGCGAGCCCAAGCCGAACATGACCACACAGAGGAGAATAGGCCGCCAAACAGGCCAAGCATTCCGAGGTTGAATCCGATTCGTCTTCACAAGTCGTATAAACAGGCAACTGTCGAGCCGGTTGCGTTCAAACAAAGACCGAGGCAGGACCGCCTATGATCCAGCCGCCGCGGCAGGCTTGACTTTGCAGAGCCAACATCGCAAAAGCAACGCCGGTGTCGTCGTTCCCATCCAACTTCTATGCCGAAGCTCGCGAGCGCTGTGGCGTGATTGCCGACCTTCGTGATGCCGGGGACATGCCGCCCGAGCGCTTGCTCCAGGCGGTGTGGCAGCACCAGCGTCTTCAGCGCGATCGTTTGCAGACCTTGGACGGTCAGCCGGTGCAGGTGCTTCATCCGGGATTCCTCAACCGCGAAGGCGGGCCGGATTTTCGCGATGCGCTAATCCGCCTGGGTGACGATACCCCACGCCGTGGCGACGTGGAGGTTGATTTGCGCGCGGGCGGTTGGCGCGCCCACGGTCACGATCGCAACCCGAACTTCAAGAACGTGATTCTGCACGTCGTGTGGGAGGCGGACCGGTCGGCACAAGCCGGTCTGGCGGTGCTGCCACTTCGCTCCGCGCTGGATGCGCCGCTGGGAGAGTTGGCGCGCTGGTTGGGAAGCGAATCAGCCGGGGCATTTCCGGAAAGCCTTCAGGGCAAGTGCAGCGCGCCCCTGCGGGAGCTTTCGGCGGAACCGTTGACCGCGCTCCTGCGTGAAGCAGCCATCGTGCGGTTGCATAGCAAGGCGTCGCAGTTCCAAGCGCGGGCCCGGAGCGTGGGCTGGGAACAAGCACTGTGGGAGGGCCTTTTTCGAGCGCTGGGCTACAAGCACAATGTGTGGCCGATGCAAACACTGGCGGAGTCGCGTTTCCGATGGAGCGAAGGTTGTGCGGGAGCGGTGCAATTTCAGGGGCGACTGCTGGGCCTGAGCGGGTTGTTGCCGGCGGAACTGAGCCCGCCAAAGTCCGCGGCGGCGTGCTACGTGCGGAGCGTGTGGGATTGGTGGTGGCGGGAGCGCGAGACCTTCGCGGACTGCGTCTTGCCTCGCGCGGCGTGGCATCTGGCTGGGCTGCGTCCGGCGAACCATCCGCAACGTCGCCTGGCGCTGGCCGCGCACTGGCTGGCCACAGGGCGATTGCCGAGCAGGCTCGAAAGGTGGTGTGCGAAGGATGTCGGCGACGCGGAACTCGTGCCGACGCTGCTCGACCTCCTCCAGTCGCCCGAAGATGGTTTCTGGTCGTGGCATTGGACACTTCGTTCCGCGCGGTTCACCCGGCCGCAGCCGTTGCTGGGCGCGACGCGCGTTACCGATCTCGCCGTGAACGTGGTCCTGCCGTGGCTATGGGTGCGCACGCTGGAAGGCGGCAACGAGCGGTTGCGGGCGGATCTCGAAGCCCGGTATTTGGCTTGGCCGGCGGCCGAGGACAACGCGGTGTTGCGATTGGCGCGTCAGCGCCTGCTGGGTGGCGTGTCACCGAAGCTGTTCCGCGAGGCTGCCGCCCAACAAGGCTTGCTTCAGATCGTCCGCGACTTCTGCGACCACGCGAACGCGGTTTGCGACGCGTGCCGATTCCCGAGCGTCGTGCGTGAATGGCGGAGGCGATATTCAGGGCCGCCGCCATCGCCTGAAGCAGGCCCCGTCCTTTAGCGCCATCCAAACCCACCCGCTTGAGTTTTATGAATCCAATCTCACCCATGCTTAGTGCGGCGATGCTGCTCGTGCTCGCGACGCTCGCCCACGCTGACGCCGTCTTCGTTCGCGCCAACCAGCTCGGCTACGGGCCGCACGACGCCAAGATCGCCGTGGCGTTTTCCAAGTCGGCATTGCCGGCGGTCTTTTCGGTTGTGGAAGCGGACAGCCAGAAGGTCGCTTTCAAGGGCAAGGCAAAGCCGGTCACTGGCGCACGCTGGGGACAGTTCGAGAACCACGCGGAGTTGGATTTCGGTAAGCTCACAAAGCCGGGGCGCTACGTCATAAGCGTGGGCGAGGCGAAGTCGCCGCCCTTCGCCATCGGCGGCGAGGCGTATCGCGCTCTGCCGGATGACTTGCTCGATTTTATGCGCCAGCAGCGCTGCGGCTACAATCCCTGGTTGGGAACGAACTGCCACCAGTTCGACGGCAAGACCGCTTACGGGCCGGTGCCGGACGGCACGCACATTGACGTCCGCGGCGGCTGGCATGACGCGGCGGATCAGCTCAAGTATCTCATCACCTCCGCCAACGCCACCGCGCAGATGCTGCTCGCCTACGAACTTGGTAGGGACGCGTTCCTCCGCGTCCCAAATAGGAAGCAGAAGGATGGGGACACGGTGGAACGTGTCCCTACCGGAGCTTTTGCTGACCACTTCAACGCCCTCGGCCAGCCTGGTGCGAACGGCATCACCGATCTGCTCGACGAGGCGCGCTGGGGGCTCGATTGGATGCTCAAGCTCCATCCCACGCCGGACCAGCTTTACCACCAAGTCGCTGACGACCGCGATCACATCGGGATGCGGCTGCCGCAGAACGAAACGGCGGACTACGGCTGGGGCAAGGGCAGCTACCGTGTGGTGTATTGCGCGGACGGCCAGCCGCAGGGCCTCCAGCAATTCAAGAGCGACTCCACGGGCGTGGCGAACATCGCCGGTCGTTACGCGGCGGCGATGGCGCTGGCTTACCAGATTTGGAAGGACGATCCGGCTCAAGCGGCGTTTGCCCAGCGCTGCCTTCAGGCGGGCAAAGAGGTCTATGAACTGGGCCGCGCGAAGGAAGGTGTGCAGCAGGGCAACTCCTACAAAGCGCCGTATCGCTACGAGGAATGCAGTTGGGCCGACGACATGGAATGGGGCGCAGCGGAATTATTCCGTGCCTCGGGCGAGCGAAGGTATCTGGACGATGCGAAGCGTTACGCGAAGCTCGCTGCCGACGAGGGATGGATGGGCCGCGAGCAGACGAAGCATTACGAGTGTTACCCGTTTATGAACGTCGGCCACTTCCGGCTCTACGACCTCGTGGACCGCGGTTTCAAGAAGCAGCTCGCCGGCTACTACCGCGAAGGCATCGAACGTTGCGTGCGCATGGGCGGAAAGAATCCGTATCGCATTGGCGTGCCGTTCATCTGGTGCTCGAACAACCTCGTCGCCGCTTTGGTCACGCAATGCTTGCTTTACGAACGCATGACCGGGGACGCCCGCTACCACGACTTTGCCGCGCGTCAGCGCGATTGGCTTCTCGGCCGGAATCCCTGGGGCACGACGATGTTCACCGAGATCGGCAGCGTGTTCCCGAAAGACACGCACATGACGACCTTCCGGCTCACGGGTCGCACGGCGCGTGGTGGGCTGGTGGACGGGCCGGTGTATGAACGCATCTTCAAGTCGCTGAAAGGCGTGGCGATCACCGAACCCGATCCACTTGGCGCGTTCCAAGGCGAGTTGGCCGTCTATCACGACGACCACAAGGATTACTCGTCCAACGAGCCGACGATGGACGGCACGGCGTCGGCCATCCTGATGTTCGTGCTGTGCGGGGATACGAAGGTGAACTAAAGCCAAGTCCGGGCAAGGCCGTCACGCTACGGACCACATATTTCGCTCGAAACTCCCCGGCTCGGGCGTTACCGTCAAACCGCCATGAGTAAACGGGTCTTCGTCAGCTACAGCCACAAACAAGGGCCGTGGGTCTGGGAACGGCTTGTGCCGATCTTGCGCGCGGCGGGCTGCGCTGAGGTGTTCATCGACAAGGAGCGGTTCAAGGCCGGACGCGGCGTGAAAGGGCAGATGGACGCCACGCAGGATCAGGCGGACGTGAGCCTGCTCGTCCTCACGCCGGATTACCTTGCCAGCGACTACTGCCGGCACGAGATGGACCGCGCCATCGCGGTTGATCCCCACTTCGAACACGGCAAGCTGCTGCCGGTGAAACGCGCCGACTGCAACCTCTCCACTTTCCAGCGCGCCAGCAACCCACCGCTCTGGGTGGACCTGACGAAAGACAGCGACCTTGCGTCATGGGCGCTGCTCTTGAAATCGCTCGACGCCACTTGCTTGAAGACTTCCGCGCCGCACTGGCTGGAGGTGCGGGATGAAATCGTCCGCAAGCTGCGCGACCAGCAGCATTCGGTGAACCTTGTCATCCACGGACAGCCGAACTGGCACGCGCTGCGCGATCATCTCAAGGAGGAGTGGCTGCCCCGGCTGGCCACAGTGAACCTGGACGATCCTGCCACAGCCACGCTGCCCGGATTGGTCGGGGCCATTCTCCGTGCTTGTGGGTGTGCGGTGGATGTGCCAAATGGCAACGGCTGCGTCGCCGCGCTCGATGCGCTTAAGAGCGCGCCGAGCCAACTGCTCCTCGCTTTCACTCATTTCGACAACGTCCGCGCACGCAAGCGCGCCTACGGTCAGGACATCTTCTTTGCGTTGCGTTTTATGATCGCCGATCGGCGCAAGATGGTACTGCTGGTGGAATCCCGTGCGCCGGCGAAGGAACTGTTACCCAGGGACCACCCTCTGTCCGGCTTGGATTTCCATGTTGTTGAACTGCAGGGGGTGTAGATGGTGGCAGCTCCGATACCTGCGCTTCTGGACATCGGTTTTATGCCTGCGGGGCATAAAGCCGCCTTGCGCATTCTTAAGGCGCTCTATCTCGACTCCCGCAATCTCCAGAAGGCGGAAGAAGGAATAGAAAAACTCCGCCAGTCCAGAATCATCCTCGCTGTCTATTTGCATGTCTTGCCTTACTTGCTACTGTTGTTCGTTCTCTTTTACTGGTTGCTTCGGAGCCGCGTGCATCCATCTACCCTAGTTAGCGACACGCTTGCGTTCCACGCCCAATGCCTCGCCGGGGGCTTTGTCGTTACCCTCGTTGTTGGTCTCACCTTTTCTATCGCTGTCGGTCTCGTCTCTGGCCTCACCGCTGGTCTCTTTTACGGCCTCAGCCTCAGCGTCTTCTTCGGTGTCATCGTTAGCCTCTCCACTGGCTCCAGCACTGGTCTTTTCTACGCTCTCTCCGTTGGACTTGTAGCTGGCATCGTAGCTGGCCTACTCGTTGGTTCAGTGTCTCGCCTGGCGGCTATTCTTATATCTGACCGCTGCTACGACTTGGCTGTTTGCTTCGCCACCGGCCTTCTCGCTGGGCTCGCGGTTGGCATCTTATCTGGCGTCACTGTTGGGCTCACCGGCAGTCTGACACCGGAACTCTGCTCAAGTGTTGTCGTTGGTCTGGCGACAGGCCTTGTAGTCGCTCTTATTTCTGCTCTCGCTTACAACGTGGCTACGGGTCTCATCGCGGGCCTCGGCTTCGGCCTCGCTATGGGCTTCGCCGCGGGCCTCGGAGGTAACTTCGCTGCAGGCATTGCGTTTTCTATTGCCTTCTGCTTCGCCATTGGCCTCGCGGCTGGCTCTGTCAGTCTTCCTCCCGATGTCTTCGGCTTTGAGGCTGCTACTCTAAGCCTCGCCGGAGGGCTTGCTTATGGCCTTATCTTTGGTTCCCTCGGAGCACTCTCTAGAGGAACTACCTATGGCGTTTGCGTCGGCCTTGCCGGGGGACTCACCTTTCTCGTGTGCTTTCTAAGACTCTATCATCACCCGACGCATTTGTGGCTCCTTTTTCTCGGGACCCCAGAAGGATTTCGGCGTTGGCATCCGGTCTTCTGGGACACTAGCTGCAAGCTGGCCTTTCCGGGCTTGGGTCGACTCCTTATCGAATACGCTCAGTTTAGCCCCGAGGACGCCGCAGCCCAGATCGATCACCTGATGGAGCCGTGGACCGCGCAGAGGTCGATTGCACTGAAGACTAAGACCATAGCAATTGCCCGCGCCGCAGCGCGTGCGGAGGCGCTCACAGGAATTGACCAGTTGGTCAGCGGCCTTCCCGAAGGTGACAAGGGTTATCTGGCTCAGACGCGTACGGTGCGGGAACGAGTGCTGGCGATCGGCCGGCAGCAGCGGTTCGTTGATACGCTCAACCGGCCGTTCTTCCGCGAGCAGGCATTAGTCGGCTTGCGGGCGGAGATCAACGCCTTCTACGCACAGATCGGCGGCTTTCACGAGCCGTTGGCCACCGAGTTCCGCAAGGCCGCCGAGGCGTGGCTCAAACTGGCAGACAAACAGTTGGCGGAAGTTCAAATCCAGCGCGCGCGCGAGCCAACGCCGCAAGTCTTTCGCGCGGGCGATCCGGTGGAACGTGACGCGGAAGCGTTTGTGGCGCGGTTGGAGGTATACGGAACGTTGGAAAACGAGATCATGGCTGGCCCGGGCTGCCCCGGTCTGCTGCTCTACGGTCGCCGCCGCCTTGGCAAGTCCACCATCCTCCGCAACCTCGAAGGCTTTCTGCCGGAGCCAGTGATGCCGGTGGTGGTTTCGATGCAGAATCCACGCGCCTTCACTTCAGAGGCGTCGCTGGCCTCGCTGTTGGCCGAGGAGATACGCCGAGTCTGGCCTGCCGCTGTCCAACTTGGCCCGGAGCCGAAGGATTTAGTGACGTTCTTCCAGTTCATTAGTGCCTGCGACGGTCGGCTGGAAACGGACCAGCGCCGGTTGGTGCTGGGCATTGACGAGTTCGAGGAACTGGACCGGCGCATCGGTTTGAAGCAGTTCACGGAAGACTTCGCCACGACGCTGCGCGAGTCGGTGCAAAACCATCGGCGGATCATCTGGATCTTCGCCGGCAGCCATCATTTCAGCGAGTTGCCGAACGTGCGGTGGAGTTCCTACCTTGTCAGCCTGCGGACGCTGGAACTGCCGCCGTTCACGCCGGAGGAAACGCGGCTGCTGTTGAGCCTGCCGCTCAAGCACTCGCGCCGCAAGGAGGCGCAGGCGGCGGTGGTAGCCTTCGGCAGCGGCTTCTGGGGCGAGGGCGGCATGGACCACATCCACGCCGAGGCCGGCGGCTGGCCACATCTGGTGCAGCTCATCGCCTCGACGGTCGTGGACTTGTGCAACACGCAAGGCCAGCCCCGCGCCGATGCCGCGATCTTAGATGAAGCGCTGACCAAGTCCGTGGTAAGCGGCGACAGCGTGCTGGCGGAACTGATGCTCTATCGTTCGGAGGAATATCCCGCCGCGTGGAGCTACCTAGCCGGTTTCCGCAAGCAGGACACACAACCGCCGCCGGAAGACGACGCGCTGCGGCTGACGCTGAAACGGCATTTCCTGGTGAAGGAAACCGCCGGCGGCCAATGGACGCTACGTGTGCCGTTGATGCTGCGCTGGCTGCGGGAGCGGATGTGAGCCGCACCGTCGCAGATTTGCTGGCGGCGTTCCAGGGTGAACTCGCCGTTTATCACGACGACCACAAGGATTACTCGTCCAACGAGCCGACGATGGACGGCACGGCGTCGGCGATCCTGATGTTCGCGCTGTGCTCGGGGGCTTCTGACTGACGCACGCCGATTCGTTTACGGCTCGACGAATTGGTAACTGACGAACGCCACCTGGCGGCTGTCGGGCGACCAGGACGGCACGTTGAGCGTGCCTTGCCCGCCGAACAGCTTGGCCAACACGCGCAATTCGCCGCCAGCAACTGGCATCAAGCGCAGCATCACGTCCTTGTTCGCCGGGTGGCCCTTCACGTCCTTCGAGTAGGTCAAGAGCACCAGCCATTTGCCGTCAGGCGACGGGTGCGCGAACCAGTTGTTGAAATCGTCGGAGGTTACCTGTTCCTGATCCGAACCGTCCGGCTTCGTCCGCCAGATCTGCATCAGGCCCGTGCGATCCGAGTTGAAGTAGATGAATTTCCCATCGGGCGAATACTCCGGGCCGTCATCCAAGCCATCCGCCGTGGTTATGCGCCGTTCCTCGCCGCCCTCGACCGGGATGGTGTAAACGTCGAACTCGCCGTTGCGCTCGGCGCAATACGCCAACGTGCGGCCATCCGGCGACCAGCCGTGCCAGTAAGACGGCGCGAGCGGCGTGACCTTCTTCGGCGCGCCGCCGGCGATCGGCAGCGTGTAGATACGCGATTTGCCGTCCTCGGTCTGGTCGCTAATGACCAGGCGTGTGCCGTCGGGCGAGATGCCATGATCGTTGTTGCAGCGGATGGCGAAGCCGGTGTCCAGCAACTGCGACTGTCCGCCTTTGACCGGCAGTTTGTAGATGCGGCCGCCGCCGTTGAAAAGGAGGTGCTGGCCGTCGGGCATCCAGTTCGGCGCTTCGATGAGGTCGCGCGTGTGATACACCACGCGGCGATCCGTGGAGGCTATGTTCACCACCTCCAGCGTGCTGGCGACTCGCGCCTTCGCGGGATCGAGTGGCGGTGGAGTGGTGATGCTGACATTTGAGAACTCCGCCGTCTCCAGAACCTTGTTGTCGTGTGCGCACACGGCCAGCCCGACGTAGAACGGCGCCTTGAACTTGATGCGGAACGTGCCGCCAGCGGGGCGCAAAGGCTCGCCCGCTGGCGCCACCGACATGGAAACGTAATCGCCGCGCTTCTCGATTTGAAGTCGCGCTGGGCCGGAGACGTTGGATTGAATCTCGCGTGTCATCGCGCCGCGGGCTTCGCGGTATTGAAGCGAAGTCAACCCGTCGCCGTGGAGCACGGCGTCGGCGTAGGCCGAGTCGGCATCGAGGCTTTGGCGCACGATGAGGCAGGCCTTGCGATGGGCGTTACCGCCAGCCGTGGGCCAACGGATGTCGGCCGCCAGCGTCGCGTCGCCTTCGACGCGCTTCCAGACGAAGTGGCAGGCGTCGTTGGTGAACCACATGTTGTCGCCACCGCCTGAGATGCGATAGACGCCGGCCTTCGCGTCGAAGTCGACTCGTCCGGCCTTCGCCACGTTGCCGATGTCGCCGTTGCCGGTGAACAAGCCGAGGTTTGCTGATCGAGCGAGTCCGGCGCAAACGCCACTCAGAACACCGAGCAGGGCAAGTGAGAGCCAGATTTGGAGTAAGCAGGTTGTGCGCATGTGGTCATTGAAGAATTGTCGCAATTTGGGAACGCAGCCCATCGGACCCGCGTCCGCGCGACAGCGTTTTGGACTGCGGCAGCCTCCTGCCGCTTTCGAGGAACGAGCCACGTTCCAAAGCGGCAGAGGGCTGCCGCACTCCAAGACCTCGCGGACACCGGGCGTTCATGGAGAAACAGTGACTGCGTTTACCACTTCACCTGTTCGAGGTAGCGCAGCGACTTCGGGATCTGTTCCAGAACCAGCGGCGATTCGTCTTCGATGAAGTGCCACTTCACGCCTGCTTTCTCCGCGGCGCTCAGGAACGCCCCGTAGTCAATCTTGCCTTCGCCCACAGGCACGTCGTTCGATACATCGGAACTGCCCGTCGCCAAGCCGGTGGGTGTGCTCTCCTTCATGCCCTTCAGGTGCGTCAACTCCCAGCGGCCCGGATGCGCCTTGAGCAATTTCACCGGGTCCTGGCCGGCATGCACCGCCCAGAAGACGTCCATCTCGTAAGTCACGGACTCCGGCTTGGTTTCCTTCATCATCAGGTCCATCAGCGTCCCGCTACCGTGCGGTTGGAACTCGTAGCCGTGGATGTGATAGAAGAACTTGATGCCGTGTTTGGCGAGAGCTTCCCCGGCCTTGTTGAAGACAGCGATGGCCTCCCGGCACGTCTTCTCGTCGAAGGGATTGCCGTGAGGAATCCACGCGCACCCGGCGTATTGCAGGTTGAACGCCTTCGCATCCCGGGCCACAGCCTCAATATCGTCGCGCAGTTGCTCGAATGGGTAATGGCTGGCGATCGGTTTGAGACCACGCGCGTTCAGCATGGCTTTGAACTCTTCGTTCTTCAGGCCGTAGGTGCCGGCGAGTTCCACATATTGGAAGCCGAAGTCCCGCACCTTGTCGAGCGTACCCGGCACGTCCTGCTTGAACTGATCCCGCAGGCTGTAGAGCTGCAGCCCCAGCGGACCTTTGAAGCTGGGGCCGGTGCCGGCGGGCGCGGCGTTCGCACTGGGGGCAGCGGATAAGACGGTGGCAGCAATCATGGTGAGCAGAGTCTTCAGTTTCATGCCCTCCCTGTAGCATCAGAACGGCCGTCTGCAAATCACGAAAACTGACGACATGCGCCGGTTCATAGACAGCAGTCCAACAAACCTATGTGCGCCTCGCGCCGCCGGATGGTCCTTGGCGCGAATTGTGTTGCCTGGATTCTGCGGCCGGCGACACACTCGGCGCATGAAAACAACTCTGCGTTATCGACTGGTCTTGGCGTGCTTGGTTGTCACGACGGTCGCCGCCTTCGCCGCCGAATCCGGCACGGAATTGCCGCCGATCTTCAACGGGAAGGACCTCACCGGCTGGAAAGCGCCGGAGCCGAATCCGTTCTGGAAAGTGGTGGGCGGTGCCATCGTGGGCGAAAACGACGCTGCCAAGAAAGGCAGCATGTTGTGGACGGAAGAGGCTTACGGCGATTTTGTGTTTGAGTGCGAGGCGCGGTGGAGTGGGGAGATCGACAGCGGGATCATGCTCCGCAAGCCGGAGTTGCAGGTGCAGTTTGGTGTGTCGCGGAGCCTGAAGAAGGACCTGACCTGCTCGTTTTACACGGGCGGACAGGTCAAGTATCCGGAGGCGGGTCAGGCGAAGGACATTGAGAAGCGTCTGAAGGCAGGTGAATGGAACAAGTTCCGGTTGGAGGCCAAGGGCACGACCTTCACCGTCTGGCTGAACGGGGAACAGGTATCGCAGTACACCGATGCCAAGTATGCGGAAGCCGCGCCCATCGGGTTGCAAATCCACCCCGGCCTGGCCATGAAGATTGAATTCCGGAACATCCGCGCCAAGACGCTCGATTGACCGGGTCGCGATTCCACGGCTCCTGATTTCCTAGCGCCGGTGGGCGAAGTCTTCGCCGCCGGCGTTTTGCTGTGTTCACCGCCGTCGCTGACGTGGCTGGTGGACTCGCCTTGGTCTCCCCGAAGAGTGGTCGGTTGTGGTTGGCGTGTGGCAAAACCGCAATTAAAAAACGCGAACCCTCAATGACAGCTTCAGCACAGGACGATACGGTTAACTCTCGGCGAGCGTCAGAGTCGTTTCCGTTCTACAGACTCCTGAGCAGATATGAATAATCGTTGTTGTTTGAGTCACATCCTGGGAGAGTGGTTCTCCGTAATTTGCCTCGTTGCCATCCTGATGGGCATACCAGTGCCGGCGGTTGCGGCAGAAGACGCAAATCCATTCGCACCGCCGAACTTCCCGCTGCCGAAATTCAAGGAGGCGCGGTTCAACGTGAAGGACTTCGGCGCGGTGGGCGACGGTCTCACCAACGACACGCCAGCCATCAACCGGGCCATTGAGAAATGTAGCGCCGATGGAGGCGGTGATGTCTTGTTTCCGGCCGGCAAATACGCCGCAGCGTCCATCCGTCTCCGGAGCAACGTCCGGCTGCTGCTGGACACGAACACGGTTATTTTTGGTGCACCGACGGGCTTCGACGCGCCGGAGCCAAATCCGTTCGACAAGTATCAGGACTTCGGGCACAGCCATTTCCGCAACTCGCTCATGTGGGGCGAGAACGTGGAGAACTTCGCCATCGTGGGCGGGAAGATCAACGGTGGCTCGATCGGTCGCGGAGATCCGAAACCGGGCGGCGGCGACAAGCTCATCACCATCAAAGTTGGGCGGAATCTGCGCTTCGACGGTATTACCCACGAGAAGGGCGGGCACTTTGTCTATCTGCTCAACGACTGCGAGAACGTCACCATCGCGAACATCACGATCCTCGACTCGCGTGATGGCGTGGACCTGATGGGCTGCCGCAACGTGCAGATTCACGGCTGCCGGTTCACCGGTTGCGGGGACGACACCATCGGTATCAAGAGCGACTACGCGCTGGGCCGCAAGATCGCTAGTGCCAACATCTACGTCTGGCATTCACACTTCGAATCCGGCTGCAACGCGCTGCAATTCGGCTCGGAGACGGCGGGGGATTTCCGCAACATCAACTTCTGGAACATCAGTATTGGACGGGCAGGGAAGGCCGCCATCGGCATTACGTGCAACGACGGCGGAATCATCTCGGACGTGCGCTATCGCGACATCACCATCAAAGGCGCGTCGTGCCCGATCTTTATGCTCATCTCGGATCGGCTGCGCACCGGCGAACCCAACCCGCGGATCGGCACTATCGAGAACGTCACGCTCTCGAATATCACGATCAGCGATTGCCGGCCGGGACAACTCAACAAGACGTTCACGAGCACGATCTCCGGGTATCCGGAGGCCTGTTTGACGAACATCCTCTTGGAAAACGTGCGGATGACGTGCAAGGGCGGCGGCACGCTCGAATTGACCAACGCCACGCTTCCGTACCCCAAGGGCGACGCCTACTCGCCGCGGCATCTCGGGACGCGGCCGGCGTCGGGCTTTTACATCCGCCACGTCCGCGGCCTGACGTTCAAGAACGTGGAGATGATGTTTGAAACGGACGACCCACATCCGCCGCTGGCGGTTCTCGACGTGGACGGGTTTGTGTTGGACGGATTCAAGGCGCAGAAGCCGGCGGGCCTTGAGACGATCCGGATGGAGGGCGTGAAGAATCTCACTGTGCGCAATTCGCCAGGTTTGGCTAACCGGACTGGCGCGACGGTGAGTAAGGGCTCAGAATAGCCGGAGCGGCAGCGGCGCGGCTCGATTACTTTTCTGCGCTGGATCGCGCCGCAAAACCTCAACAAATAAACGCGAACCTTCAATGACAGGTTTGCCGCGTCGAGATAGCGTCGTCCCACAGCCTGGAACAAACTTACATGTGCCAAGCCAACCAACCTTAAGTCGGGAGACGACCTATGAACAGTCATTCGCTATCCACGTACGCGATTCTCACGCACCACGCTCATCGCCGATGTCCCAGCGGCTCGATGCTTGTCGCCGCACTCACACTCCTTCTGGGCATGGCCCACGCAGCCTGGGGAGGAAACCTGGCCCTGAGGGGCGATGGCATCTTGGGCGTCAAGGGGCTTGTGGATTCGGATCCCGGAATCAGCCTTTATCAAGCTGGCAATCTGGCCAACATCAACGATGGCGATGTTGCGACGCGGGTGGACAATTGGAGCGGTGGCAATGACGGCGGCCGGGGTATTAGTTACGTCGGCGTGCTCTGGCCGTCGGTTGGGCCGGCAGTCGTGCGCTATGAGCTGATCACGGACCTCAAACTGACTCTCGCCGGCTTCGGCGATGGAGGATGGTTCGGCCCCACCAACCAGATACCTCCCGGAAACACGCTCACAGCCGCTTACCTCACGCAACCCACGGTCCAGGTGTCGACGAACGGCGGCACCAACTGGAGCACGGTTGCCGTGACTTCCGACTATTTGACCGCGCTGGACGGGCTAGTTATTGGCGTGCCGACCCCGCTGACGACAACGTTCACTTTGACGCCGGCCATCACGAACATCAACGGGGTGCGCATCATTGGGCCCAACGGCGGGCGGGCGGGCTCCGACCCCAACGGTTTCCTGGGCGTGTTCGAGTTGGAGATCAACAGTGGCTTCACCGACAACGACAGTGATCTCATGCCCGACGCGTGGGAGCGCGTGAACGCGCTTAATGACACAGTCAATGATTCCTCAGGCGACGCCGATGCCGATGGTCTGATCAACCTCGGCGAGTACCAGGCCGACACAAACCCTCAGGATTCCGACACCGATGGTGATGGTTACTCGGATGGCGTGGAGCTGAGCAGCAACAGCGATCCCAAGGACTCCGCCAGCATCCCGGGCAATTTGGCCCGCGACGGCACGGGTATCTTGGGGACGCGCAACGAGTTTGGCGATACGCCACTATTCCATGGAGGCGTCGGGGCCAGCATCAATGACGCGAATCTCAGCACACGTGTCGATACCTGGAATGGCGGCTACAGCGATTCCCAGAGTTACGTCGGAATCACTTGGGCAGCGCCACAGCCCAACCCGGTGTTACGCTTGGAATTGACCCTGGCGACTTTCGGCGACGGCGGCTGGTTTGGGCCGAACAACAAAAGCCCAGTGGCTGGCGGCGCGCTCAACCCGACGTACCTGACCGAGCCCACGGTGCAAGTCACCACGGACGGCGGCGGCACCTGGAGTCCAGCTCCGCACATCTCCGATTACCTGACCGTGATGAACGGGCACCGCATCGGCGGCGGCGGAGTTCCCAACCCCAGTACAGCCACGGCCACGTTCATCCTGGACCCGCCCGTCGCGAACATCAACGGCATCCGGATTATTGGCAGCGAAGGCGGCACGGCGAGCGGCGGCTTCCTGGGTGTTTCTGAGCTCAAGGTTTACGCCAAGACCGACGCTGACGGCGATGGTATGGACGACGATTGGGAGCGGAAACATGGGCTGGTGGTGGGGGTCAAGGACGGCGCTGGCGACTTGGACCTTGATGGCCTCACCAATCTGCTGGAATACCAGGGCGCCCTCGACCCCCAGAATCCTGACAGCGATGCAGACGGTCTGAAAGATGGCGAAGAAGTGAACACCCACCACACCAACCCCGCCTCGGCAGATTCGGATACGGATGGACTGAAGGATGGCGAGGAAATCAACACGTTCGGGACGAACCCACTCGCGGCTGACACAGATGGTGACTGGTTCCTCGATGGGATGGAAGTGCAGTTGGGGAGTCTGCCGACTCATGCCGGCAACACGCCGAGCAATTTCGCGCGCCGCGGCGACGCCAGTGGGATTCTCGGGACGCAAGATGAGTTCGGTATGGAAACGCTTGTGTTCAACGCCGGAGCCGCCTTGAACATTCACGACGGCAACCTGGCCACGCGGGTCGACAGTTATCGAAATGCACCGGACACAAACAGCTTTGTGGGGATCGTGTGGGCCAATTCGGTGACCAATGCCCTGACCCGGCTTGAATTGAACCTGGCCACTTTCTTCGACGGTGGCTGGTTTGGCGTTAACAACCTCAGTCCTGGTGGCAGCGGGGTGCTTTCCTCCAACACGCACTTGCTTGAACCCATCGTTCAGATTTCAACCGACGGCGTCACTTGGATTCCTGTTGCGTTCACGTCCGATTATCTGGCCGTGCTCAACGGCCATGTCCTTCCGCCTGACTGGCAGCCACCGACGCTGGCGACGGCGCACTTCCAATTGACGCCCCCCCAATCGGGGATCAAAGGCGTGCGCATCCTCGGTTCCGAGGGGGGCACGGCGAGCGGCGGATTCCTCGGCGTGTTCGAACTGGCCGCCCTGACGGGCGCGGCCTCACCCGTGATGTTGCTCAATCCGGCGGTGCTGACGGGGCAGTTGCGGTTTGAGTTCGATACGCAGTCCGGCGGGAGCTATGACGTTCAGTTCAAGACGGCGTTGAACGATGCCACCTGGCAGACGCTGACCAGCGTCACCGGAGACGGTACGCGCAAGACCGTGCTGGATCCGATCGTCGCCGGCCCGCGGTTCTACCGCGTGGTGAGCAAGTGAGACGACTTTGAGCTGTAAAGACGCAGCATTTGGGGCCACAGCTCTGGCTATAGTCATCCAAACAACACCGGAGGCCGTCGTTGCGGCGGATCTCCGGTGTTGTGGCTGTACCGGGGTGGAGTCTGTTGGTTGTGGACGGTCGTTCGCGTTCGGAATCTTCGCCCCGGCGCAAAACCTCAACAAATAAACGCGAACCTTCAATGACAGGCCGCGCCTGATTGTTACACTCCCGACCATGCCAGTTCGCGACCGGATGGTGTGCAGCAAAGCTCGCGGCTTGCGGCTTGCGGCTTGGGTGGCACGGGGAGATTCGTGCCGAGAGGAGGCGTACATGTCTTCCTGCTTGACCTTTGCGTGGCGCGCGGACTGAATGTGGAAAGCCTATGAACGGAAAACTCCTGACCACTGCAATCGTAACTCTTACTGCGATGGCCTCAATCCCGCACCCAGCCTGTGGCGTCAGCTTCGGTGATGACGCCGCGTTTCTCAAGAAGCACACCGACGTGATCGTCCTGAGCGACAAGGCGGGCCAGGCCAAGGTGGCCCTCTCGCCGGCCTGGCAGGGACGCGTGATGACCAGTACGACAGGTGGCGACGCCGGTCAGAGCTTCGGCTGGATCAACCGCGAGCTGATCGCCTCGGGCAAGATACTGCCGCATATGAACGCCTTCGGCGGCGAAGACCGTTTCTGGATGGGGCCGGAAGGTGGGCAGTTCTCGATCTTCTTCGCCAAGGGCAAGAAGTTCGAATTCGCCGACTGGCAGACCCCGGCGATCTTCGACACACTGCCTTTCGAGGTCGTCAGCAAGGCGGACAAGAAGGCGGTGTTTGGCGCGGAGTTTCCGTTGACCAACTATTCCGGCACGATCTTCAACGTGGGCGTAAAGCGCGAGGTGCGATTGCTCACCCCGGCCACCGCTTGGGAAAATCTTGGCGTGAAGCCCGCCAAGGGCGTGAGCCTTGTGGCTTACGTTTCGAACAACCGGATCACGAACAAGGGCAAGGAAGCGTGGAAGAAGGAAACCGGCCTGCTCTCGGTTTGGATTCTCGGCATGTTCAACCCCTCGCCCTCGACCACCGTGGTCGCGCCGATCAAGGCGGGGCCGGAATCGGAATTGGGCGTGAAGGTGACCTCGGATTACTTCGGCCAGGTGCCGCCGGATCGGTTGGTGGTGCGGGATGACGTGGTGTTCCTCCGCGCGGATGGCGCGTATCGCAGCAAGATCGGCATCAATCCCCAACGCAGCAAGGCCATCCTCGGCAGCTACGACGCGGACAACAAGGTGCTCACCATCGTGAAGTTCAACCAGCCGGCGGGCGTGACGGATTACGTGAATTCGCTCTGGAAGCTGCAGGACAAACCCTTCGGCGGCGACGCGGCGAACAGCTACAACGACGGGCCGGCTACGCCGGGCGCCAAACCGATGGGACCGTTTTACGAACTCGAGTCTTCTTCTCCGGCCGCCGCGCTGAAGCCGGGCAAGAGCCTGACCCACACGCATCGCACCATCCACCTCAGCGGACCGGAGTCCGCGCTGGATGGCATCGCGAAGGCGACGCTGGGCGTGTCGCTTGACGAGATCAAGGCCGTGTTCAAACAATAAAAAACAACCCGGGGTGGGGAGGTCGGGCCGTTCGGGCCTGGCCTTCCCCGCCTGACCCGCAGATGTCCAATCCGGCCTGCCCCGAAGTTTTGCGGTGGGCGACCCGCTCTTGAACCGCACTCACGCCACCATGAACAACAACAAACAAGGCATGTTCGTCTTGTCCGACGGACGAAACGTATTCTTCACCTTCTGCCTCGTCAGCTCCCTGTTTCTCCTCTGGGGCTTCTGCAACGGGATGATCGACGTGATGGACAAACACTTTCAGGAGGAACTCAAGCTGAGCCTGTCCCAATCCGCGTGGGTGCAATTTGCTCACTGGATGGGTTACTTCCTCATGTCCATTCCGGCAGGCTGGCTCGCGACGCGCCTGGGTTACAAGGGCGGCATCATTGCCGGACTGCTGTTGGTTTCGGTGGGCGGGTTCTGGTTCATTCCGGCATCGAAGATCGCAGCCTTCTGGGCGTTCCTGCTGGGGGTTTGCATGGTGGCGTCAGGATTAACGTTTTTGGAGACCGTCGCCAATCCCTATACGACGGTTTTGGGGCCGCCCCGCTACGCCGCTTCTCGCATCAACGCGGCCCAATCCTGCAACGGCGTGGGCTGGATTCTCGGTCCCATCGCCGGCAGCCTGTTCTTCTATGGCACGGATGAAGCAGGACGGAGTACGGGGTCGCAAACGCTTTGGATTCCCTACGCCGGCGTAGCGGTCGTGGTCCTAATCCTCGCGGTCATCTTCTTCTTCGCGCCGGTTCCGGATGTGAAGAGCGAGGATATGGATGAGAAAGCAACCGGAGACAAAGCGGCATCCGCCACGGCGGTGCGGCATGTCAATCGCGGGCTGTCTTTCATGCTGTTACTCGGCAATATGGCCGCGCTCATCGGCGTCTTCGTGTTTATCCTCTGGTTGACGTTTGACGGCCTCAAGCTGGGGCCAAGTCTGGTCGGTCTGGCCTCGGCCATTCCGCACCCGTCCAGCATGGTGATCAGCGCTGAGAATTCGGTCGGCGTGGTCTTGGTGGCCGGTGCCCTTCTGGCACTGATCCTCTCAGCGTTTGCGTTGCTCGGGATCACCAAACGCCTGACGCCGCACAGTGTGTGGTCGCATGAGCACTTCTCCGGTGCGACCCTGGCCCAGTTTTTCTATGTCGCGGCGCAGTGCGGTGTGTTCGCTTTCTTCATCAACTACATGGTGTCTGAAACCCCATCGCTGCCCGCCTCATGGATGAAGGAAGGCAGCAAGTGGATGGAGGTGCGGACGGCTTTCACGAGTTCTGACTTCAAAGACGTGTCGGCGCTGGCCAAGAAGCTGACCGCGCCAGCCGATCCGTTGTCCTCGTTCCTGGCGACGAATCTGTCCGGCTCAACCGTGCAGACCCTGACGCGCCTGAACGAAGGCAAGACCAGTGTCACGGCCGCCCGGATCGCCCTGGCGCAGGACCTGACCAGCGTGGTGCTGAAGCAGAGTGTGTATAGCCCGGAGCGGTTCAGTGGAATCTCGCTGCAACCGAAGACCAAGGAGCTCCTGGCTCAGGAGAAGGGCCGCAACGAACCCCGGTTCAACCGTTTGTTGCTGGCGGACGCCTACCCGCAGGAACTCGGGTTCCGCGACGGCGTCTTCGGCGTTACCAACAAGTTTGCCGCCACGCTGGCGTCGGTCGGGTTCTTCTGCTTCTTGCTGGGCCGCGTGAGTGGCGCCGCCCTGCTGCGGAAGATTTCCGCGCACAAGATGCTCGGGCTCTACAGCGTGATCAACGCCGTGCTCTGCTTCTTGGTCTTCCTCAAGCTTGGCTGGTTGTCTGTGGTCTGCGTGTTCCTGTGCTATTTCTTCATGTCCATCACCTTCCCGACCATCTTCGCCCTGGGCATTTTCGGTCTGGGTGAACGGGCCAAGAGTGCTTCTGCCTACATCGTGATGGGCATCGTGGGCGGCGCGCTGTTGCCGAAGATCATGGGGGCGATTGCCGATCACTACGACATGTCCCGCGGGTTCATCGTGCCGCTGGTTTGCTTCATCTTCATCGCCTTCTACGGCTACGCCTGGCCCAAGCTGAGCCGGGCGGAGTCGTTGCATGGCGTGGGCACGAGCGGTGGGCACTAATTTGTCAATCGGTACAAACATGACTTCGCTCAAGACCATGAAGGACGCGCCAGCGTCTTGGAGTGCGGCAGCCCTCTGCCGCTTTGGCGTGCATGAAAGCGCCGGAGGGCCGGCGACCTCCAAGACCTTGCGGAGCAATCCACCATCCATGAACAGCCGACGTTTGGTCCCTGCCGCCCTTGTCGCGGCCTGCCTGTGGGCGGGAATGTCCTCGGCACCAGCCCAGCAGGAAGCCGCGCCGAAAACGCTCGTCGAAGCCGGCGAGTTTAAGAAGATCTACGATCCGAGCGTCGGCGAGAAGGAGCAATGGTACATCAATGATCACTGCTTCATCCGTGGCAAGGATGGCACGTGGCACATGTTCGGGATCACGCGGCAAGAGCCGGCCAAGCCGATGGAGGAAATTCATTTCGCCCACGCCACGGCCAAATCGCTCCTGCAATCGCCGTGGGACAAACAACCCTTCGCGCTCTCGGTCGCTACCGGCGAACCGTGGAACGAGATACACCTCTGGGCGCCCTACGTCGTCGAGCACCAAGACACGTACTACATGTTCTATTGCGCCGGGGACAAGGATCACGCGAAGTACAAGATCCACCTGGCGACCTCGCCGGACCTGAAGACGTGGACGCGCTTGCCCAAGAATCCGATGGTGGTGGATGGGTTTGATGCGCGCGATCCGTTTGTCACGCGGGTGAAGGACCAGTGGGTGATGTATTACACCGCCAATAGCGAACCCAAAGGCGGCAATCATCTCGTCGCCTATGTAACGGGCAGTGATTTGGCCGCGTGGAGCAAGCGTAGCGTCGCTTACATGGATCCAGCGACGGGCACGTTTGGCGGGCCTTGCGAATCGCCGTTCGTGGTGAAGCGAGGCGAGTCTTGGTACCTGTTCGTCGGCCCGCGCCCCGATTACGACGGGACGGATGTGTTCGTCAGTAAAGACCCGTTCCATTGGGACATCAAAGACAAGGTCGGCCACATCAACTCGCACGCGGCAGAAGTGGTGCTGGACGGCGACGGCAAATGGTATGTGAGTCGGGCAGGGTGGGGGCGGGGCGGACTTTATCTTGCGCCACTGACTTGGAAGGATGGCCTTGCTGAACCGAACCAATCGGCTAACGCTGGAGCGAAATAGCTTTTGAGAAACCGCGGGCGCTTGCGGCCCCGGCGATCTGGATTTAATTCATCGCCGGCTTGATGTCGGCAAATTTCAACACTGAAACGAGAAAGAGAAAGCCATGAAATCGAAACACGTTTACCTTGCTGCCAGCGGCGACCTGCGCCTCTCGGCCAATCAGACCTGCTGGCCCGCTCAGGCGGAAATGGAGAAGGCGCTCACCGCCGCGGTGGAAGCCGAAGGTTTCAAGGTCATCCGTGCGCATCCGTACAAGGCAGATGAAAAGCACGGCTTCCTGGCTTCGCAACGCGAGGGCTTGGACGTGTTCAAGGCGATCGAACCCACCGCACCGATCATCGTTGCCGAGGCGGTTTGGCAGTACTCGCACCACATCTATCCTGGGCTGATCACGCATCGCGGGCCAATCCTGACCGCCGCAAACTGGTCGGGGCAATGGCCCGGCTTGGT
>CAZWJC010000037.1:0-33945 GCA_964634255.1 uncultured Verrucomicrobiota bacterium | reverse complement strand
AGGTTGCAGGTTCGAGTCCTGCCGGATGCGCCAATAAAATCAGGGTGTTCGTGAATCCCCTTCTGATCCCCAAAAGCGATTTAGTCCATTTTTTAGTCCATGACTTTTCGCGGAGGGTGACAAGCGGCGTGTTGTATCGCGGCAAACAAGAACGCATACAACATGAAAGCAAATCTGGAAATCGAGCCAGCGGGGAAGGCTGGCAGTCAATTCAAGCGGATCGAATCGGGAATCTTCCGTAACGAGTCCTCGGGAACGTATTTCGAACGGCCCACCCTCGATGGCAGGAGAACTTGGCGTTCGCTAGAGACTCAAAACCTCAAGCACGCCCGTGAAGAACTCCACCGACGACGTTCGGGCGTCAGTATGCCTCCAGCTAAAGGCCAAGCCCTGCCGTTGACCGTCGGTGACATCGTCCGGCGTTACCAGAAGGACGGCTACCCCGACCGCCAGAAACAGCCCCGCCAGGGCCGTACCCTGGAATGCGAAACCCGCAACTGCGCCATGTTGCTCCAGTTTTGGGACCGGGTGGCGGTGGGTGACCTCTCGTTGGTCGCGTGTGACCGCTACCACGAGTGGCGCACGAAGCGCATCCTGCGGGGCACGGGCGACCGCACCGTGGACTTGGAAATGAACTCCCTGAGCAATGCAGTGCTTTGGGCCATGCGGCGTGACTTGATTCGCCAAAACCCGCTGGGCTTCCGCCGACCGCGCTACTGCGTTTCCCGGAACGTGCGCCACTGTCGTGAATTCATGCCCCATGACACGGAGGCTTTGCACGAGGTGGGGGCGCTCCTCTTCTCCGACAGCCGGGCCGAAACGCTTGGCTGGCAGTTGATGTTTGAGGCCTTCACGGGACTGAGGACGTGCGAGGCCCTGCGGCTCCGGATGACCGAGTCGGGCTGGAGGGGATGTCGTTGGAGCAACTCGGCAGGCAACTGGCTGGCCCCTCGCATCGGCCAGTTAGCCGGCAGTTTCTCCACGATCTTAAAGCTGAACTTGAGACTACGTATGGTTTCATCAGCCCGCACGACAAGACCGAAGAACACCGCACAGCACTTCGCTTGGCACACTGAGAGAACCGTTATGATATTCACACCTCAAGTCCGTAACCTCCTTAAACCACAATTCCGCATCCGCCGGGCTGTTTCTCTTTGGGTCAAGGGCGCCATCCAAGCGCACAGGCCTTTGGACTGCGTCGCGTGTTGGGAAGCCGTGAAGCGAGTGAATGACGGTTTTCCGACCGGCTCAGACCTGCTTGAGCATCCGCTCTATCTCAAGATCATCCCCACAATGGACAACTCGGACGGGCACATGCTCCAGTCCGGCGTTCGCCGCAGCAGCTACTCGCCGATGGCCGGATACAATCCGGTTGTTCGCCGTAATCGCAACCGGTTCGAGCACGCCAACGGCAAGAATGCTCTCCACCAATTCTTGGGCTGGATCGTAGCCGGCATATATTTCCAAGTTGAGCGGATGGGTACGCAGATCGCGTATAGAGCGGGTGACTATCAAGTCGGCCGCGGTTTTGTTCGGTTTCTGCTCCCCATCAGTGGCGTCGCCCGTGTCTGTTTTCTTCATACTGATTCAATTTCCTTTTCTTCTTATTCTTCTCCTGCGGGCGACAAAAAAAATCTTCCCGCCAACAGGCCTTCACCTGTTAAGCGGGAAGAACGGGTTCCGTTGTTGGAAGAGTGGCTTTGCCAGATCAGGACGGGGTGGAGGTGTGCCGGCAGTTGAAAGGCCTTCCCAACACTGCGGGGCCAAGGGTCATTTTCTGTTCAAGTCATACCGAAGCCGCTGAAGACGCTCTGCGGGCTGGAGCGGCGGCTTTTCTCGCCAAGCCCGATGAGTTAATGCAGTTGCCGCAACGGCTTCAGGGGCTGGCGGCGGGATCAGGGTCAAAGGGATGAGCGAACCAGAAGGAAGCTGCGGGAACAGGAGTGGAGATTCGGTCACTTCCGGTGAATCAGAGCCAACGGGACACCATTTGTGGGACGTCGTTTTGGATGGTGAGGTGATTGGCTGTGTCCACGCCTATTCCGAAGAAGCTGCCCGGGACATCATCCTGCCTTGTCGCAACCCGGCGATGACGGTCCGGCCGAGTCGAAAAAGCGGGTCGCAGAAAACGGACACGTCTTCCGACTAATCCACAGCGAAGTGGCCAGTCTGGCAATTTGAAAGCGAGTGAATGAATGAAGCAACAACTAGAGAACAATGAGAGCTCCGTGCTGACCGAAAGGACTGAGCATGGAGGTGGCACTCGTGTTGTGGCGAAGGATGAGTTTGCGGGCAGAGGCACCCGAGAGTGGTCCGAACACTCTTTCAACATGGCCGTCGGGTGTGAACACGATTGCCTTTATTGCTATGCGCGAGGTTTGGCGATTCGGTTCGGGCGGATTTCATCCTGCGCCGCTTGGAACAATTCGACGGTATTGCCGGAGAAGGTCGCGGAAGCCAGCCACAAGTTCAATGGCACCGTCATGTTCCCCACGACGCACGATATCACTCCTCAGAACGTCGAGTATGCTCTCCGGACATTGAGAAACCTCTTGGAAGCGGGCAACGATGTGCTTTGCGTCAGCAAACCGCATCTTGCGGTAGTGGAGCGCCTATGTCTGGAACTCACACCATATCGCAGTAACTTGCAGTTTCGGTTCACACTCGGGAGTCCGGACGCGGCTACCTGTGCGCTATGGGAGCCGGGAGCACCTGCGCCTGAGGAACGTATTGCATCATTAAGACACGCTTTCGAGGCTGGTTTTCGGACTTCAGTCTCCATGGAGCCGATGCTTTCTGGCAACGAGGCCATGTGCCAGCTCGTTGACCGCGTTGAGCTATTCGTCAGAGACACGATCTGGTTGGGCAAGCTGAATGGAGGCATTCCCAAAGTGTTTCAGGAGCGGCCGGAAATCCGCGAGTCACTGGTCGCGATTCGAGCTGGGCAGTCGGATGAGCAGATACTCAAGTTGCATGATCGCTTGGCTGGCAATGCGAAGATTCGGTGGAAGGACTCGATAAAGAAGGTGCTCCGTGAGCATGGGAGATTACCGGAAGAAACCGTGCCCCAGACTGTGGGCACTGAGGCCTCAGAGGAGCTCAGGGCCAAACGAAGCGCTGCGGCGAAAAAGGCTTGGGAGACCATGCGGAAACGCGAGCGGTTCGGACAGCCAGCATGACCCACTTCATTTGATGCACATTGGGAAACACCTTTTGAAACGATGAAGAACCAACCACATAGACAAAGAGCAAACATCGCACCAGCAGGGGTCACATTCATCCGGGGATTCCTAACCTTCGTCCACCTCACGGCGTACGAGGTGGTCGTGGACCTGCCAAGACTGAGGCTCTGTTACGAACATCAGTCTTGGGTGGGTTCAAGGTTCCTTGTCCTTCACAGGCCTTCGGCCTCCGAAGCACTGTTGAGGATTTGGGAAAGGGGTTGGGGGTGTGCGGAAGAAGGAGCTTGGAATGCGAAAGAGGTTCCAGAGCTAGTCAACGCACTCGCGTCCGAGAGAAATGTGAGAGTAAACCGTTTGCGGGACAACGAGATACCGGATTTCTGGATACCGCGACTACGTGGTGCGAGTAGCGATCAATACAAAACTTGGATCTGCAAAATGCTGGCGACCGGTCTTCGCACCGGCACATGCCCGGAGTTGCCTGACCCAGGAAAGTGATCCAGGCACAAAGGTCGAATTGGAGGAAAGGCTGGCGGCCCGCACGACCGCCAGCCGATGAGGTTTCACTTGGCCGTCTGCGAGACGATCCAGCGAAACGCCTCCTTCGCCACGTAGGCGATCACCAGCAGGTCATCACATTCATATGGACAGCGATACTTTTAAACCTGAGCGCGACGGGAATTGGAGCGTAGGAGAACAGGTCCGCCTGGCCGTGGCCGAGCCACCACCAATCAAGCAATGCCCCATCCGAACCGCGGCCCTGCCTCGAATCGCGGACGGTGAAACCTAGAGCCCGCCAAAGGCCACCGAGATCATAGTCCCGACGGCAGCTCAGGCTGATGCCCGCCAAATGGCGGGTTTCGGCTTTCAACCAGTCAACCAGCAACCGGGAAATGCCTTGTCCGCCTGTGCACTGCCCGGCCCCTCGCCGGAGTCGGCGCGCAGAACTGAACAGCACGGGCGGGACTTGGAAACGAGTTCCGCCCCTTGCCCCATCAAGGGCTGCATTCTGTTTGGAAAAGCAACGCCGAACGTTGCCTCCAGCCGCTTCACAAGCGATCAGGTCCGTGTTCTCAATGGCCGAAAGTGCGGCTCTATGCCCATTTCCCGTTAGCCCAGAACGTAAACGGGCTCCTTTATCGGATTAAGTTCCGCGAAGTTGCGGAGACGTTGGAGCACGATAGTCGTGAGTTCCGTCCCGGCGGACACAACGAGGATGCCCTCAGTGGTTTCCACGTTCGCGGCGAGGATCTGACCAACCCCAAGGTTGCGGAGGGTGTAAGGTCGGATGATGGGCTGGCCGGCGTTGGCCTTCTGGAGGTAAACGTCGAAGCAGGCGAAGGCGCTGTCCAACACCCGCGGATCATAGACCCCTGTCCGTGCCTTCATGGCTTCCAACGCTTGAGCCTTGTCCTGGGTTTGCGATTCCAACTGCACCAGGTCGTGGAGGACCTTCAGGATGCGGGCTCCAATCGGGAGGTCTTCCCCAACCACGTTGTCCGCTGGGAATCCACGACCATCGTAATGCTTGGATTGATAACGCACGATCGCCGCGACCGGTTCAAGGCGGGGGATGTGTGCCAGGAGATTGTTCCCGATTTCCGGCAAGCGCTCCAAAAGTCCGTGTTCCGCGGGGGACAGGGGGTGCTCGGAGCGAGACTTCTCAATGAGAGCCGGGGGCAGGGTCAGGTAGCCAATAGGGGACAGCAGCGCGGCCGCTTCAAGTTCCCACGCCTGCTTGAATTTGAAGAACCGGGCGTATTCACGGACGCAGTCGCGGACCTTTTCGCTGCGCCCGAACGCCTCCGGGTAAATGCTCGCGAGGACTTCGGTGAGCAAGCGGATGGTGCCGTTGAGTGTTTGCTCCAGCAATTCGCGTTCGGCAGTGACCAATTCAAACTGCTTCAACCCGGCCTCCAGCGTCTGGATGAGGGATTCCGACCCGCACGGTTTGTTAAGGAAGCGGAAGACGTGGCCGCGATTCACGGCGTCCACGGCGGTTTTCTGGTCCGCATTGCCTGTGAGCATCATGCGGATGGTGTCCGGCGCGAGGGCTTCCAGCTTGATCAACAACTCGAGACCGGACATGACGGGCATTTGCATGTCGGCCACGACCACCGCGTAGGGGCCATTGGCGGCTACCTTGGCCAGCGCCTCCTCGCCGCCCGTAGCGGTATCGAGACTGAACCGGTTACGCAGGTTGCGTTGAAACCCCGAGAGGACGTTCGTGTCGTCGTCCACGAGAAGGATGCGCTTGTTCATGATCAGGCGGGGATGAGGTCGGAATCCGAGAGCGCGGCTTTCCAGACATCGAGCCGGTCGGCCAGACCGAGATTGCTGAGGTAGTCGAGATCGGGGGGAAGCTCCGGGGGCGCGGCTTCGGGGCCGGCGGAGGGTTGGCAGAGCACTTCGGCCACGTGCACGGCGGTGAGCGCCGTGAACTCGGTCGCGCAGGAGAGCCGGGGTTGATGGTGCAGGGCGATGGCTTCCACAACCGGCACCGGCAGTCCCCACAAGCCGAGAAGGTAGCCGCCCAGTTCCGCGTGCGTGGTGCCGAAAGTGGCGGCCTCCATGTTGGCCAGCGGCAGGGCTTGGGCATGGGCCTGTTTGATGACGGCGTCGTACTGGACAAGCAAATTGGCCGCGAGGATGAGCTGGCCGGTATCGTGGAGCATCCCGGCGACAAAGGCCTGTTCGCGCAAGGCCATGGGTGCATCTTCAAGCTCGGCGATGCGGCGGGCCACGGCCGCCACGTTTAGACTGTGCGACCAAACCTGCTCCAGGGAAAAGCCGCCGTTGCGCCGGCTCTCGAATTGCGTGAAGGCATGGATGGTCAACACAAGCGTCTTGAGCGTGTTGATCCCCAGATAAGCTACAGCTTCCGTGGCATCGTTAATCTCGCGCCGTAGTCCGAAGTAGGCCGAATTGACCAGTTTGAGAATTTTCGCCGTCATCGCGATGTCTTTGCTGACGGTGGCGGCCACGTCATTCAAGTCCACCTCGGGGTTTTGGAGTTGCTCGACCATCTCCATGTAGAGCGACGGGATGCTGGGGAGGCGGTCAATCTGGCAAACGAGCTGTTGGAGGCGCGGGTTATTGAGCGACACCCCGACCGCCGAGGCGCGGCTGACGGCGGCCTTCAAGGCTTCCGGGTCGCATGGCTTGGAGAGGTATTGGTGCGTGATGCCGACGCACTTCATGATCAACTCCTCGTCGGCGTGGCCGGAGAGGATGAGGCGCACCGTCTGCGGATGGCGTTTCATCACTTCGTTGAGTAACTGGGCACCGTTCATGCCGGGCATGCGCATGTCCGAAACCACCACGTCGAAGGGCGACTGGGCCATGCGTTCGAGGGCCAACGGACCGCTGGTGACGAACTCCATTCCCCACTCGTGCCGCATGGGCCGGAGCAGGCGCTGCAAACCCTGAAGCACAAAGGTCTCGTCGTCCACGAAAAGAATGCGGTGCGTCATGCGAAGGAAGTTGGAGACATCGTCTCCGGGGGGATGGAGGGCAGGCGAATCACAAAAGAGGTGCCGCGGCCCGGTTCGGTTTCAAAGGTGAGCGTGCCGCCGTGCTTGTCCAGGATGACGGAGCGCGCGATCGCCAGTCCCTGGCCGGAGCCCTTGCCCACCGGCTTAGTGGTGAAGAAGGGATCGAATACCCGGTCGCGGATGGCTTCGGGAATTCCCGTCCCCGTGTCCGTGATCCGGATTTCCACCCAGTCACCCCGCGAGCGCGTGCTGACGGTGATCTTGCCTTTCTGGATCGGCTGCGGGCCGATGACATCCGCGATGGCGTGGGCGGCATTGATGATCAGATTGAGGATGACCTGGTTGAACTCACCGGGCAGACAGGGAATCAACGGCAACTGGGGATCGAAATCCATCTCCAGATCGGCGACGTATTTCCATTCGTTGCGAGCCACGGTAATCGTGCTTTCGATGGCGTGGTTGAGGTCCACCACGGTCTTCTGCTCCACGCCCGGGTGTGAGAATTCCTTCATGGCGCGCACGATCTTGATGACGCGCTCCACTCCTTGGAGGCTCTGATCAATGGCCCGCGGGACTTCTTCGAGGAGGTAATCCAAATCGGCGGCCTGCACGGCGGCTTCGACCGGGGCGAGGGTTTCGCTCGCGCCGGGTTGCGCGCGCAGGCGGGTGCTCAGGACCTGGAACGCCGCCAGCACGCGACGCAGCTCGCCGAAGGCATCTTGCAGGAACCGGGTGTTGTCGCCGATGTACTGCATGGGCGAGTTGATCTCGTGCGCGATGCCGGCGGCCAGTTGCCCAATGGATTCGAGCTTTTGCGCGTGGCGCAGTTGCACCTCCATGAGCTTGCGCTGCACTTCGGCCTGGTGTCGGTAGATGGAGGCCGCGATGCTCTTGGCCACCGAGGCCAGACGCTGGCTGACACATTCCGACAGCGGCTTGCGCGCGAACAACGCCATCACCCCCATCAGCTGGCCGCCCAACATCAGCGGGTGGCCGGCAAAAGCCACCATCTGTTCCCGCCGCGCCCACTCCTTGTCTCCCACGTGTGGGTCGTGGAGCACGTCGTTGGTCAGGTGCGGCAGCTTTTCCTGCGCGATCCAGCCGATCTTGAGATGGCCCACCGGCACGCGGCTGTGCGGTCCATCGAGATGCGTGTAAAGCCCGGCACTTGCCTGAAGCTCCAGCGTCTGAGTCGCTGCATTCAGAACCCAGATTCGGGCAAAGGCCGCATCCAGGTATTGCACCATGAGTTCCGTGCAATCCTGCAAGAGGGCGTTGAACGGCCGATTCTGCGTCAGCGCCTTGCCGACCTCAGCGGCAAACGCCGCCACGCGGGAGCGCTCCACCAATTCCTGCTCGACCTGCTTGCGCGCGGTGATGTCCTCCTTAATCGCCAGAAAGTGGGTGATGTCGCCCCGTTCGTTCTTGATAGGTGAGACGACTGCAAATTCCCAAAACAGCTCGCCGCTCTTCTTGCGATTGCGAAACTCACCACGCCATTCCTGGCCGCTGGTGATCGTTTGCCACAGCTTCCGATAGAGCTCCGCCGGGTTATCGCCCGATTTCAGCATGCGCGGATTCTGGCCGATGACCTCTGACGCTGCGTAGCCCGTCACCGCACAGAACTTCGGGTTGACGTATTCGATGCGCCCGGCGGTGTCCGTGATCACCACGCTGGCGGGGCTTTGCTCGACGGCCAGCGAAAGCTTGCGCAGTTGATCCTCGGCGCGCTTGCGGCCGGTGACATCGGTGAAAATCGTCGCAAACTGACCTTTGGTAATGGGACAAATCGAAACTTGAAAGTGCCGCTGCAAGGGCGCGAAGTACGTGTCGAAGGACGCGGCCTTGCCCGTCCGAGTCACTTCTTCAAACACCTCAAGATACGGGGACACCGCAGTGCCGTAAGCCTCCCGGGCGAGCCGGCCCCGGGCGCGCTCAGCCTCAATGCCCGTGTGCTTTTCGTAGCTGGGATTGACATCGAGAATGCGGTAGTCCACCGGGCGACCGTCGTCTGCGTATATGACCTCATGCAGGGCCACCCCCTCGGTCATGCTGCGAAACAGCGCGCGGAATTTGGATTCGCTGTCCCGCAGCGCGTCCTCGGTTCGTTTGCGCTCGGTGATGTCCGTCACCGTGCCCACGTAGCCCAACAACTGTCCGGTGGCGTCGCGTTCCGGCGTGGCCTGGCCCATGACCCATGCCACGGCGCCATCGGCACGCACGAAACGGTAGTCCGCCCGCGCAATCCCCTCCGCGGCTTGCGCCGCGGTCCAACCACGGACCAACTCCTCGCGGTCTTCCGGATGGACCGCCTTCAGCCAGCCTTCGCCCTTGGCCTCGTCCGCGGGAAGACCGGCGAGCTCGCACCAGCGCGTGTTAACGTAGGTCGTCTGCCCATCCGCATCGGTTCGGAACACCCCCGCGGGTGAAGACTCCGCCAATACTTGATACCGACGCTCGCTTGCCTGCAACGCCTGTTCCGCCCGAAGCCGGATGGCGTAATCTGCGACGACGGAGGCCAGGTCTTCGAGGAACCGGACGTCGTCCGCCGTATAATCCGAGGGTTTGTTGCCTACGCCCATGATGCAGACCACCAGACCGTCTCGTTCGATCGGCACGACGGCCTCGCGCATCACGGGAGCGTGACCTGCCGGCAGGCCTTTCCGGTGCGGCAGGCTGGCGTAGTCGTTGTGAATGACCGGCGCTCTGGCGCGGATGCAGTCCACCCACACCCCGGCTTGGCTGATGGGATAATGCCGGCCTTTCCCTTCAGCCGTGCACATCTTCTGCAGGGTATTGGTGGACCAGGTCTGAAGCGTGAGGTTTTGCTGGTCGGCATCCACGAAGTGGAAGAACCCGATGCAACTGCCGGTCATCTGCTCAGCACTGTCCAGCGCCTTCTGTAAAAGTTCATCCAGGTTGCCGCCGCGCGAAGTCTCGGCCAAATCCGCGCGCGCCCGAAGCAACAACTCCATCCGCTTGCGCTCCGTGATATCGCGCACGGTCGCTTGCAGCAGCGTCTGCCCGGCTAACTCCATCCGCGCCAGCAGCACCGTAGCGGGGAATACCTCGCCGTTGAGGCGACGATGCGACCACTCAAAGTAGTGTGAGCCGTCACGCAGGGCCGTCTCGATCATTGTCTTGGCCTGCTCGGCTGAGGCGCTGCCGCCTGGCTGGTATTCGGGTGAGACTTCCCAGGGAGCGATGGCAAGAAACTCGGCCTTGGTGCGTACGCCAAAAATACGAAGCGTCGCCGCGTTGGCCTCGATATACTTCCAAGCCGGCGGCGCCAGCACCATGACGGCATCGGAAGCACTCTCAAACAGCAGTCGGTGTCTCGCCTCGATATCGCGTAACACCTGGTTTGTCTGGGCTTGGATGGCGCGCTGTTTCTTCAGACGAGCCTCCACCGCCGCCAGCAGTTGCGGTCCAGTGAAGGGCTTGTGCAGAAAATCGTCCGCACCAAGATCCATGCTGCGCCGCATCGCCGAGTCGTCGTCGCTGGCGGTGATGAGGATTAGCGGTAGGGAGGCGGTGGCGGGGTTGTGCCGGAGTTCCTTCAAGACGTCCCAGCCCAGGCCGCGTCCCAGATGCAGATCGCACAGCACCAAATCGGGTTGGGCGCCGGCCACCCGAGCGAGGCCAGCTTCAACCCCGTCGGCCTCCAGCACGTCGAAATGCGCCGCCGACAGCACCGCACGGACGCCGCGGCGCAAATCGGTATCGTCATCAATGATCAGAATTGTAGTCATGACATAGCAGAACGCCTTTCCGGTTAGCGGGGCGTCAGGCAGAGAGTAGCGACCCCGGCTTGGCAACCAGCGCGCAATTCCAGCGCGCCGGCACCAAGCCGCCCCCCGCTTCCTTGGTCGTCATGCCAGAAATGGGTCTTTCACCGAGCACGCGTCGGTTGGGGACGCCTTATTGAGAACGGAGCCGCCCGTATACGCAACCGCCGGTCTCGATGGACAGAAAGCGTGTAAACTCACGCCGAAGGACCACTTGCTGAGTGGGTGACAGCACCCTGCAAAATGGCAGGCGCTCCACTTGTTCCGCAAGCGCCAGGTACGAATGCTCCAACCGGCGTGTGATGTCCTCAGTTTGGATTCGTAAGGCGGCTGGCCGGGGCCGCGGACTCTGGTCAATCAACCGCAGCAAGGCTTGTCGTTGCCAATACAGCGTTGCGAGGAGATCGCGCTCCCAATCCAGTAGTTCAGGAAAGAGGAAGACAATCTTAAGTCGGACCAGCGCTCTCTCGAACACTTCGCCCGGATGCAGATCATTGGAATATGGACTGTCTTGGTGGAGAGTGTTCCAAGCACGGCGTGCGCAGACTTCTGCCTGGGCTAGAACTCGGGCGGCGGTATCATGGCTAGACATAGAACCGGATGCTCAGTCGGAGGGCTGTGTATTTCGAGATCGAGTGCGATTGGCGGTTTAATGTCCGCGGTGCTGGGGTTGGCAAGAAGCCTTGACCAAATGGCAAGGCCGTACAAGGCCAAGTAACGTTCCCCCGACTGTGGTGCCGAGGTTCTCACAGTTGACACTTTCATGGTGTGTTTGTCTCAACATATCGATTCGATGCCTGCGAGCGTTTTAGTTAAAGAACACGCAGTGCGCAGGAGTAGAATCGGAAGTCGGCGGGCATGCTCGATCAGAAAAATGCCGATGCATTTCGGGATAATGCGAGGCAGTTCTACGGCCACAGATTTGGACCTGGGTCAAATTCGACATTCCGACTGGTCGAAATCACTGTTGCCTCCCTACTTCCCTGACGATTTGCGTTATTCCCGTTCACACTCTACTGAGCCCGTGACGGATTGCGTAGCGGACCAAAGCCACGGGATTGCTCGTACCCAGTTTTCGGTGGATGTGTTGACGGTGAGAGTCGACCGTCTTGGGACTGATTGCCAGTAAAGCGGCGATGGTCTTCGAGTTTTCACCGCGCGCGAAATAACTCAGGATCTCGCGTTCGCGGCTGGAAAGCACCGCTGGCCCGGGAGGTTCAGCAGCGCCTTGGTCGTACTTCTCAGCCCGGTGCAGCGCCGCGCGTGAGTCCGGGCAAAGAAACCGCCCGCCAGCAAGAACGACCTGCAGGGCTTCCGGCAAGGCTTCGCCGGAATTGGTTTTGGATACAAAGCCTGCGGCTCCGGCCTGCAGCGCCTCGCTGACCGTCCACGGATCGGCATCCGCCGCCACCATCAAAACCTTGATCTTCCGATCGCGAGCGCGAATCATCCGAACCAAGTCCAGACCGTTCGTCCCTGGCAGGTTCACGTCCAATAGGACAATCTGGGGCGTCCAGTTCTCCAGCGCCGCCAAGGCTTCTTTGGCACAGCCTGCTTCTTCGATTTGCGCCCCTGGCAGATGGTGTCTCAGCGCGACACGAACACCGGTCCGCACCATCGGGTGATCATCCACCAAGAGAATGCGCTGGGAACACTGCAACGAATTCACTGAACGCCTTTCCCGCCGATGGGCGTCTCGGATTGCACCAGCGCCTGAGAAAGAGTCTTAAGCAGAACGGCGGCGGTGTGGGGTTTGTGCAAAACGTATTGAATGCCCAACACCTCAAACGCCTTCAGGGCCTCGCTACCGGCTTTGCCGAACAAGCCGCCGCTGGATACGATGAGGGGCGTGTTCGGGCTGAGCCGCCGCAGGGTGCGAGCAAGGGTAACGCCGTCCATTAGCGGCATCATGTAGTCGGTGATAACAGCTCTAATCTCGGCCTGACGCGCTGAGAAGAAGGCCAATGCCTCGATGCCATCCTGGGCTTGAATCACCGAATAACCGTGTTGCTCTAGGGCGCGCCGGGTCGTGTCGCAGATCGCGTGTTCGTCATCCACAATCAACACCAGGTCGCCATGACCACGAGGGACGGCGTCGCGAGAGCCGGTAACCTCCCCTTCCGCCGTGGCCGCCGGCGCGGCTGGCAGATGCACTTCAAACGTCGTTCCTTTCCCGGTTGCAGTGGTAAAACTGATGAAGCCGTGGTGTTGCTTGACAATGCCTTGCACGGTGGTCAATCCGAGCCCCGTCCCCTGATCTTCGCCCTTGGTGGTGAAGAAAGACTCGAAGATGTGTTTCTGGGCCGATTCGGAGATTCCCGTGCCCGTGTCCTCGATCTGGATTCGCACATAAGGTCCAACCTGGGCGTCGCTATGCAAGGTAACGTAGCGATCATCGAGGGTGACGTTCTCAGCGCGCAAGGTCAGTCGGCCGCCTGTTGGCATCGCATCGCGCGCGTTGACGCAAAGGTTGAGAAATACCTGGTGAAGCTGGGTGACATCGGCCATTACGGGCCAGAGATCCGGGGCGCTGATTTCCTCAATCTGAATGCTGCGCGGGAAGGTTTCCCGGGCGAGCTTGGCCATGTCCCGCACCAGATGCCGGACCTGGACGGGCTGCTTTTGCCCTTCCTTGCCGCGCGCGAAGCTGAGCAGTTGTTTGACAATGCCCACCGCGCGCTTGGCGCTCGATTCGACGGTTTGCGCCAGATCGCGGCGGTTCGCATCCGTCTCCTCCATCTGCAACATGGGGGCGCACATGAGAATTGGAGTGAGGATGTTGTTCAGATCATGCGCGATGCCGCTGGCCAAGCTGCCAATGCTCTCGACACGCTGCGCGCGCAAAAGTTTGGCCTGTGTAAGCCTCTGCTCGGTGACATCTGCCGCCACGAGCAACAAATGGGGCTGGTTCGCATAGCTGAAGGGCACGAAGCGGCAGGACAAATCGAGTCGTTTTCCAAACGTGGATTCATGCTGCACCTCGGCCTGCTGCTCGGCCTGCGTGCCCAAAGCCCGCTCGGCTAGGCCGAGTAGGCCGGACTTCTTCCAGGATTCGAGCTGGCGGAAGTTCTGTGCCAGGAGCTGTTCACGTGTGGCGCCGATGATCTGCGCCATGGCTGAATTGGCAGACACGGCCTCACCGGTGGCCTGGTAGCTGATGATGCCGATGGGAGAGGATTCGATGATCGTGCGACTGAAATTGAGGGCGTCGGTGATGCGTTGCTCGGCGTACTTGCGGGCGGAGATGTCCACATGGGCGACAACCACACGCACCGGCCCATTGTCGGCAAACCGGGTGGCGCGCAGCATGAACCAGCGTTTTGTGTCGGGCGAATGACACGGGTATTCCATTGAAAACTCCCGAGTCTCCCCACGCGTCACTGCACGCAGGCCTTGGGCGACATCCTGGGCCAGAGCTGCGTCTTCACCCTGAGCGGCATCGCACACCGCCAGGTAGTTCGCGCCGACGTCCGCATGCCGGGGGAAACAAGGGTTCGCCAACGCGAAGGTCCGCCAAGGCTCGTTGACGGCCAGGATTACACCCTCCTCACCCAGGACGCAGATGTTTGCTGTTAGCGCATCCAGAATGCACTGGTTGAAACGCGAGAGTTGCCGCGCATGTTCTTCACTCGCGGTCAATTGTGCGGTCCGCTCCTGCACCATACGCTCCAGAGTTTCTTGGTACACGCGGTTCTCCGCTTCCAATCGCTGCTTGGCGTCACTTAACGACTTGAGGCGCGCCGCGTTGGCCACCGCCCTGAGGATGGCGGCCTTGCTGATGGGCTTAAACAGGTAATCCGCGGCGCCGGCCCGGAGCGCTTCCGTTGCGGTCTCCACCGTCGGCTCGCCGGTCATCATGACAACCTGCACGTCCGGCGACGTATCCTGAATCCGCCGCAGCAGTTCCACACCCGAAATTCTGGGAAGAATGATGTCGGTTACCACTACGTCAAACGTGGCCTCGGCCAGCCGCTGTTGGGCGGCATCGGCATCCTCAGCCTCCACCACCGCGTAGCCGGCCTCACGGAGGAATTCGCCGAGCGTGCGTCGGATGCTCTTCTCGTCATCTACGATCAATACCTGAGCCATGATTCAATCCTTACGCCAACTTCAGACGTTCCACCCATTGTCGACTGGGAGATCCACGTACATGCGCGTGAAGTGCCCCAGTTCACTTTCCACGGTCAACTCGCCGTAATGTTCCTTCACGATGCCGTGGCTGATAGACAAGCCCAGTCCCGTGCCCTGGTCACGTCCCTTGGTCGTGAAGAACGGGTCGAACATCCGCTCGCGGACTTCGGGCGCGATGCCGGTGCCGTGATCCTCCACCGTGAGGCGAATCCATTGCCTGCCCCCTTTCACAAACAGGCTCGCCTCCACGCGCATAATCTTGTCCGGATGGTGTCCGGGATAACGTTCGTTCAACGCGTCGCGAGCGTTGGTCATCACGTTCATGATCACCTGCTGAAGCTGCTGGCTGCGGCATTTCAATGGCGGCAGGTCACTCGGCACGTTGACGTTGAGCGTGATCTGGTCGTGGCGAATGACGGTGCGAACGAGGGAGAGCACGGCCTCAACGATGTCCACCATGCGGGCCGGGCTGTGGCTCTGTTTCTCGTTGCGGGCGAACGTCAGCAGGTTACGCACGATGGTGGCCACGCGCTGCGTCTCGTGCATGATTTCGCCGGTGAACTCCGTCAACGGGCTTTCGGTGGGCAGACGATCCTGAATGAGTTGCGCGTAGTTCATGATCCCGGTGATGGGATTGTTGATTTCGTGGGCCACCCCGCTGGCCAGCGTGCCGATGGACTCCAGTTTCTGCTGGTGGCGCAACTGCGCTTCCATGATCGAGCGCTCCTGTTCCAAGCGTTTGCGTTCCGTGATATCCTCCTTCACTGCGAGGAAATGGGTGATCCGGCCCACGTCGTCCACAATCGGCGAAATGGAGGCAAACTCCCAAAAAAGCTCACCATTCTTCTTGCGGTTGTGAAACTCCCCGCGCCATTCACCGCCGGCCCGGATGGTCCGCCACAATTCCCGGTACACTTCCACCGGCGTTTCGCCGGCCTTGAGGATGCGGGGATTCTTGCCCCGCGCCTCGTCTAGCGTGTAACCGGTTAGGGCCGTGAACTTGGGATTCACGTACTGAATGTTGCCTGCGGGGTTGGTGATGACCACGGCGGCTGGGCTCTGTTCCACCGCGCGCGAGAGTTGCCGCACCTGTTCTTCCGCTTGCTTGCGCTCGGTGATGTCATGGCTGATGCCAACCAACCCCACAATTCCGCCGCTGGCATCTCTTAACGGCAGTCTGGATGTCAACACGCAGTGGGTGCGGCCCTGAGCGTCGAGCACGGTCTCCTCCCGATTCAGTATCGGCACCCCCTTCTCCAGCGTTTGCTGATCGTTTGCCTGCGTGCCGAGAGCGATCTCGCGGGGGTACAGCTCGAAATCCGTCTTCCCCAGTACCTCCTCTTCGGTCTGCAGCCCCAACCAGGCGATTTCCGCCTGGTTGGCCAAGGTCTTGGCGCCCAGACGATCCTTCACATAGATCGGATCAGGAAGGTGATCAATGACGGTGCGCAACAGAATGCGTTCGCGCCGGATGCTCTCCTCCGCCAGTTTGCGCTCGGTGATATCCGTGTGCGTACCCAGCATACGCAAAGGTTTGCCTTCGGCGTCGCGTGCTACGAGCCGGCCCAGGGATAGAATCCACTTCCAGTCGCCCGCTTTGGTACGTTGCCGGAATTCCACCCGGTAGTCCTCCCGCCGGCCAGCGATGTAATCCTGGTAAACCTGAAAGGCTTGTTCTCGATCGTCGGGATGCAGCCGTTCGCGCCACGCAGCGTTGGTTTCCTGCAATTCGTCCGGTTCGTAGCCAAGCATGCGGGCATACTCCGGGCTCACGACGGCGGCCCCGGTTTGAACATTCAAGTCGTAGAGTCCTTGGTTGGCGCCCGCCAGCGCGAGGCGTAAGCGTTCTTCGTTCTCCTGACGCTGCTCCTGGTCCTGACGGTGGGCCAGCCCCATCGCCAGGCTGTCGGCCAGCCGCTCCACGAGCGCGATCCGTTCTGGCGTGAAACGATCCTCGCGCCGGTCGTTCAGTTGAATCAGTCCGAACGTCTGGTTGTCGGCCCGGAGCGCAACGAGGGCGACCGACTCATAGCCTTCGCTGTTGCAGCGGTTGCGAGTTCGGGCCTGCCGGTCGGCCGGCGTGGTCGTGGCGAGCAGACATGAAGTATGGTTCGACCAGAAGCTGCCGCGCGCGGTGAAAAACGGCTTCGCGGGGTCGAAGCGTCCGCACAGCACATTGCCGCACATGCATTCGAGGACCGGATTGCCCTCGCTGTCCCGCACCGGCTGGCCGCTTTCGTCCCGCGTACACAACTGGTTCTCCAGCTCAACGAATCTCGCTGGGAACCCACGCGCTTCGAAGTAAGGGAAGTCGTCGCCCTCGCGCAGGCGAATACCGACCGCTTCGCAGTTGAATCGTTTGCGCAACAAGACGGTCACGGCTTGCATTAGATTGCGCAGGCTGGTGCGCCCATTCAGCAGACCGAGCAACTGAACCGTAATCTCGCGCTCCTCCTCCAGCCGCTTGCGGGCAGTGATGTCCTCGATGGTCGCCAAGGTGCGCATGGGCTCGCCCGCCGCATCCCGGATGACCGTCATGTTCTCGCTCACCCATGCGACGGAACCATCCTTGCGCACGTAGCGCTTCTCCAAGTGGTATTCCGCGACCTCGCCACGCACCACTCGCTGAAATGCCGCCCGGTCCTGCTCCCGGTCTTCTGGATGCGTGACCTCGGTCACCCGCAAGCGAAGCAACTCCTCGCTGGAGTAACCTGTGATGGCGGACATCCGCTGATTCACCCGGAGCCATTGGCCGGTCTTGGGATTAGCCTGGGCCATGCCGATGGAAGCCAATTCGAACATGGCACGGAACTGTTCTTCGCTGGTGCGTAGGGCCAACTCCGCCTGCTTATGGGGCGTTACATCCCAGACGGTGGAGATCACCAGGCCCTCCTCAGGCAACGGGATGTTCCGCGCGGTGATGAAAACCGGCGGCTGCCCCGCGCGCAGGATCGGGATATCCTGCCAGAACATGCGTGCCGGATCTCCACTGGCACAATCCTCCAGGATCCGCTTCCGGATTGCGTCTCGAAACACGCGGTCTTCGTACACTGCACCCCAGAACTCGTCGGGCCCAGTCAATTGTTCCCGGGTCGTCCGGTAGAACCTGGGGAAATTGTCGTTCATGAAGGTGAAAGACACCGCAGGGCTCAGGGAGTTAACCGCAATGCCCACGGGAAGATTGTCCAGCACCGTCCGGGTGAAAGCTTCACTCCGCCGCAGGGCTTCTTCCCCCCGCCGCCGCGCGGTGATGTCCCGGGCAATGCCCAGCACGCCAATGAGGCTCCCATCGGTGTCGAGCATCGGCGTCTTGATGGTTTCCAGGAGTTCCTTGTGGCCATCGCAAGCGAATGTGACTTCCTCCTCGTTCATTCGGGAACCGCCTGCCGCCATCGCCGCGGCGTCGTGCGCGCGAAAGCAATCCGCCGCTTGCCGGTCCATGAAGTCATAGTCCGTCTTTCCCAGAATCTCCACCTCCGTGGTGCCGAAGAAACTCTCAAACCGGGGATTGCAGGCCAGATAGACGCCTTGTGGATCCTTCAGCCAGACCAGATCGGGCAGCGTTTTCACCAAAGTGCGCAGATGGGCTTCGCTCCGCCGCAAGGCTTGTTCCGCCCGTCGGCGCTCGGTGATATCCTGCGTCGTGCCCCGCAGTCCAATGATCCTGCCGCTGGCGTCACGCAGGGCTTCCCCGCGGCTTGTCACCCAACGGCGGGTGCCGTCCGCGCGGACCACCTCGGCATCGCATTCGTACGGAGTGCCCCGAGTCCAGGTCTGCTCCTTGGCCGCGCTCAGTCGGGCCCAACTCTCGGGGGTGAAGTACCGCGAGACTTCCTGCAGGCTCGCCGGTCCGAGGTTCCGATCGCGACCGTAAATGCGGTACAGCTCGTCCGACCAGGTAACGCTGCGACCTTCGTTGTCCGATTCCCAGTTGCCGATGCGGGCGAGACGTTGTGCCTCCAGCAACGCAGATTGGCTGCGTCGCAAGGCCTCCTCAGCCAGTTTCCTTTCGGTGATGTCGAAGCTCACGCCGGCCATCCGTACGGGCTGCCCAGCATCGTCGCAGAAGACTCTTCCCCGCGTGGCGTTCCAATGGATGGAACCGTCCGGCCAGACGGCGCGCTTCTCGACCTCGTACTCGGCGCGGTTGGCCACGGTAGCTTTCAACGCGGCGTCAATGCGCGTGCGGTCCTCGGGATGCACGCGTTCGAGAAACCGTTCATAGGTCATGACCGTTTCAGGCGGGAGACCGTATAACGCCTTGCACCGCGCCGACCAGGAGACTTCCCCGGTCAGGATGTTCCAGCCCCAGTCTCCCAAGCGTCCCGCTTCCAGGGCTAGCTGCAGATCTGCCTCGCTTCGGCGAAGCGCTGCTTCCGCGCGGTTCCGTCGCGTCTCGCTTTCCAGATGGTCCAGCGCAAACGAAATGTCCAAAGCCGCTTCCTCCAACAGGGCGACCTCCCGCTCCTGAAACGCATTCACCTGCTTTGCATATACCGCCAGCGCGCCGGAAACCTCGCCCTGAGATTGGATGGGCACTGCCACGACCGAGCAGACGCCGTGTGCCATGGCGAGCTCGCGCCACGGCCGCGCCCGCGGGTCGTTGGCAAAGTCGTTGAAAACTGAGGCTCTACCTTCCCGGATGCACAACCCAACGGGCCCGCCCCCTTCCGGCCGTTCGTCGGCAAAGACGCTGATCTTGTCCAGGTACCCTTCGTCCTCCCCCGCCCGCGCCACCGGCCGTACGGCACGCGTCACGCGGTCGAGCCAACCCACCCACACGACTTTGAAGTCACCATGCTCGGCCATGATCCGGCAGATGACTTGGAATAATTCCTCACGAGACTTGAGGCGGGTGATGGTCTGGTTAATGCGGCTGAGGGTGGCGTAGAGCCGGTTCAACCGCTCAATCTCCGCCTCGTGCGCCTTCCGTTGAGTAATGTCCCGGATGATGTCCAGCTTGTAGCGCGTGCCGCCGATTTCGACGATGCGGCTGCTGAGCTCCACCGGGAACGTGCTGCCATCCCTGCGCACATGCCGCGTTTCAAAGTGATCGAGGCTCGAGACGAGTATCTCGGTGGACTCGCGCTCGAAATCATCCGGGTGTTCGGGTGCTCGCAGTCGAGCCAGCGGGGTGTTTTGAAGTTCCTCCAGCGTGAAGCCGTAGAGCACACACGCGCGATCGTTGGCTTCGAGAATCCGGTCGTGCTCGTCGGCGAGGAGGATCGCGTCGCTGGCGTTCTTCATCAGGTGCTCGAACCGTTCTGCCAAGGCCCGGCGCTCCTGCTCCGCCGCCAACTGGGTTTGGAGGAGCTGTTCGTTGCTCCGTCGCCAGAGCACGGTGATGCCGAGAGTGGAGGTCAACAGGAGCATCAGCATCACGCTGCTTACGACCAGCACGTCACGCCGCATCGGGGCGTACAACTCCGCTTCATCCACCTTGGCCACCATCATCCAAGGCGTGTTTGGAACTGGCTGCACCGCCGCTACCACACTAACTCCGCGGTAATCCACACCCGCCTGAACCCCGTGCTCGCCCCGCAACCCCATCGCTCCCGGGAGCCGCAACTCGTGCAGTGGACGGCGCAACGCCAGGGCGGTGCCGGCTTGGTGCCGGAGTTCGCTCAGGAACAAGACTTCATTACCTTCCCGGCGGACCAGCAGGGTCTCCGCGGTTCGGCTGGGCGTAGGCCACGTCTGGATGAGCGGAAACAGAAAATCATGCGCATTGATTTGCATGACGAGCACGCCAGCACTGCGATCCGTGAGCGACCGGGCGGCCCCCGCGGCAGGAACGTTGTCTTGATTACCCTCGTGGCGGACCACCAGCGGCACAATCAGATCCAGATGGATGTGGTCTTCCTCCGGCGACCGATGCAAATCGGCCACCACGACCTCCCGGGTGCGGAGCGCTTGTTCCGCCGCACGGCGCATGGGATCGGCCAGACGGGTGTCCCCGACTTCGGGATAGACCAAGCGGACGTTCAACTGCGCATCGAGCAACAGCGCACGTTCATACGCCTTCCCGGCGAGCAGCGGCTTCAGCCAGCTCGTGAACATGCCTCGGGTGGTTGCGGATTCCGGCGGGGAAAGGGCGTCCAGTGCCCGGCGGGCCGCGTAGGGGGTGGCCCGGATAAAGTCAGCGTCTGCCATTCGTTCCTTCTGCCAATGCACGATCTGCTGAATCTTCAGTTCGGCGATGGCCTGCAATTCCTGGTGGGCCCGCTCGCGGGCCTGGGACTGCTCCTCGCTCACATAGTTCACCCCGAACAGGATGATGCCCGTTACCATCAGGAAGAACAGCAGCAGGAGCGACCACCCCACGATCAGTCCCCTTCCTGACTTATCCTCCACAAGGAACATGCATAGCGGCCAGGTGCTGCTCCCCGAGCCCAACATCGTTGCCGCGCTCCCGAGCACAAACGTGATTCCCGTGAGGTGCGCCATCGGAATCGCCGAACCGCCGTAAAGGAATGGCGAACCCGCCCAATAGCCGACTACAACCATCCCGCACACCAAAAAGACCAGGAGCGCAAGCCATCCACCCAACGAGCACACCATGGGTCGGCGTCCGCCGGTTCCCGGCGCGCACAGGAGCGCCAGCCCGAGCAGGACAAAACAGACGGCTGTCATCGGCGACATCCGTCCCACCGGGATTCCCCCCACGCTTTCCGAGGTGCGTGCCAGCCAAAGCTCGATTGGCAAGTCGAAGCCGGCAAACTGCTGGAGTCCCAGCACTCCGGCGGCGCCAATGACGGTCACGCCGCAAAACGTCTCCAGAATGAAGGCCGTGCGGCGGGACGAGGAGAGCCGGGCCCGAACGAAAGTGGCCACACCAATCAGGAACAACAGAATCGCTGTGCTCGGGGCCATGGGGACATAATCCGCGCCCAAGGCCACCGGTCGCCATTGTCCCGACACCCAGGAGAGCAAGCCGACGCATGCCAACGCGCCCACCCCAGTGGCACAAGCCATGGCAGCGAGCCGGGCTGGGCGATAAGAATGAGGGGATGATTCCATGTTGAATGCGGAGGGCTATCTTCAGCGGATGTCTCGACTTATGCCGCAGGCCAGCAGACCAGCGTTGGCGGGCCGATTGTTCCCGTCCAAGCCACAGCCGCGCCGCTCGTGTGGCGTCCACCAGCAGATATCATCCCTGTAATCCCCACGCTGTCGTGCGTTCGCAGGCCGGCCTGAAACCTGCAAAACCGCGACCCAACAAACCAATTGCATTCGATCACTCTAGGCGAGCAAAGAGGCGGGAACGAGCAAGGAAGACTCGCGATGCTTGTAGGAAGATTCTGACACGTGCCTCCCAGTCATCACTTCATCCGTCGAGGAGCGGATCCCGCGGGTTGGAAAGGCGCTGATTCACCGACCTCGCCATATGCCTGCGCAGCGATCAGGACCGCCTTGACCGCCGCTCGCAATTGACTTCCGAAGAATGGTTTGGGCAGGGCCTCGGCGGGCTGCAATGATGCGTGTTTAACCACGTCGTCGCTCATTCCGCCCGAGATGAACAGCACCGGAAGACGTATCTGCGCCGCGCGCAGGGCCCGCACAAATTCCAGGCCAGGAACCCCCGGCATCTGGTTGTCCGTGATCATGAGATCGAAGCTCTGTCCCTGGATAAGATGCCGGGCGGCCTCACTACTTCCCGCGGTGGTCACGCAATAGCCTTCGCTGCCGAGCACGCGCGCGCACATCTCGCGGATCAAGTCCTCATCCTCCACGACAAGAATTCGCACACAGCCGGGATTTGAATGCCGGGCTTCGTGGAGCCGATTTGGTGAATCTGGCGGCACACTGCCACCATTACACCGATTTAGTCGCGCGCGCTACGGAGAGTCGTCTGGGGTGTTGTAGGAAGATTCTGACAGGTTTCGCGCATGTCACCGTGCGGACCAGGGTCAGACCAAACCGCACCGCACCGCGTATTGCACGAGTTCGGCCGCGCTTGCGAAGCGGAGTTTCTTAAGAATCCGCCCGCGGTAAGTGCTCACTGTTTTCTGGCTAAGATGCAATTCGTCGGCGATGGCCTTGCCCGTCTTGCCAGCAGCCGTTAACCGTAACACTTGGAACTCCCGTGCAGACAAAGCCTCGTGCGGCAGCCCCGCTTGATCCGACGGTAACGCAGCGCTCAAACGCTCGGCGAGCGACGGACTGATGTACTTGGCGCGATCCATGATGGTCCGGACGGCAACGCAAAGCTCCTCCGGGGCACGTTCCTTGGTGAGATAGCCCGCCGCCCCGGCCCGCAAGGCGTGCAAGCCGAACTGGTCCTCAGGGTGGGCACTGTAGATCAACACCGGCAACGCGGGGTGTGACCGCCTGACCTCGCGCAAAACGTCCAGCCCATGCTGGTCTGGCAGGCTGATGTCGAGGATCAGCAAATCCCACTGCCGAGCTGCCAGTAACACAATCGTCTCGCGGGCGCCACCCGCTTCACCGAACTGTATCCGCGGGAAGCTCTCCTGCAGAATCTGTTTGAGGCCCAACCGCGTGCTCACATGGTCCTCGGTAAGCAGAATCCGAAGCCCCAATTTCTCCCCACTGCTCATAGCGACCGCACCGGAATAGTCACCGTCACAATCGTGCCTTGGCCCGGGGCACTCTCGACGCGCACTGTTCCGCCCAAAGTAGCCGCCCGCTCCTGCATTCCCAGTAAACCAAGAGCGGTCGTTTTCACCGACCGAGCCGGCTCGAATCCACGACCATTGTCGCTCACGCGAAGGCTCAGTCGGCCAGCTTCATGAGCCAGGACAACTTCGGCGCGGGTGGCCTGTGCGTGCCGGGTGATATTGCTGAGAATTTCTTGAAAGGCGCGAAACAAGGCGGTGGTCTGAGCCGAATCCAGCGCGAGCAATTCCTGGGTCAATACCAGTTGGCAGGAAACCCCCGAGCGCTGTTCAAACTCGCGCGCCTGCCATTCGATGGCCGCCGACAATCCCAAGGCGTCCAGAACCGGTGGGCGCAGTTCGGTGGCAATCCGCCGAACCGACTGCGCGTGACCATCCACGCGCCGGCTCATTTGGGCGATGCGGCTGCGAACCACGCAACGCGATGCAAAACCCTTTTCCGCCAGCCGCCGGTCCAGCCAAGCAAGGTCCAGTTTTAGGTCGGTCATCGCATGCCCGAGTTCATCGTGAATTTCGCGGGCGATCCGCGTCCCCGCCTCCTCCCGCTCCCGTTCCATCCGGCCTGCCAAAGCCCGGAGAGCCTCCCGGGAGCGCTTTAGATCCTCTGCCACCTTTTTGCGTTCGGTTATGTCCCGGACGATGGCCCAGAGGGCCGCAGGCCGCCCTGCGTCATCCCGAATCAGAAACGTCCGCAATTCAACCGGAAACACCGTCCCATCCTTGCGGCGATACTCCTTCTCGTACACCTCGGAGAAGCCTCGTGGTAATACCTGCTCCGCAAGAATGGCCGCCTCAACCGCACGCCAACTGGGCGGCGTCAAGTCCATGTAGGTCAGTTGACGAAGTTCTTCGGCGGAATACCCCAGCATCGTCTGGAATGCCAGATTGAATTCCTGAATCTGGCCCGTCATATCCACGCTCGCGAACGCGTCCGTCATGCTCTCGTGCAACCGCCGATATCGGGTCTCCGATTGCAGAAGCGCTTGTTCCATTCGCTTGCGGTCGGTGATATCGCGCCCCACTGACTGGGTTTCGACCAATTGACCTTGCGTGTCGAAGAATGCCCGGTTGACAAACTGCATCCATCGGATTTCACCCAAACCCGAGTAAACTCGGTTTTCGACGACCACGACCGGGGTCGAGGGAGAGAGCATGCGCAGCTTTGCCTCGATCACAGGCACATCCTCGGGCAGCGCTTTGGGTTGCCAATACCCCCCAATCAGTTCATGGGCCCTCTTGCCAAAGAACCGACAGTAAACGTCGTTTACGAACGTGAAACGGCCATCCTGGAGGAACCGGCTGATAACCTCGGTTTGGTCCTCCACCACTGCGCGGTAGCGTTCTTCGCTTGCGCGCAACCTCATTTCCGCCTGCCTGCGACGAGTAATGTCCCTGTGGATAGCCACGACATATCTGGGGTTGCCCTGCTTCGGTGTTGCCCGGAGTTCAAACCAACGCTCCGCGTTCGGCGAATGGCAATCGTACTCCAGCGTAAACTCAGGCGATTCCCCCCGGACTACTTTGCGCAATCCTTGTAACGCCACTTGGGCGGTGTCCGCAGACTCGCCTGCAGCGGCTTCGCACACGGAGAAGTAATTCGACCCGACGCCCACGTTCGTCCCCAGCGGAGGATTCGCCGTCGCGAACTCCCGCCACCCACGATTCACGGCGATGATCTCTCCGTCTTCGGATAGAACGCAAACGTGATCGGTGAGCGCATCCAGCAGGTTCTTGTCGAGTCCAGTCGGATCGCCCAGCCCAGTCGCTGAGGTTTGATCACTTTCCGGGTTCTCTCTTTGGTTACTCATGTTATCGGTGACATTTCAGCCACGCTGATCTGCAGGCCGGTTGGCGGGCATCAACCAAGAAAGCGCGCCCATCCAAGCTCTATTCGAGCCTGACCGACCCCGAAGCAGTGTATGCAGTGAAAACTAGCCGAACTTCGCACCTAAGTGAAGCGAGAGTCCACCCGACGGCGATTGATCTCCCTCTTCTCCCCATGCACTAAACATCCCCAATTGGGGCTGGCGCGGTTGCTCCGTCCATAAACCCCTGCCACTTATCACTATTTCTTGGGTCTTCTACTGCATCCTCCACCATTCGTCTTATTTCATCTCTTCGCTCCGGCCAGCGTTTCAGAGCTTCCGAGAGGGCGGTTCCCGGCTTCTGCCAGCCCCTGTTCGATTGCCACGCTGTTCGACAGCCCCCAAGTCTTCAGCAGCTAGAACGTGATCAGCTCGACGAGCGTGCCCAAAGCCCGGCCAGCCGCTTCCTTCAGAGCCTTCGCGCGGTCGAAGACCGTTCGGCCACCAGCTTTTGAAGTTGATCCACTGATTCGCATGCCATGCCAAAAGCGTGGTCGGAATTCCTGCGGCAAGCAAGGCTGCTCGCAAGACTCAACAGCCCTTGCGACTTGCGCTCCCCCCGATGGGCGCATACTTGGGAGCTTTCTGCGTTACGGACCTGCGGCATCCACTCCCAAGACTGCGGGAGTTGATCAGCTCGCGTTGCTCGACGGGTAATGAATTGTTGCGTTGTCGTGTGTTCAGGTCCGGTTTCCCATTCGCCTCATCCCTCGCCCTCTACCGCCCGCTTAACGGCAGGGGCCTATCGGGTCCCCTCTAAAGACTACTCCCCGGGCCGCCTGCCTTGCGGGCTCATTTCATCGAAGGGCGATGAACGAGACGAACGGTGTCTGGGAAAAAAAGACCATGAACACCAAAGCAACAAAATCAGATGAAGGGGCTCAGCTCCGATCCGAACAGTGTAGGAAGTGGAACGTAATTCTTGATGGCGAAATCATCGGGAGCGTGCATGGGGCAACGCGCCAGCAGGCAGAAGATACCGTCCGAATCCTCCGCAATCCGAAGCTCACAGTAGAGGAAGCATGAGCGACCGACTCGAAATGCCCGCGCTGGTGAAGCCGTTCAAGTTTGCGGCACAGCCTTACGAATACAAGGTGGTTGCCTTGAGGGAATGTCCCACGCCCGACGATGCGCAAATGTGCGACACGCCGCAGAAGGCCGCTGATTACTGGCGGATTCACATCGAAAACCACCCCTACTTCAACCCCGACTGCGAGACGTTGGTTGTGTTGCTCCTCAACACGCGCCGCCGCGTGAAGGCGCATCAGTTGGTGAGCATGGGCACGATGGATACGATCTTGGTTCACCCGAGGGAAGTGTTCCGGTTGGCCGTTGTCTGTAGTGCCGCCGCCATCGTTCTCCTGCATAACCACCCCAGCGGCGACCCGTCCCCGAGCGAAGGCGACATCAAGGTGACGCGTGACCTCATCCGCGCCGGCCAGTTGCTCAAAATCGAGGTTCTCGATCATGTGATCGTGGGCGCAGGCCAACGGGTGAGCCTCCGGGAGCTTGGCTTCTTTTATTCCTGAGCCATGCAGACCATCGCCACCAATCGGGCCGTCTTCTTTGACGGCCCCCAATCCTACCGCAACCACGACGGCGACGAGATTCCCGTCTGGACTGTTTACGTCGGCGACGACGAGGGAATCCCCGTGGACCAGGTTTACACCTGCTTGAGCTTCGGCACTGCCGAACGCCTCGCCCGCCGCATCGCCGACGACCGCCGCCTTGAACTCATCACCGACGCAATGCCCGCATGAAACACCGCAGACGCCCCATGCCCGTCCCCCAAACACGAGTTTCAGTTCGTTCCAGACACGTTTAGCCTGTTTGGCGACTCCGCCCTCGACGGCGAGCGGCTCAGTCGCGAGCAGGCAGAGGTGCTGGCGGCCCGCCAGCATGCTGACCAAGCCCAGGTCGGGCTCTTCGTTCCACCCTCAATCCCACTCTCCCGATGACCGAACTGACCAAGACCATCCGTCGCCGCACTTGCGACCCGTTCGCCCACTACCAGAAACGCATTGTCGTCAGCTTGGAACGTGGCGACCTCCTCGCTGTGCGCCTTGAGCGCACTCGCACCACCTATCGCGCCACTTTGGACGCCGTGTTTCGCCAGCTTGCCCAGTAGCATGCCGACGCTGAGCGCGCCCGCAAGCGCACCGAACGCAAACTCAAATCTCTCACCCGCTGAATCACCTTGAGCGAACACACCCCGAACACGACCGAGCCTTTCGGCCCGGTCATCTACAGCTACACCCGCGCCCAGGCAATCGCCGACGGGATGCAGGTTGAAATCTCGAAAATCGCACAGGAAGCCGGCATCCGGTTTCCGTTCTTCATCACCCGCTCGGTTTACGACAACTACGTTGCCGTGCCCGAGGGAGTGACCGGGCAAGACGAAGCTGGCCGGTTGTGGGACCTGATTTGGATGACCAGATTTGCGATCATTCGCCATCGCGCCGGTGGCGACCGGATGCCGGTTGCGCTCTACGTGCGAAACGACAACCACCGCGCCAAGCTGGTGAAGCTGGTTGCGGTGTGCGGGCCTCTCGACATCGACGATCCACAGGCGAGCATCACGTTGATGATGCCGGGGGAGGACTGAACGTACCATCTGCCAACAACACAGCGCAGGCATCACACCGACGCCGTGTTGATGTCGGCGTGAGCGCCCCAAGGCCAAATGACAGGAACTTTGCTACTCAAGTCGAGAGTGTGGAATTTAGTCCACTTTTAGTCCATGACTTCGCCGCCGCACGTGGGGGGCACGGCGCCGCACTCTTGATTTTGCCAAGGAATACGTTAAAATACCCCTGTAAACAAAGGCGATTAACGCGCCTTTGTCGCCTTCGGATCAGAAGGTTGCAGGTTCGAGTCCTGCCGGATGCGCCACTTCGTCAATGGGTTGCGCATCGCCTCGCTTTGTTGACTTCGGAATTGTGCTGCAAGTTGTGCTGGTGCTGCCAGCAAATGCGCCCCTCTATCGGGGCACCTCACGCACGGCCACGGCATCCTCATGCCTCTCTTCTGCACGCCAAGCTGAGACGGTCATCTTTTTCAGCGCGGAAAGCGCCTCTCGGTCATGATTGGGCGGCGCAAAGCCTTGGCCTGGCGTCCGGAACAACCGAACGAAGGCCGATTCTCGGGGCTTCTAGTGCGTTTGGGGCCGTCGGCTTGATGCCCGGTCGGGTTCTTTCGCTCCTCTCGCACCCACTCCGGAGACGCCCCAGCCCAGTTGATGTCTCTTTTCGACGTTGGACGGATGGCTTGGGACTTGGGTTGCAGTTCGTTTTCTGGAAGGGGTGGCGTGGTGATTTTTGCTTTAGCCCCGGGTGAGCCTGAGCGAAGTGACCCGTCGTTTCCCGGGTCTTGACGGCCTCCCGCCACGCGTTATGCTGCGGCCATGGGTTTCCTGGACGGCAAGCTTCCCGTCTTGGGCGTGAGTTCCTGCAAAGACTCAGGCCCCGGCAGAACCTCAAGGTCGGGCAGTTCCCAACACACCCCCCACAAGCGCCACCATCGCAAGCGACGGTTTCATGTTCATCCAAGGGCGCTAGGGGTGGGGTTTGTTGGATGGGAGGCGTTTCAAGCGCCGCCTCCTCAGTTATCGGTTGAGTGCGTCCCGCCGACCGCGACTTCGGACCAGGAATCGGAACAGCAATCCGACCTCGACGTCATCCGACAACCATCGCGAGGTGGGTTGCGGATTTGCGCTTGGGCGATTGTCCTTCTGGCTATGTTGTTCTTCAGTGGGCCAATCGCCGATATGTTGCTCATGGCGGGTGACATCATGCCGCCGTATCGCTCTGAGCGGCTCCGGTAGTCTACGCCGGCACACAATAATGCCGCGCAACGCGCCGGGGACCCGAGAAGATAAAAGAGGAAAACGCCGTGACCCGGTGACAGGCTGGGCGCTAATTACCGAAGGAACGACGACCGGGCCCAAGCGCAAGACGTTCATTTACGTGAACAACCGGCTGGAGGGCAACGCGCTGCAAACCATCGCCGCGGTGGCGAGTGAGGAAGTGGATTGACAGGCGGCCTTCGTGGAATACTGTATTTATATACAGTATGACAGCCTTGACGCGGAAACAGCAGCAGATTCTGGATTTCATCCTGAAGTGCCAACAGGCGCAGGGGACAACCCCCACCTTTCAGGAGATTGCCGACCAGTTTGGCTTTCGCAGTCCAAATTCCGTCACCAGCCACGTGCGCCTGTTGCGACAAAAAGGCTGCCTCGCCTCCGAGCCCGGCAAAGCCCGCTCCCTGCGAGTCATTTCTCCCTTGAGCAAACTGCGCAGCCGGGTGGTGGATATCCCCTTGTTCGGCTCGATCCCCGCCGGGTTACCGCAAACGCGCGAGCAGGACGCGGAAGGTTGCATTTCCGTGGACGTGGAGAGCCTCGGCTTCAAGCCCACCCGCAACTCGTTTGCGCTGCGGGTGACGGGCGATTCCATGATCGGGAGGCACATTCTCGACGGCGACGTCGTCGTGCTGGAACACGGGCCCGAACCGCGCAACGGCCAGATCGTCGCCGCCTTGGTGGACGGTGAAAGCACGCTCAAGACGTTTGTGTTGAAAGGTGGCAAGCCCTACCTGAGGGCCGAAAACCCCAAATACCCTGACCTCATCCCAGCTCAGGAGCTGATGATTCAGGGCGTGTTCAAGGCCCTGATTCGGCGCGCGAAGGAGTAATCACCCTCGGACCGTATTTGTCCCATGCTTTTTGCTAGGAGTGTGTCATGCGGACCATCGTTCACCTGGATGCCGATGCCTTCTTCGCGTCGGTCGAAGAAGCCGCCGATGTGCGGCTGCGCGGCAAACCCATCGCGGTCGGCGGTGAGCGTCGCGGCATTATCGCGTCGGCCTCCTACGCGGCACGCAAGTTTGGCATCTACACGCCCATGCCCACCGCCCGGGCGCGCAAGCTCTGCCCCAAGCTGATCGTCCTGCCCGGCGACTACGAACGCTACGAGCAGTTCTCGCGTTGGATGTTTGGCTACGCCTACGACTTCACGCCCGACGTGGAGCAGACCTCGATTGACGAAGGTTACTTCGACCTGACGGCCAACCATCAGAAGCCCGCGGTGGACATCGCGCGGACGATTCGCCGGGCCATCGGTCAATCGCTCAAGATCAGCGTCAGCGAAGGCATCGCGTCCAACAAGCTCGTCAGCCAGATCGCCTCCAAACTGAATAAACCCGCTGCGTTTTGGGCCGTGGCCGCCGGAGGAGAGAGACAATTCCTGCATCCGCTGCCCAATCGCTGGTTACCCGGCGTTGGGCCGAAAGCCGCCGTGCGTTTGAATGCAGCAGGACTGGCGGACATCGGACAGATTGCCGTCACACCGGTCGACCTGCTGTCGTTGCTGCTGGGTGCTCAAGCCCCCGTTTTGCGCCAGTTCGCCAACGGCATTGACGAGCGTCCCCTGATTCCGGCGCGCGAGCCGCAGAAGTCCTACAGCCAGCAGGAGACGTTTGCGGAGGACGTGACCGATGAAGAATACGTCGAGGCCGTGCTCCGGCGCATGGCGGATAAACTCTTTGCCGCGGTGCGGGAAGAGGGACGCAGCGTGCGGACGCTGACGGTGAAAGTGCGCTACAACGACCGTGACGAGAACCAGCGGGCGGAGAGCCTGCGCGAACCCACCGATCTGGAAACCGATGTCTATGGGCGCTTGCGCGGCATGTTGCGCGAGGCCTGGCAACGGCGCGTGAGCCTGCGAATGGTGTCGTTGAAGCTCTCCAACGTGTATGACGGCGTGTTCCGCAGCGAATTGCCGCTGGAAACCAACGCCCGCAATCACGAGGCCCGCGAGCGGCTGGCGGCTGTATTGGACGAGTTGCGGCGTACTAAAGGCTGGTCCGTCGTTTTGCGCGGACACGATCTGCGCTTGCGCGAAGCGCCGCGCGACCTGGCGAGGGGGACGCCTCGAAGGGCACAGGCCCAAGCGAAGAAGCGGGCTTTCCCAATCCCATCGCGCGTTGACGCCTACGTTCCTTTGCGCGTCCGCAGCTACTACACGTTTCTGGATTCCACGCTTTCACCCGCGGCGATCGTCAAGCTGGCCCACGACCACGGGCTGTCGGCCATTGCGCTAACCGACATCGGCAATCTACATGGCGCGGTGGAGTTCGCCCAGGCCGCACAGCGCGCGGGCATCAAGCCGATCCTCGGCACGGAACTCCGCGTGAACGGGCGACCCTTGCTGCTCTTCGTCGAATCCCGGCGCGGCTATCACAACCTGAACCGCCTGTTGTCACGGCATGCTCACTCGGATGACGGCGAAGGATCGGTTGCGGCGCAACAGCGAAAGCCCATAGCCGTTGAATGTCTACATGACCTCTCGGAAGGATTGATCGCCGTGAGTCCCGACGTGCGGCTCGCCGAACTCTTTCCCGGTCGCTTCTATCATTTGGCCACGCCCACCGCACAACCCCTTGCCGATTCCCGCTTTCCCGTCGTGGCGTGTCCCGCCGTTCACTACGCGACTCCGAACGACCGCCTTAAATACGACATCGTGCAGTCCATCCGAACGCTCACACTGCTGCGGCAGACTCACCCAAACAAGCGTTTGGATGGGCGCTTTCACTTCCGCGTCCCGGCGGAAATGGCGGGGGCGTGTCGCGAGCATCCCGACTGGCTGGCGCACTCGCTGGAAATCGCGGAGCGGTGCCACTTCGAACTGCCGTTTGGCAAACCACAGTTTCCCGCGTTCACGCCGGCGGACGGTTCAACGCCGCACGCATTCCTACAGAGGTTGGTGCTCGACGGCTCGCGCCGTCGCCATGGCGTGCGCGCCGCAGCGATGCGCGGGCAGATCGAACAAGAGTTGGCCATCATCAGCGCCGTCGGCTACGAGGAGTACTTTCTGGTGGTATGGAGTATTCTCCAGGACTGCCGGGCGCAGGGCATCGAATGGATCACCCGTGGCAGTGCGGCGGATTCACTCGTTTGCTATTGTCTCGGCATTTCCGATGTCTGCCCCATCCGGTTCAACCTCTACTTCCGTCGTTTTCTGAATCCGGAACGCATGGCGCTGAACAAACTGCCGGACATTGACGTGGATTTCCCGCACGACCGCAAAGACGACGTGGTGGACCTGATCTTCGCCAAATATGGCCGGGAACAATGCGCTGTGGTGGGCGGGTTCTCGACGTTTCAGGCCCGGAGCGCGTTTGCCGACGTGGCCAAGGTGTTGGGGGTGGCCGAGCGCGAAGTGCGCCGGTTCACGGACCATTTCCCGTGGAGCTTCGGCGGCGGCTGGGTGCCGGACGAACCCACACCCAGCGGTGGAGCGAAGTTGCGGGAACTGCTGGCCGCCAGCCCCGAGAATCGCGACCTGCCCCTGGATGACGAGCCGTTCAAGACCGCGCTCGACATGGCCGAGTTCCTCGACGGCTTTCCCCGTCACCCCAAGATGCATCCGTGCGGTGTGGTGCTTTCGCGCCAGCCGATGCACGAACTGACGCCGACGTTTGTTGCCAACAAGGGTTATCCCACCACGCACTTTGACATGGACGCCGTGGAGGTCCTCGGGTTGGTGAAGGTGGACGTGCTCGCGCAGGGGGGGCTGGCGGCGATGCGCGACACGAAGGATGCCTTGGCCCTACGCGGCGTCACCGTGGATTTGAAGGCCCTGGAGCCGTGGCAGGACCCGCAGGTGTGGGACCTGATCTCCGGCGGGGCGCGAGCCGTGCATCACATTGAGTCGCCGGCCATGACCGGTCTGTGCCGCCAATGCAATGTGCGCGACATTGACACGCTCATCGCCATCGTGAGTGTCATCCGTCCCGGTGCGGCGAATGAGGGCAAGAAACTGGCGTTCACACGTCGCTACCAGGGCCTTGAGCCCATCACGTATCCACATCCATCGCTGGAACCCGTGTTACGCGATACGTTCGGGCTGGTGGTTTACGAAGAGCACATCCTGCAAATCTGTGAAGTCTTCGCTGGTTTGAATCCGGGTCGGGCAGATGTCTTGCGCCGGGCCTTGAACAAGCAGAAGCGCGCCGTCATCGCGGAGATTCGGGAGGAGTTCTTTGCCTCCGCAAAGGAGCGCGGCCACACGGCAGAGAAGATTGAAGAAGTCTGGGGATTGGTTGCCGGCTTTGCCGGCTATGCCTTCTGCAAGGCCCACTCGACGGCCTACGGTGTGGAGGCGTATCAAGCTGCATGGTTGAAGCGGTATTACCCAGCGGAGTTCATGGCGGCGGTGCTGACCAACGGCAAGGGGTTCTATGATCCGCTGGTCTATGTCCTGGAGTGCTACCGGCTCGGGCTGAAATTACTGCCGCCCAGTGTCAACGAACCCGGACCGCAGTTCACGGTTCATGGCAATGCGATCCGCGTGCCGCTGATACGGACGAAAGGACTCACGCAGCGGACGGCAAAACGGCTGCTTGCCGAGCGCGAACACAACGCATTCATTTCTCTAGAGGATTTTCATCGGCGCGTGCGGCCGTTGCCCGAAGAGATGGAGGCGACGATTCATGCGGGCGGGTTTGACGCCTTTGGCGAGGCCCGAACACGGCAGTTCTGGGAAGCGCAGCGCGTTGCGAAATCTGAAACCCAAAACCCGCGTTCTGGCATGGGCAATCTCGAATTTGATTTCGACGCGGGTCGGAATCCTGTCGCTGCGTTCTTCGGGGAGAACCCGTCCCTGTTGCGCGAGCCGACGCGGCGCGAACGCTTGGAAGCCGAGCGGGAGTTGTTTGGCTACACCGTGAGTGGCCATCCGCTGGAACTATATGCAGACGTCGCGTGGGACACCTATTGCCCCGTCGCGCGAATGCGTGAGCATGTCGGCGAAACCATTGTGACGTGCGGCCTGGTGGTCGAGCAG
>CAZWJC010000036.1:0-35724 GCA_964634255.1 uncultured Verrucomicrobiota bacterium | reverse complement strand
TCATTCTGGATCGCGTCGCCACGCTTTGTAAGCGAACTAATCGCTCACCACACTAACACCTATCGCCCATCCAACCCTCAACCGGCATGGGCTGGAAGTGCTCTACTTGACCAAAGAAATCTACCAGTCTCATAGAACTCAATTTTCGCCGCAGAGCGCCATCGCACGCCTCGGCTGGCCCTATTCCGGTCCCGCCGCACGACTCTACATTGGGAATCCGAATCGCTTCACGCTGCGCGTTGATCTCCGAAATGCCGACGGGGTATCGTCGCCCCCTTTGCTCGGCTCGCAGTGGGAAGATGTGCGGTCTATCGACATAAAGACCGCTCCATCAGCTGGATCACAGCTGGTCATTGCGGTAATGGTTCCGGAAACGAAGCGGGTCTTCCCGTTCAAGATCGAGAACATTCCCCTACCCTGACACTGCGCGTCCTTGAGATGAGTTTCCCTCGCAACCGTTTCGAAAGAGATTTCGACAAGCCACTTGGCCGACCTCAACCATCAGTTGATGACACCCCTGCCATCAACTCTTGGCGCGCAGTGGGTTTCACGGATTACTGCCTCACACTCGATGTCATACCACGCCTGAATCGGAAGTTGCCTGCTTGAAGGCCGTCGTGGCTATACTCGCCGCCATGCAAACGAACTCGTTGACGCTGCTGCTGAGTGTCAGCCTGTTTCTTGCCCCGCTTGCGTCAACTCCCACCATGGCCCAATCCACCAATTCCCCCACCTGGCAACGCTGGCTCGACACCGCGCCCGCTGTTCCCGATTTCCATCCGCCTGCCACCTTGAAGGCCTGGCGCAAGCAGCGCGAAACCATCCGCGCGGAACTGTGGCAATTGCTCGGCAACCTGCCGCCACGCCCGAAGCACCCCATCGTGCAAACGCTCGCTCGCGAAGATCGGGGCGATTACGTCCTGGAGAAATTCCAGTTCGACAACGCCGCGGGCGACCGCGTTCCCGGCTACCTGCTCCTGCCGAAGACGGCCGCGAAGAAGTCGCCCGCAATCCTCTATTGCCACTGGCACGGCGGCGAGTACGGCGTTGGGAAAGAGGAGCTGTTCCGCACGAACGCCACACCCGTGCCCGCCGGACCGGAGTTGGCGAAGCGCGGCTTCGTCGTGGTCGCAGTGGACGCGTGCTGCTTTGGCGAACGGAACGGCAAGGGGCCGGGCGGCGCGCGAGAGAAGAACAGCGCGGGTGAGTTGACGGCAAGCAAATTCAACCTCTGGATCGGCCGCACGCTGTGGGGCATGATGCTCCGCGACGATCTGATCGCGCTCGATTACCTGTGCTCGCGCCCTGAAGTGGACGCGACGCGCATCGGCGTCACCGGCATCAGCATGGGCGCCACGCGGACGTGGTGGTTGATGGCCCTGGACGAACGGCTCAAGGCGGGCGCGGCGGTCTGCTGTCTGACGCGTTACCAGAATCTGATCGCCACAGAGAACCTCCGCGCCCACGGGATTTACTACTTCGTGCCGGGCCTGTTGAACCATTTCGATACGGAAGCCGTAGTGGCGCTGGCCGCCCCACGACCGCTACTGTTTCAAAGCGGCGAAACCGACGAGGGCTCACCCGTCGCGGGCATCCACGAAATCGAGGCGAAGGTTTCGCGGCTCTACGCGTTGCACCACGCGTCAACGGACTTCCAAAGCATCATCTACCCAGGAGTTGGCCACCGGTACACTCCGACGATGTGGGCGAAGACGCTCGCGTGGTTGGAAACTCACCTTCGCAGGTAGCGGTTTCCCTGAGCAGGGGCAACCGGTCCTTTCGGTGAGCAGTTGCGAGCTTGCCGCCTCCCGCCCCGAGATCCCAGAAATCAAAACTGGCGTCGCGGCGTCGGCTTGGGCATTTTCCCGCCCAACATTTTATGCGCCTGAACCTCGTTGTCCTCGCTGCACTCGCCGTCGCGAGCTGTTTCTCCACCACGCCCGCTTGGTCGGCCGACAAGTCGGCCCGCATTGATGCGCGCATGATGCGCCAGCCGGATGTCTCGGCCACGCACATCGCGTTTGTCTATGCCGGCGATATCTGGGTCGCGCCCAAGGCCGGTGGCGAGGCGGTGCGGCTGAGTTCGCCCCGCGGCGAGGAGTCGTTCCCGCAATTCTCGCCGGACGGTTCGCTCATCGCCTTCAGCGGCAATTACGACGGCAACATGGATATCTACGTCGTACCGGTGACGGGTGGCTTGCCGCGGCGCATCACGCATCACGGCGCGCCCGACCGCATCGTGGGCTGGTATCCGGATGGCAAACACATCCTCTACGCCACGACGATGACGAGTTACAAGGATCGGTTCAACCAGCTCTACAAAGTGTCGGCTGAAGGCGGCTTGCCGGAGAAACTGCCGATGCCCTATGGTGAGTTCGGCGCGATCTCGCCTGACGGCAAAACCATTGCCTACACGCCCATCAGCGTGGATTTCCGCACGTGGAAGCGTTACCGCGGCGGCATGAACCCGGACCTCTGGATGTTCGATCTCGCCACCCTCAAGGCCCGCAACCTCACGAAATCCGACGCCGCGGAGTCCATCCCCATGTGGTCCGGGCAGACGCTCTACTTCCTCTCCGACCGCGACGAGAACAAGCGGTTCAACCTCTGGGCCTACGATGGCCCGCGCGAGAAGTTCCGCCAGGTGACCTTCTTCAAGGATTACGACGTGCATTTCCCCAGCATCGGCCCGGACGAAATCGTGTTCGAGAACGCGGGCCGGCTCTTCTTGCTCGATCTCAAGACCGACAAGCAACGTGAGGTGGAAATCACCGTCACCACGGATCGCTCGACGCTCAAGCCCCGGCTGGAAAACGTCTCCGGCCTGATCCAGAACTCCTCCATAGCGCCCACGGGCAAGCGGGTTTTGTTCGAGGCGCGCGGCGACATCTTTTCCGCACCGGCGGAGCACGGCGTGGTGCGCAACCTCACGCGCAGCAGCGGCGTGGCGGAGCGCTACCCTGCATGGTCACCTGATGGGAAGCTCATTGCTTACTTCAGCGACAAGACGGGCGAGTATGAATTGACGGTGCGCACGGCGGACGCCTCGGCGTTCAACACCGGCCAGGACGAGGAGGAAACGCTAACGAAGCTCGGCCCGGGCTATCGTTACCAACCCCAGTGGGCGCCGGATTCGAAGAAGATTCTCTGGATTGATCAGGCGATGAAGATCTGGCTTTACGACTTTGAATCGAAGACGAACAAGCTGATCGACCAGCAGATGTGGATGTATCACGGCGAGCTGAGCGGCTTTTCGGTTAGTTGGTCGGCGGACAGCCGGTGGCTCGCTTATGCTGCCGACAAGGAAAGCCGGAATTCGGCCATCGTGCTATACGACTGCAAAGAGGGGAAGCGGCACGAAGTGACTTCCGGCTTCTACAACGACGAATTGCCCGTGTTTGATCCCGATGGCAAGTACCTGTTTTTCCGCACGGGCCGCACCTTCGACCCGACCTATGGCGACTTAGACGGCACATGGATCTACGCCAACTCCGTAAACCTGGCCGCCGTTCCGTTGCGCAAAGACGTGGCTTCGCCGCTCGCTCCCCGCAACGACGAAGAACCCGACAAGGATAAAGACAAAAAGAAGGACGAGGAGAAGAAAGACGACGAAAAGAAATCTGACAAAGCCGACGGCGACAAGAAGCCAGACGACAAGAAGTCCGATGAAAAGAAGCCGGACGACCAGAAACCGGACGACCAGAAACCGGAGGACAAGAAGTCGGATGAGAAGAAACCCGACGACAAGAAGGACGGCGAGTCCAAGGATGCGAAGAAAACGGACGAGAAGAACGGCGACAAAAAGGACGACAAGGCCGCGGACAAGAAAGATGAGAAGAAGGACGACAAGAAGCCGAAGCCCGTGGAAATTGATCTGGAAGGCTTCGAGCAGCGCGTCGTGATCCTGCCGACAAAGGCCGGCCGTTACGACAGTCTGTGCGCCGTTTCCGGCAAGTTGATCTACCGTTGGCTTCCTCGCACCGGCTCGGGCGGAGATGGCAGCCCGATTGAGTTCTACGATTTGGAGAAGCGCGAATCCAAGCGCATTATCGACGACGCCGACGGGCTGGAGCTTTCCGCCAACCGCGAGAAGCTACTGGTTGTCAAAGACCGCGGCTATGCGATCATCGAGCCCAAGGAAGGCCAGAAGATGGACAAGCGGATCGCCACGGGCGGTTTCGAAGCCATGGTGGACCCCGTGGCCGAGTGGAAGCAGATCTTCACCGACGCCTGGCGGTTGGAGCGGGATTACTTCTACGATCCCGGCATGCACGGCGTGGATTGGAACGCGATGCGCGAGCGCTACGGCAAGCTGCTCAACGACGCGGTCACGCGCTGGGACGTGAGCTACATCCTCGGCGAATTGATCGCCGAACTGAATTCTTCCCACACCTACCGCAGCGGCGGAGACACCGAACGCTCCCCAGAACGCGGCGTGGGTTACCTCGGCTGTGACTTCGTGCTGACCAACGGCGCGTATCGTATCGGCACGATCGTTGACGGCGCGCCGTGGGACAGCGAGGTGCGCTCGCCCCTGCGTCGGCCCGGCCTCACCAACCTGAGCGAAGGCGACTACCTCCTCGCGGTGAACGGCGAACCTGTGGACACAACCCAGGATCCGTGGGCTGCATTTCAAGGCTTGGCAGACAAACCGGTATTCCTCACGGTGAACACCAACCCGGTTCTCAAAGGCGCGCGTGAGGTGCTCGTGCAAACCCTCGGGAGCGAGGCGCGCCTGCGAAACCTGGCCTGGATCAACGAAAACCGGTTGCGCGTCGAGAAGCTCAGCGAAGGCAAGATTGGCTACGTCTATGTGCCGGACACCGGCCAGGGCGGCCAGAACGAACTCGTTCGCCAGTGGCGCGGCCAGATCACAAAGGCCGGCCTGATTGTGGACGAGCGGTTCAACAGCGGCGGGCAGATTCCGGATCGCTTCGTCGAGTTGCTGAACCGTCCGCTCCGCAACTTCTGGGGCGTGCGCGACGGCAAGGATTGGCCGTGGCCGCCCGTAGCGCACTACGGAGCGAAGGCGATGCTCATCAACGGCTGGAGCGGTTCGGGTGGCGATTGCTTCCCGTACTACTTCAAGCAATCGAAACTCGGACCACTCGTCGGCCAACGCACGTGGGGCGGACTGATCGGCATGACCGGCTCGCCCGCGCTCATGGACGGCGGCAGCGTCACCGTGCCCACCTTCGGCATTTACGACACCAAGGGCGAGTGGATCATCGAGAGCTACGGCGTGGATCCGGACATCGAAGTGGTGGACGATCCCGGCGAGATGGCCAAGGGCGGCGATCCGCAGCTCGAACGCGCCGTGTTCGAGGTGATGAAGTCGCTGCGCAAAAATCCGCCGCTGGACGTGAAGAAGCCGAAGTATCCGAACCGGGCGAACTGACGTTATTTGACAATCGCGGTATGCTGGCAGCGTAACACCTGCAGGCATGAACGCCGCCCGTCAAACTCGCCCGGCCGCTGTTGCCGGTCGCTTCTATCCATCCAGCGCGCACGCGCTGGACCGGATGGTGGACGCGTTTCTGTCCGAAGCGCAACTTGGCCGCAGTGCGAAGCCCAAGGCCATCATCGCGCCGCATGCCGGCTACATCTTCTCCGGGCCAATTGCCGGCAGCGCGTTTCGCCCGTGGGTGGACGAAGCCGAAGCCATCAAGCGCATCTTGCTCATCGGCCCGTCGCACTACGTCTATTTTGAGGGCCTCGCGCTGCCGAGCCACACTCAGTTCGCCACACCCTTCGGCGATGTGGCGGTTGACGCCGAGGCGGTGAAGCAGCTTCGCGAGCTGCCGCAGGTTCAGGTCTTCGATCCCGCACACGAACAGGAGCATTGCCTCGAAGTCGAGCTGCCGTTCCTGCAACGCACGCTCAAGGACTTCCAAGTCGTGCCCCTCGTCGTCGGCGAGGCCAGCGACGACGAAGTCGGTGAGGTGCTCGAACTGCTCTGGGGTGGACCGGAGACGCGCATCGTCGTCAGTTCGGACCTGAGCCACTTTCATAATTATGAAGCGGCTCAGCGCTTGGATCGCACGACCGCAGACGCCATAGAGGCGAAATGCGGTGGCACGCTGACGGGCAGCCACGCCTGCGGCTACCGTCCCATCCGAGGCTTTCTCCGGGCTGCGGAAGCGCATGGCCTGACCGCGGAGACAGCCGATCTCCGCAACTCCGGCGACACCGCCGGCCCGCGCGACCGTGTAGTGGGCTACGGCGCGTTCCTGTTCGGCGGCAAACCTGACTCCCCGACCTGATCCGGGCAAGAATGGCTCAAGTTCTCTACGGCATTGATCAAGTCCTCGTCACGCCCGGTTTGCTCCGCGGCCGAATCGGATTCGTCACAAACGACGCCGCGCGCACGGCGCTCGACTCAAACGTGCGAAGTCGCGTCGCGTTGCAACGGGCCGGCCTCAAACTCGTCCGCCTGTTTTCGCCGGAGCATGGTTTGGGTGTAAGCGCTGCGGATGGTGCGGCGGTGGGCGATGGCTTGGATACGCTCACCGGCTTGCCCGTCGTGAGCCTCTACGGCGAGAAGATGCGTCCGCCCCGTGAAGCGCTGACGGATTTGGACGTTGTCGTGTTCGATATCCCGGACATCGGTGCGCGGTTCTACACTTATATCTGGACGTTGTCACACGTCCTTGAAGCCTGTGCGGAAGCGGGCGTGCCACTCGTCGTGCTGGACCGTCCGAATCCGCTGGGCGGAGAATTGGCCGCGGTCGAAGGGCCAATCCTCGACGTAAACCGGTTTGGGAGCTTCGTCGGGCGTGCGGCGATTCCCATCCGCCACTCTCTCACCGTCGGCGAACTGGCGCGAATCTGGAACGCCGAGCGGAAGCTGGGCGCAAACTTGGAAGTCGTCCCGTGCTGCGGTTGGACGCGTGCGATGCACTGGCCCGACACCGGCCTGCCGTTCGTCCAAACCTCGCCCGCCATCATTAACTACGAAGCCGCGCTGACCTATCCAGCCGTGTGTTTGTTCGAGGCAACGAATCTCAGCGTAGGCCGGGGCACGCCGCTTTCATTTCAAGCCGTGGGGGCACCGTGGCTGAACGAGGCAGTAATCGCGCGCACCTTCAACGCACGCGGACTCCCCGGCGTCCGGGCCGAAGCGACATCATTCCAACCTTCGCTTTCCCCGCACGCAAACCTAGCTTGCGCGGCGGTTCATCTGTGCGTCACCGACCCGCGCGCATTCCAGCCGGTTTGCGCCGGTTTACACTTGCTCGCTGCAACGATTGCGGCACACCGGCAAGAGTTCCGTTGGGCCGGCTATCCGACTGCGGCGAATCCGACGGGCGAAGGTCATTTCGAGCGGTTAATTGGCCTGGCTGGCATCCGCGAGACGCTGAAAGAGAATCCAGCGGACCTCCCGGAGCGCATTTTGGAATGGACGACAGCGCCGGGGTGGCAGCAGCGCGTCGAGGAGATTCTGATTTACTTCTGAACTCCCCAGCGACGGCTCGTAAAAACGCCGCCGCCCGTCGCTGCGATAGGCAGCTTACGCCTGTGCAAATTCCCGCTGGCGGCGGACGTGATCGAAGAACTCCTCCGCCACGATGTAGCCCACGCAGTTCGACGCGCCGCAGCGGCACGGGTGTTCGCGGTAGTCTTCGAGATCGTACCCGTAGTTGAAGGTCAGTTCCTCGCCCGCCGCAATGTTGCGCAGCGTCACAATCCAGATCCGGCTCTCGTCCCACTCGGCTTCGCAGTTGGGCGCACAACTGTGATTCAGAAAGCGCGCCGGATTCCACTCCACGCTGCCATCGAGGTCAAACTCGTCGTCAATCGTGAAGATGTATTCGTTGTCGGCCTCGCAGCGGCGCAACGATTCCGCCTTGGTGATTCGCTCCCCGACGTATTCGATCAGCCGCGTGCCGGTGGGAAGGTTGACGCGGGCGAAACCGCCCGTGCCGTGGATGCGGGAGCGGCGAAAGGAGATCAGCTCCGTCTCGCAAATCACGGAGTCGGTTGCACCGGTGGTTGTCTGAACTGCGTCTGCCATGCGACCGATGAATCTGCCTCAAAGTTGCGGAATGTCGAACCCGTATTCGCGGCAGAACCCCTCAACGGGCGCGCGAATGTCCACCCGCCGCCGCGTGAACGGGTCCGCAAAGGCCAACCGCACGGCGCGTAGGCCCAGTTCGAAACCGTCGCTCGCAGCACGCCCGTAAAACGGATCGCCCACCACCGGGCAGCCGGACTCGGCAAGGTGGACACGAATCTGGTGCGTCCTTCCGGTGCGCGGATGCGCTTCCACCAACGTCCGGAGCGCGGCTGTCTCAGCCGCAGCACGGTTACCACCATTGAAGTGCTGTGAACCTGAAGCCCGTCCTGACGCGCCCACTGCTGCGACTGGGACAGCCGCGCTCCACCCCGTGGTTTGCAGCACGTGAAAGCGGGTTTCCGCTTCCTTGCCGTGGCGCACATCCACACGCATGCGCCCAATTCGATTTGAGTCTTGGGACAACTTGAGGCGACACGTCCACTCCGATTGCTTCGGCGTTCCCGTCACGACCGCGAGATACGTCTTGTCCATGCGCCGTTGCTCGAACAAATCAGAATAGGCCTCCAGTGCGCCCTGGCTTTTCGCGAAGAGCAGAATCCCCGAGGTCTCGGCGTCCAACCGGTGAACGAAACGGAGGAATTTCAGCCCGCGCGAACTGGCCCAATAGTCCCGGGCCGCGATGGACGAGGTGATGGCCGCCTGGAGATTGCGCCCGGTGCGCTGCCAGGAAAACGGCACGAGCATCCAGCCGCGCGGTTTGTCGATCGCCAGCACTGCACGGTCCTCGTAGAGGATCGGAATCGTCTCCGCGCCCGGCAGTTCGATGAAGTTCGGCTTCGCCACGCAACGAGGGTAACGGAACTTCAATCCAAGGCGATCTTGATTTCACCTGGCTCGTGGAAGATCTGCCAGCAACCCGGCGGCAGTCCCGTGAAGCCCCGCTGGTACCGCTCCGCACTTGCCGCCTCGCCCGTCACATCGCGGATTAGAATGCGCGCGATCTGCTGCGGATACCGATGGGCGAGCTCAGCGTAGATTTCCGGATCCCGCTCGCCAGAGTCGCCGATCAGGATGAATCGCCGCTTGGGAAACCGCTTCAACAGCGGTTCGATGACGGCGAGTTTGTGGGTTGACGGATCGCCAAAGAGGCTGAAGAAACTGCGATCCGTCCACCGAAAGTTCTTGAGATCAAACGTCCCGGCGGGAAATCCATTCGAACGGGTAAAGTCCACCAGCGGCGCGTAGAGCTGCCAGGGACTGGCTGAGATGTAATGAAAGGCGGCGCGATTCGAGCGAGCCAGGCGCTGGTAGAAATCCGCCATGCCAGGCACGGCTTGGAACTCGCGCAAGAACGTGTTCCGTAACATCGCATGGCGGTCGCGGACCTCCGTGATTTTGATGGTGTCGTCTATGTCTGAGATTACGCTCACGCCGGCATCGTCGAGCAGCCGAATCTCGCCCGTGAAGGAGCGTTGATCCTTCGCACGCAGCTTCGCACGAATCGTCACGGGCGCGCCATCGCGCGGCTTGTTCGCCAGCCCCAACTCCGCCTCGTTCATCCACACCGTGCCGCCGAAATGCCCGTTGGGCGCACTTTCACCCAGATTGATTTCACGCGTGCCCACGTGCGCGACGACCCGATGGCCACGCTCGTTGTCCACGAGAAACAGCCGCGCACGCTGGTTGAAGATCGCGGTTTCGGCGGGCGACAGCTTCACGTCATTCAACTCCAGCGCCTCGCGGAACGCCGCCAGCGTAAGCCGCCGCCCTTCCGCTTCATAAACGCAGCCGTGGATTTCCAGTCCCCAAATGGTGCCGCCAGCGACTCGCGCCCCGGAGGTCGGGTAGAAGACGATTTGCTCGTCGTTGCTGAGTTTTGAAACCGGCGCGCCGCCAGCCACAAACGGTTGAACCAAGGTGACAGTGAGCAGCAGAGAGACGAGCAACGACGCCGGGCAGAGGTGGAGGATAGAACTCACAGACTGGGCATGCCACGGCGGCATGAATCGTAGCGCAGACTTGTAGTCTGGCGTATCGCGGATTGGCAATCCGCAGCGATTGAAGTGACTCCCAGTCGCGCCGACTGCCAGTCGGCGAAACAGCAGGTTGCCAACCTGCGCTACGAAGAGACTGCGCATGGAGGGGACTGGGTCAGGAGGTTGCATTGCTTAGGCGGCGCAGAACTTCAGCGCAAACAGCTTCGGCCGCCTTGACGCGACCCAACCGCTTGGCGGCCCGCGCCATCTCTGCCAGCTTCTTTGAGCCAAGTAGTTGCTCGACGCGGAAGGGCAGGTCCTCGACGCGATTCACCTTGGCCGCCGCGCCGTGTTCGAGGAGGAAGTCGCTGTTCGCCGCTTCCTGGCCGGGAATCGGATCGAGAATCAGCAACGGTCGCCCCAAGGCGAGCGCCTCGGAGGACGTGAGCCCGCCCGGCTTGGTGATGATGAGATCGGCCACGGTCATCAACTCGTGCATGTTCGACGCGAAGCCGAGCACGCGCGTCGGGTGGCTGCGATCCTGCGCGGCCAGTTCGCGCCGCAATTCCTCGTTCCGCCCGCACACGACGAGCGTCTGGAACTCGCCCGCGGTCTTGTCCAGCCCGCCGAGGATTTCGGCGACCGGCCCCATGCCGAAGCCGCCGCTGAGCACCAGCAACGTCGGCAAGTCATCCCGCAGCCCCAGGGTCTTGCGCACCGCACGCGCATCCACTTTCGCCGCGAACTTCGCGGCGATGGGAATACCGGTGGGCAGGACGTTCTCCGCTGTCGCGCCTCGCGCCACGAGCCGTGCTTTTGTTTCCTCCGCCGCCACGCAATACAGGTCCACACCGGACGCCATCCAGAGCGCGTGCGCCTCAAAGTCCGTCACGATGCTGGCGACGAACGGCTGCGGGCCGCGCTGCTTCTCGCGCAACTGGGCGAGCGTTTCCAGCGGCGCGTAATGCGTGCAGAGCACCGCGTCGGGCTTGAACTGCTTGAGGAAGCGGGCGAAGCGGAGGCGCGAGCGGCTAGGGAAAAGCCGCTGAATGCGGTTGAGCCGGCGCGCCGCCTCCGGGCTGTCCGTCTTGGCGAAGATCATGCCCCACAATTCAGGCGCGCGTTCGACGAGCTTCACGTAGCCGTCCGCGTGGACCTTGCGATGCAGCGGCGAGTAGAACTTCACGAGATCGAGACGCTCGACAGTGTCGTCAGGACGGAGAGCACGCCAAGCTTCGTCCAGGGCGGCAGCAGCGGCGAGATGTCCGCCTCCGGCGGTGACAGTGGCAATGAGAATGCGCATCGTGCGGGCACATTGCCCGAGGCAGCATGGCTTGAGAAGCGGAAACTGCACGCGTTCAATTCCGAGAAGCCGGTGCAGGCCGAGCGTGACGCAGGACAAGCCTATGTTGCATATGCGACACGAAGTAGGTCAGTCAGCAGTCTCTTCCTCAAAACCGTCGGTTTCTTCTTTCCACGCCTCGTCAGATTTCCCCTCTGCCCGGCGCTTCAGCGCGTTCTTGAATTCCCGAACCGCTCTCGCTTCCTGCTTTGAGAGGTTCGCCTCTTTCACTTGCTCGACAAGTCGCGTCAGCTTTGCCACGTCGGCAAAGCGCTCAACAGTTGGAAGGTGAATGTAATACCTCACTTGGTGATCACGCCCCCATGAGTGCATTTCTCCGAGAAGCACGGCGAGCAACCAGACTGCGCCCTTTGGACTCGCGGTGTGGGTGGCAAGCCATGCGCGAACTTCATTAATCGTTGCCCATTCGCTCCATCGCCAAAGAAAGACATGAAGTCTCGGATTCTGACGAAACTCTCGACTACTTGCTGCGGCTCGCAGCTTCTCGACGCAAATTCTCCGGAGTTCCGGTAAGTCCGCTTCCTCGACCAAGAACTCGTGGCCTCGCGCCTCTCGCTCACCAACTCGCTCATTGAGACTCACAAGCTGGGCTGGCAAAGCGATGCCGGTGGAGTGCGTGAGCGCGCCGCGCAAAACCTCAAACCGTTTTTTCGGGTCTGATTCGCGCTTTAGTCCAAAGTAAGCCAGACGAAACGCATGCGTCTCCATGTCGGTTTCCAGAAAACCCGGCTGTCTCTTGGGAAGATCATCGCCCACGTTGCACAGCGCTTCGATAAGCGTGGGCATATTCTGAAGAGGGATGTGTTCCTTGTAAGCCTCCAGGCGGTCAAAAGCGATTTTCAACAACCCTCGCTCCTTCAGAGCTTCGCACGCGGCTACGAAGCCATTCGTGTTTGCCGTGAGCGCAATGAGGTTGTCGAGTTCCGCTTGCGACAGGTCGTCGTCGGCAATCGTCAGCGTGAAGTACTTATCAAACAGACTTGGATGGCAGATGCGAAGTTCGCGCAACCATTCTTGACGATGCCCCGACACACCTTCCCTCCCCGCGTAAGACGAAGAAAGCGGTGGGAAGAGCACGCTAAGAATAGACCGAACACGGTTCTGATTCTCCGGTATCGCAGCTGAGACGATTTGAGAGAGGGCTTGGTCAATCGTCTCCTGCTTGATCTCGCCGAAAAGGCTTGGCCCTTCGTAGCGAGTGAGGATTGTCTTTGCCCCAGCAAGCCGTTCGTAAACCGAAGGTTCAAACACGCGCAACACTTCCAGGCCGATGAGGTCCACAGGATTCACCTCAATGCTGTTCTCACTGCGATGGTGATGGAAGTGAAAGGCGAACGAGGCCAGAAACCGATAGACATGCCGAAGGTTTCTAAAATATCCGGCGAGGCCATCCACGTAGAGGTCTCTCCATCTGTGTTTGTCCCAGTGCTTCGACGCAGCAGACTCGTCGAGGTGTTTGTCCAAGCCGGTGAAAAGCACTTTTTGAACGGCTGCTTGCGAAGCGTGCGGCACGTGGTAGCCGACTTGGACAATCTTTTCCAGGAACTCTGCGCCCTTGCCACCGGAAATCTGATTCAACGCTTTGGCGACAACGTCGCGCTCAAACAACAGCAGGTAGATGAGGCGCGGGAAATCGGCATTCGCCTTAACGAGCTGGAATACTTGGAGGATTTCGTCCGTCGTCAGCCGGTCGATGTCATCGATCACAACCACCAACGGTTGTGGCAATCGTCCGAGCAGTGTTGCCAATTCACTCTTTTGGTCTTCCAGGCTTTTTGCGGCTGCTTCGCTCTTTGCTTTGAGTGCCTCACCGCCTTCCTTCGCACTCTCTCCGGCCGATTTCATGCCCGCGCCGAAGGATTCAATTATTGGACCACCGGGCACTCCTCCCAGTGGCATTGCTTTGCCGAGCAATTGGGTGGCAGTTCCCGCAACCGTCAAAGTGGTTGCGTAAGCGTTCCATTTATTCGCGCGCTTCTCGGCGTCGCGTTCAGGGCCTTCTTTTCTTAAAGCAAGGCCGAGCTCTCTGAAAAAAGCAGCGGGAATACTTCCCGTTCCAGAAAGTTGCCACGGATTGAAATCAACTACTGGCAACGGCGTCCGTCCCTTCTTGCGATTCGCCTCCAGCAACATGTTTTTCACGGAGGTCTTCCCTGAACCCCACGAACCATAAAGTGCGATTACAAGGGAATCAGATCCGTCCCACGAATGAACATCGTCGGCCAGCCGTGCCGCGAATAATGCTCTGCCCAGAACATCGTCCTTCTTTGAATGGATTGGCCGGTCGGCGGAATACGACTGCTTCGCACGTTTTGTCTGTTTGGCTTTCATTCGGTCTGAGTCTTCCAACTTCGGCTGCGACGGGCTCAACGGGTTTTCCTCCTTTGCCATCACCGCAGCATCCATCTTGATGAGCTGCGGCTATCCGCCCATTTGGGTGTTCCCTTCTGGCTGTCATGCGTCGCATCCTCTCTCTGCCGCCGCCCCAAATCCAGCCCGGAATTGCCAGCTCCACAAGCCACGAAGTGGCTCAACGTGAATAGCCGTGGACGACAGCCCACGGAACGTCGTCGCCCAAACCAGTTCGGCCCTGACAGGGCCGCACATTCCTCGGCTCTTGGCTCCGCAGGTTGCACCTGCGGCTATTCATGTCCTGCCCCGTCGGGGCTGGCGTCTCGGAGCGCACAGAAGGTATGCCGCTTCTGCCATTTCGTTTCGTGATGCGGCCTGCCGACCACCGCTACAACGCGGCAGCGTGCTAGCTTCCTCCCGGGCGCTTTTCGTTGAGGCGGTTTCCCGCAGTAGGCAAGCTCTCCATCATGAATTCGATGTCGTCCTCACGTCGTTCGTTCTTGAAGGGTGTTGGCTTGGCCGCGCCGCTCGCCTTGGGCGTGCCGGTCATTGGGTTTGGGCAAAGCGCGTCGGCGGCGGAACGCCCGGCCAGGCGGGGCCGCGCGCAGGAGTTGGCGGCAGACCTGGTGATCATCGGCGGCGGGACGGGTGGTTGTGCAGCGGCCTTGGCCGCGGCGCGGAACGGCGTCCGCGTCATCTTGACGGAGGAGACGGACTGGATCGGCGGGCAGCTTACCGCCCAAGCCGTGCCCCCGGACGAGAATTACCTGATCGAGACGGTCGGCGGCACGAAGAGCTACCAGACCTTGCGCCAACGCGTCCGCGATTACTATTTCCGCAATTACCTGCTCACGGAGGCGGCGCGCGCCAACAAGCTGCTGAACCCTGGTAACGGCTGGGTGTCGCGCCTTTGCCACGAACCACGCGTGTCGCTGGCGGTGTTGTACGAGATGCTCGCGCCGTTCATCGGCGGGCAGCGCGTCCAAATCCTGCTCCGGCACAAGGCGGTTTCCGCCGCGACCAACGGCGACAAGGTTGAGGCGGTCAAGGTGCGCAGCCTGGAATCGGGCAACGAACTGGTGCTGCGCGCGCCGTATTTCGTGGACGCGACGGAGCTCGGCGATTTGCTGCCATTGACCAAGACGGAATACGTCTCGGGCGCGGAGTCGCAGAAGGACACCGGCGAGCCGCACGCCAAAGCCAAGGCCGAGCCGCTGAACATGCAAGGGTTCACCTGTTGCTTTGCGATGGATCACGTGAAGGGCGAAGACCACACGATCGAGAAACCGCGCGAGTATGGCTTCTGGCGCGACTTCGTGCCGAAGCTCACGCCGGCCTGGCCGGGCCGGCTGCTTGCGTGGGAATACGGCGACCCGGTCAGCGGCAAGCCGAAGAAGCTGGAGACGGATCCGGAAGCGGGCACGGGGCTGTGGACGTATCGGCGCATTGCGGACAAGGCGCAGTTCCTACCGGGCACCTACCCGGGCGATATCACGTTGGTGAACTGGCCGCAGAACGATTACTGGCTCGGCAACGTGTGCGAGGTTTCCGAGAAGGAAGCCGCGCGGAACATCGCTCGCGCCAAGCAACTCAGCCTCTCGCTGCTTTACTGGCTGCAAACCGAAGCGCCACGGCCCGACGGTGGCACGGGTTGGAAGGGCTTGCGCCTGCGCGGCGATCTCCTGGGCACGGAGGACGGGCTGGCGAAATATCCTTATATCCGCGAGAGCCGGCGCATCCGCGCGGAGTTCACCGTGGTGGAGCAACACCTGTCCACGGAATATCGGATGAAGGAAACCGGCTTGCCGGAGAACAAGGTCAAAGCGCCAGAGTTCAAGGACTCGGTGGGCATCGGCACGTATCGTATTGACCTGCATCCGAGCACGGGCGGTGATAGCTACGTGGACATCGCGGCGCTGCGTTACCAGATTCCGCTCGGCTCGCTCATCCCGAAGCGCGTGGAGAATTTGCTGCCGGGCTGCAAGAATCTCGGCTGCACGCACATTACCAACGGTTGCATCCGGCTGCACCCGGTGGAGTGGAACATCGGCGAGGCGGCGGGCGCGTTGGCGGCGTTTTGCTTGGCCAGGAAGCGCGTGCCGCGTGAGGTGCGCAATCAGGAATCGTTGCTGGCGGAATTCCAGAACCTGCTGGTGCAGGATGGAGTCCGGCTGGCGTGGCCGGATTGAGACCGGGATGAACGTGCTTCGGGCATCCTGCCCGAAAATCAAGCCGCCCGGCCGCTCCGCGTTAAACGCTGCATTCAGATGGTCCTGCCGGCTGGAAGCCGGCAGCACGTTGCAGATTCGTGGCTGGTCAGCAGGTGGATAGTCTGGTATCGAATGAAAGACAGTCGATGCCATGAAAGCGACGAGCAAGTTTGCGGTGGTATTGGTGACCGCGCCGGATTTGAAAACCGCGCGGCGGCTGGCCAGGCTGGCTTTGGAGACCAAGCTGATCGCCTGCGCCAACCTCGTGACGAAGATCGAGTCGCACTATCGCTGGCAAGGCAAGCTGGAGCGCGGCCATGAAGTGCTCATGGTGATGAAGACGATGCGCTCCCGGCTGCAGGCCTTGGAGAAGCTCATTCTGGCCAAGCATCCCTACGACACCGCCGAGTTCATCATCCTGCCGTTGACGGGCGGAGCGAAGCGCTATCTGGATTGGATCACCGAGAGCTGCGGATAGCGCTGTACTGTCCGGCAAAGGTCCGGCTCAGCTTCGGCCGGTCGGGCACAAGATCGGCCGCTTGCATGGTGGGCGACTTGGGTAATATTTGGCTCAAACACCGAGCCCTATGTCACTCGAACTTGAACTTCAGCAGTTCCCCAAGGTTGTATCCCTGAAGGACGGCACCAAAATCACGCTTCGCCCTTTGCAGAAGACAGACGAAAAGGCGTTCCATGCCTTCTTCCAGGCAATTCCGGAGCCGGAGCGCCTGTTCATCAAGCATCGCGTGATGGACCGGGCGGTCATCGGCGAATGGTGTCGGAACATAGACCTGGGGCGGAATCTGCCGTTGCTCGCGCTGTCGGATGGCAAGATCGTGGGCGACGCCACGCTGCACCAGCAGCTCGGTGGGTGGAAACGGCACGTGGGCCGGGTGAGTGTGCTGGTGCATCCGCAGTTCCGCGGGCGCGGACTCGCAAAGGCGTTGGTCAACGAAATTGTCGAACTCGCGCGCAACGGCGGCCTGGAGAAGGTAGAGGCCGAGTTCATCGGCGAACAGGAGGCTGCGATCAAGATGTTTGCGCTGCTCGGCTTCAGCCACATCCTGCGCCTGGAAGACTACGTGAAGGACATGCAGGCGGTGAAACACGACTACGTGCTCATGGGATTGGAGTTGAAGACGGACGAAGAATACGCCGGCGTGGGCGGGTGATTTGCGATTTACGAATTGCGATTTCCGTGCGATACCCATCGCCGCTGCTCGGCGGTAGAGTTGTTTGAAGATCGAATTGTGCCCGTTGGTTTGGTTCTGGAGTGCGCCCGTCCTCGGGCGCAGCCGCAGGGTCACTCCAGGTACGCAGGCACGGTCTTGGTGTGACCTTGCTGCGTCGCTGCGCCCGAGGACGGGCGCGCTCCGGCGCGGCTTCTCAGGCAGACTCTTCAGCAGCACGTTGAGCAAAATCGTGAACCTGAAATAGCAAATGCCTTCGTCCCCGGAAACCTGCCCCAACTGCGGCGCCGATGTTCCACGCGGCGCGAAAGCCTGTCCCGCCTGCGGCTCGGACGAATCCACCGGCTGGTCGGACGAAGCGGGCTACGGCGGCCTCGACCTGCCGGATGACCAGTTCAACTACGACGATTACGTGAAGCGCGAGTTTGCCAGCGAAGGCAAACCCGCGCCGCCGCGCGGCGTGAGTTGGTTTTGGTGGGTGGTCGCGGTTGCGCTCATCATCGGCGTCCTCGCCATGTTCGTCTTCTGAGCCGGTTGAGTTTTCGCCGAGCTTTTCCCGGGCGGATTCTGAACAAATCGCTTCCCTTGCGTTCGCCGAATGTGTTTCCTCTTGGTCCGGAAGCGCTGCCGGGAACGGCGGCATACGAAGGGTCAGCACAACGAAAACGAACCAGCTCATGAAGACTCTAAACCGAAGGTCATTTCTTAAACGCACGAGCGCCGCCGTGGGCGGACTCCTCGCCGTACCAACTTTTATTCCCGCCCGCGCGTTGGGACGTGACGGGGCCGTGGCGCCCAGCGAACGAATCGTCTTAGGCGCGATTGGGATCGGCGGTCGTGGCAGCTATGTGCTGGATTGCTTTCTGCCTGAGCCCGGAGTCCAGTTCGTCGCCATTTGCGACATCAAAGCGGAACGCCGACTCGCCGTGAAGAGCAAGGCTGACGCGCTTTACGGCAACAAGGATTGCGCCATGTATCGCGATCTGCGGGAGCTGCTGGCGCGCCCAGATATTGATGCCGTGCTGATCGCCACCGGACCGAACTGGCACGCCGCCGCCTCGATCCTCGCCGCCAACGCCGGCAAGGACGTGTACTGCGAGAAACCCTGCGCGAAGAACATCGCGGACAGCCTCACGCTGGCGCGGGTCTTCCGCCGCACGGGACGCGTCTTTCAAGCCGGCACGCAACGGCGCAGCTTGCCGAACTTCGCGCTGGCCGCCGACCTGGCCCGCCGCGGCAAGCTGGGCAAACTCCACACACTCCACGCGCATCCGGCCGGCTTGGCCACCGAGATGAGTGGTTGGCTACCCGCTGAAACCCCGCCCGACCCGGAGCAGGTGGACTGGGATACCTACCTTGGCCCCGCGGCTTGGCGGCCGTTCAACAAGCGCCTCCTCAACGGTTTCAATTTCGAGAAAGGCGGCGGCTTCGTGGGGGCTTTCGGCGGCGGCGGCTGTCTCGAATGGGGCTCTCATTGCGTGGACCTGTGCCAGTGGGCCGGTGACTTTGATAGGACGGCCGCAGTGGAATACTGGCCGGAGGGCAAGGAACTGCACGCGCGCTATGCCAACGGCGTGAAGCTGGTCATGCGCAACGACGGCTGGTTGCCGCTGGGCTCCTGTCCCGTTCGTTACGAAGGCGAGACCGGTTGGGTGGAGACGGGCGACAACGGCGAACTCGCCGCCAGCCCGGCGGATTTGATCGCCGGACCGCGGCCCCGCATCGCGGGCTATCCCGCAAACTTCCACGTGCGCGACTTCCTGGGATGCGTGCGGTCGCGCGGCCAAACGCGGGCGAACGCGGAGGTTGCCTGCTGGTCCCACATCACCTGCAATGCGGCGAACATCGCGTTGTTCCTGAACCGCAAAGTGAAGTTCGATCCGGTGAAATGCGAATTCATTGGGGACGAAGAGGCAAACCGGCTGCGTTCGGAAGCGCTGCGCGAACCTTGGAGAGTTTGATTTGGTCACGCTGAAAGAAACCCATGAACACAATCAGGAATATGAAGGTGCAACTTTACCGTTTCGCAGCGTGTGTGGCATTCGCCGCCATCGCTCTGACCGCCGTCGCTCAATCCACCTCCGCAGACAAGGCCCGCCAAGCCTTGGCGGTTTTGAAGACCGGTGCTCCTGCCGAGAAGGCGCTCGCCTGTAAAACGCTCGCCGTCTATGGCTCGGCAGACGCCGTGCCGGCCTTGGCCCCGTTGCTGACCGACGAACAACTCGCATCTTGGGCCCGCATCGCGCTGGAAGTCATCCCGGGCGCGGCGGCCGACGACGCGCTGCGCGAGGCGCTCGGCAAAGTCAAAGGCAGACTGCTCGTTGGGGTCATCAACTCGATCGCGGTTCGTCGCGACGCGAAGGCCCTCACGCCGCTCCTCGCCAAGCTCGGCGATGCGGACGCGGAGGTCGCGTCCGCCGCGGCCGTGGCGCTGGGCCACATCGGAGGCGACACCGCAGTCAAAGAATTGCAAGGAGCACTCACCAAGTCACCGCCGCCGGTACGCTCGGCGGCAGCACAGGGCTGTATTCTGTGTGCGGAAGATCTGCTCGCAAAAGGAAAGGCCGCTCAGGCCGTTGCAGTTTATGACACCGTGCGCAAGGCGGAACTTCCCAAGCAACGAATCCTTGAAGCCACACGGGGCGCCATCCTGGCCCGGCAGGCCGACGGTTTGCCGTTGCTGCTGGAAGCCTTGCGTTCGCCGGACAAAGCGCTGTTCGGTATCGGCCTGAGCACCGCCCGCGAGCTACCGGGACGCGCAGTCACCGACGCGTTGGTGGCCGAGGTGGGCAAGGCCAGCCCGGAACGCCAAGCGCCGCTGCTGCTCGCGCTGGCAGACCGCGCCGATGATTCGGTCCTGCCGGCCCTGCTGAATTTGGCTCGGAGCGGATCGAAAGGCTTGCGTTTGGTGGCCATTGACGTCCTGGTCCGCCAAGGCAACCTCGCCTGCGTGCCCGTGCTGCTCGACGCAATCGCTGAAGGCGACGCGGAACTCGCTCAAGCCGCCACGACCTCACTGGCCGGTTTGCCGGGTGACGATGTGGACCGCCAACTGGTCGCCCGCTTGCCGCAGGTCTCCGGCGCCACGCGCCGCGTGTTGCTGGAGCTGGCGGGAAAACGCAATGTTGCCGCGGCAGTGCCGGAGTTGGTGAAGGCCAGCGGCGAGGCGGATCCCAAGATCCGCGCGACAGCCATCAAAGCTCTGGGGCAAACCGCCGGCGTCGCCGATCTGCGCACGCTGACCGACCTGTTGGCCAAAGCCAAGGGCGATGAGGAAAGCGAAGCAGTCGAAGCCGCGCTGGAATCCGCCTGCACGCGGATCACCGACAAGGCAGCCTGCGCCGCGCACGTGCTCGCGTGCCTGCCCTCCAGCGCCACGCCGGCCAAATGCGCCCTGCTCCGCGTGCTCGGTGCGATCACGACGCCCGATGCGCTGGCGGCAGTGAAGTCCGCCCTGGCCAGTTCGGAGGCCGCGGTGAGCGACACGGCGGTCCGTGTGCTCGCCGACTGGCCCGACTCCCCTGCCCTACCCGCGTTGCTGGAGGTTTACCGCACCGCGAAGGACGACGCCCACCGTTTCCTCGCGCTCCGCGGCTGCGTGCGCTTGCTGGAGCTGGGTGAACAAGCCGCGCCCCAGGCGGTGAAGACTTACGGTGAGCTGCTGGCCGGGACACAACGCCCGGATGATCGCAAGGTGCTGCTCTCCGGCCTGGCCAAGGTCGCCGATCCCGAAGCTCTCAAGCTCGTCGAGCCGTTCGTCGGCGATGCGCAGGTGCAGGCTGAGGCGGAGCTGGCCGTGCTGGGGATTGCCAGCGGCATTTCCGGTCTTGCACCAACCGAGGCCAAGGCTGCGGCGGGTCGAATCCAGGCGCAGTCGAAGAGCGAAGCCACGCGTGAACGCGCCGCAAAAGTGCTCGCCCAACTGGAGCAAGCCAGCGACTTCATCACCGCTTGGCAGATTGCGGGACCTTACACGGAGGGATTGTCCGGGAAATCGCTATTCGATTCCGCCTTCGCGCCTGAACAGGCTGACGGCAAAGCCACCTGGAAGCCGGCGCCCGTCATAGCCAAAGCCGGCCGCCCCGGCATGGTGGATTTCGAGGTCGCGTTTGGTGGCGGGAACCGCGCGGCCTACGCTCGCACGTGGGTGTTCTCTGACAAAGCTCAGAAGGCTCGAATCCAGTTCGGCACTGACGATGGTCACAAGCTGTGGGTGAACGGCAAACTGATCACGCAGGCAAACCGCGGCGGCGCTGCGGTAGCCGATGAGTTCAAGGCGGACGTGGAACTGCGCGCCGGCTGGAACGCCGTGTTGCTCAAGGTCACACAAGATAGCGGGCCGTGGGAATTCTGCCTGCGCCTCCGGGATGCCGCCGGTGGGAAACTGGCAGGCCTGAGGGTGCAGCCGACTCAACCCTAAAAATCAGGGGATATCTCGAGTGGTTTCTGATTGAGCAAACTCCATTCGCTATGAGTGACCAACCTGAAGCGCCGGCACAGCCAGCCAGTCAGCGACTGATGTCGTTGGACGCACTGCGCGGGTTCGACATGTTCTGGATCATCGGCGCCGAGCCGTTGGTGGAAGCGTTACGCAAGTTGCACGACACCTCCGCCACGCGTGTTCTGGCCGAACAACTGGAACATGTCGAGTGGGGAGGCTTCCACTTCGAAGACCTGATCTTCCCCCTGTTTGTGTTCATGGTGGGTGTCGCGCTTGTGTACTCGCTCACGCGCACCCTCGCTCAAGAGGGAGGAAAGCCGGCGGCAGTAAAACGAGTCCTTCGCCGGAGTCTGCTGCTCTACGCCGTCGGCATCATCTACTCCGGCGGCGTTTCCCATCTCTGGCCGGACATCCGCGTGAGCGGCGTGCTCAATCGCATCGCCATCGCCTACTGTTTCGCCGGGCTGCTGTTCTGCTTCTTCAAGCCGCGCGCCCTCGTCGCCATCGCCGTGAGCTTGTTGCTGGGCTACTGGGCATTGCTGGCCTTGACGCCGATCCGGGACATTCGACTCGACAAGGAAAGCCTCGCCCAGCGTGCCGAGCAGATGGGCGATGCGAAGGCCGCCGAACTGCTCCGGGGGCCGGGTAACTTCTCAGCCGTGAAAGATAGCCCCGCATGGGCGGCGGCGGAAAAGGTGTTTTACGGCACTACAAACCGGGTCACGGGAAAGTACGACAAGGGCTACAACGTAGTGGATCATTTCGACTTCCGTTACATGCCGGGACGTCGATACGACGTCTTCTTTGACCCGGAAGGCTGGCTGAGCATGATCCCGGCGGTGGTGACCTGCCTGCTGGGCGTCTTCGCGGGACTGCTTCTGACCAACACGAGCGTTGGCGACCTTCGCAAGGTGATGTTACTGCTGGCTGCGGGCGCTCTCGCGGTGGCAGTGGGTTGGCTGTGGAATCTCCAGTTCCCGGTGATCAAGAAGATCTGGACCTCTTCCTACGTGCTGGTGGCAGGCGGTTACAGCGCGCTCTTGCTCGGCGCGTTCTACCTCATCGTGGACGTTTGGAAGTTCCAGTTCTGGTGTCAGCCCTTTGTGTGGATCGGCATGAACCCGATCACGCTCTACCTGATGAGCAACTTCCTGGGCGGCTATGGTTCGGTGGCGCGACGAATTGCCGGCGGCGACGTGCAGGCGTGGTTCAACAACCACGTGGCCCAGGGCATCGGGGATTTGCTCCTGGCAGCAGTCGGGTTGGGGCTGATGTTCTGGCTCGCAAATCTCCTGTATCGCAAGCGGGTGTTCCTGCGGTTCTAGGTGAATGAACTTTCCGGTGACCGCAGGCATCGCGCTGCCGGCGGAAGGCGTTTCCACAACCTGGTCTTCCTGAGCATCCGCAAGACCTGCCCGATGCAGGCCAACAAGACCATGCACGGCCTCTGGGGCATGGGGTAGAGGATCCCGCCGCGGCGGGACCAAATACCTCGTGGTGGTGGACGACGAGTGCTTGCGCACGGCCATCAGGACATGCACAAACACCAGCGAAGTCCTCTTCCGCCTCTGCGCCAACACCGACCCGCAACGCGCCAGCATCTTCATCCCGAGGATGCGGGACCCGGCCGACGTGCTCGACAACGCCACGAGCGAAATCGCCACCGGCAGCAAACCCGGCATTGACGCGACGAAGAAATTGCCCGGCGAAGGCTTCAAACGCCCCTGGCCGCCGCTCATCAAGATGGATGCCGCGGTGAAGGCGAAAATGGCGAAGCTCTTCAATCCGTAGCAGCCTCATCCGAGCTTTACCGCTTCACGAAGCAACCTCATTCCCCAATAGGCTTCGCTCTCCAGCCAACAAGCATCCAAGACTGACGAGTTGCCGACAAAATAACGGCTGCATCGGCGAATCATTTCCCAATTTGCCTGATCCACCATGAAATCCAGCGCATCAATGTACCCGGAAGTTGGGATGGTTTTGGAGATGTGTAGCAAGTGTTGCGGCGTCAACGGCAGGGTAATTTCCAGCAGGGGATTGGCCATACCGGTGAAACCAATCGGCGCTTGCCAGGCGCACGGCGTATCCGAAGTCAGATAAGCCTTGCCAGTTGGAGCGATGAAGACGTTGTGAGACATCTTTGCCAACTCGTCACTGAGAAACACAACCCCGTCATAAATGGCGTGAGCGTGAGCGTTGTGCTCCATGACCGATGTATCCAGGGTTGGCTTTCCGTGCGCTTGAGCGTAGTCCCTCTCAATGCGAGCTTTTGCGGAAACAAAAGACCCAATGCTTTCCTTCATGCGCTCTGTGCGCATGAACATGCACGCAACAAACAAATCGAAATTCTCAGCTTCCACTCGGTCGAGCGGTTGCTTGTGGAGGATTCGTTGGTCAACAATCCGGGCCATGCTGCCTTCAATCCTCCCAAGGAGATTCTCAAGGTCTTGCCGTCGCTCGCCGCTGACGGAAATCAAGTCGTAAAAATAATCCCGCCAAAAATGGCCGGATGCTGGTGGCTTGAGTTGCTTGCGTTTCGCATCTTTGGTGAACGTCCAAACCATCGGTGTTTTGCCTGCAATTTCAGTGGCAGGGTCAAACCAACGCTTCAGGTAACTCTCCGGCAGAATGTGTTGTTTGCGTTTGATATCCATGGCACTGACTCATTGCGCCGATTGTGCCAGAAATGCGGGTTGATTCAAACGAGTATCATTCCCGCGGCATGACCAACTTCATGTTGCATGTGCAACAAAAGGTTGTTCTGTATTATGCGCGGCCTGCGCCGGCTTTCTCGGGGTCGAACGCGCCCGCCACGATTTCCGCGAAGCCTCCACCCTCACCCGGCCTGGCGGCCACCCTCTCCCATCCGATGGGCGAGAGAACACGCGCACGGCCGCGCCTCCAGCAGGATGTGCGATTCCACGTTGATCTTCCCGCCGCCGAGAATCTCGCGTTCCTGCACCAGTGGATCGAGCCTGACCCACACGCTGTTCTGCGGGCAACAAAAGGCCTTTGTCGCGCGGCCCACCACACGCAGTGTCGTCGTTGAACCCCGCTTGCCGGTGCTCAGGCTGCGGCGTAAGCTCCTGCCATGCTTGACACCGCAGAGATTGAACAGATGAGCGTGACCGAGCGGCTGCAGGCCATGGAGCGGCTGTGGACTTCGTTGTCCCGCGACCCGGCGCAAGTGGAGTCCCCGGCCTGGCATGGCACGGTTCTCAAGCGCCGCCTGGCCAAAGTGGACGCGGGCAAGGCCGAGTTTCTGACACTCGCGCAACTGAAGAAGCGCTTGGGCAAACGCGGCGCATGAGGCGAGTCGTCGTTCTGGCGGAGGCAGCGGAGGACCTTGAGCGGGGGCGAGATTTCTACGACCTGCAAAAACTTGGCATTGGAGATTACTTCGTTGATTCGCTGACGGCTGACATTGAGAGTCTCGCACTCCATCACGGGATTCACACGCGCCATTGGGGTATCCATCGGATGCTGGCCCATCGCTTCCCATTCGGCATCTACTACCGCGACCTGCCAACTGAGACCCAAGTGCTGGCGGTGCTCGATTTGCGGCGGAGTCCAAGCTGGATTCAGGAAGAATTGGGCATGCGCCGGTAAACAAGTCCGGCTCGCCGCGCGACTGTCTGGCTTCCGGGCTGGTGCTTCAACGTTGCGCCAGCAACTCGCGCACATCCACGGCGTCCATCCCGGCGGCGCGGATGGACTCCATGCCGAGGTCGGTGTCTTCGTAGGCACGGCAAAGTTGCGGCGGCACGCCGATGCGCCGGGCGGCTTCCAGGAAGATATCCGGCGCGGGTTTCTGGCGCAGCACGTCCTCATTGGTCACCACCGCGGCGAATAGCTGGCGGATGTTCAGATGCTGCAGCACCTGCTCGATTACCCGGCGCGACCCGCCCGAGGCCACGGCCATCGGAATCTTGCCGAAGTTCTCGCGGGCAATACCCACCACTACGTTGATGGGCTCGACCTGAGCAATGAGCGGCACATAGCCGGCTTCCTTCTCGCGGGCGATGGCCATGTGGTCGAGCTCCAAACCTTGTTCCTGGCCCAGGATTCTCAGAATGTCACGCGTCGGCACGCCGCCGAACGAGTAGAAGCGGTCCTCGGGGAAGTCGAAGTTGTGTTTCCTGGCCAGCGCGCTCCAGACCCGCCAGTGCAGGGGCATCGTGTCGGCCAAGGTGCCGTCGCAATCGAAGATCAGTCCTTTGGGAGTCATGGCTAAATCACTTTGCTGGGAATCCACTTCTCGGTGGTCTCCGGCTTGAAACGGGCGAAGCGGTCGAGCAGTTCGCTGGGCGAGGCGGCGGCGATCAACCTGTCCAAGTGCTCGGCCCGAACAAATCCGCCCGCGACCGTGCCACGCAAGAACTCAATCAAAGCGTCAAAGTAACCATCCACGTTGAGCAGACCGCACGGGTGGGCATGGAGGTGCAACTGCTGCCAGGTAATCGCCTCGAAAATCTCTTCCAGCGTGCCGAAACCGCCCGGCAGCGCAATAAAACCTTCGGCCAGCTCGGCCATGAGCTGCTTCCGCTCGTGCATCGTTTCAACGATGTGGAGCCGAGTGAGTTTCGGATGGGCGAGTTCCTTGTCCTCCATGAACCGCGGCAGCACGCCGGTGACCTTGCCGCCGTTGGCCAGGACCGCGTCCGCCACCACCCCCATCAAACCGACGTGCGAACCGCCGAAGACAAGTTCGATGTTCCGCGCGGCAAGCGTCTCTCCAAGCGCTCGGGCAGCGGCCGTAAACGACGCGGAGGTTCCCTTGCTGGAACCGCAGAAGACACAGAGGCGTTTCATCAGCGTTCCGAGGTCAGCGCGGCGAGGCGTTCCTCCATGTCGTGTCGGATCAATGGCTCGATGATTCCGTCCAGATCGCCATCTATCACGACGGACAGGTTGTAGAGCGTCAGTTCGATGCGATGATCCGTGACGCGGTTTTGCGGGAAGTTGTAGGTGCGGATTTTCTCATTCCGCTCACCGGTGCCAACCTGCTGTTTGCGATGGGCGGCGTACTTCGCGTTTTCCTCGGCAATCTTGGCTTCCAACAGGCGCGACCGCAGCACGGTCATGGCCTTGGCTTTGTTCTTCTGCTGGGAACGCTCGTCCGCGCAGCGCACAATCAGTCCGCTGGGTTTGTGCTGAATCTGCACGGCGGAATCGGTGGTGTTCACGCCCTGGCCCCCCTTGCCGGACGCGCGGCAGACATTGATCTCAATGTCCTCGGGCTTGATCTCGATGTCCACTTCCTCGGCCTCCGGCAACACGGCCACTGTGGCGGTACTGGTGTGGATGCGGCCCTGTGCCTCGGTCGCCGGCACACGCTGAACGCGATGCACACCGCTCTCGTACTTGAGCCGCTTGAAAACGTCCGCCCCGGTAATCTGGAACACGACTTCCTTGAATCCGCCGAGGTCCGAGGGGTTGGAATCGAGCGGTTCGACCTTCCAGCCGCGCCCTTCGGCGTAGCGGCTGTACATGCGGTACAAGTCCGCCGCGAACAAGGCGGACTCTTGCCCCCCGGCACCGCCGCGGATTTCTACAATGGTGTTCCGCGAGTCAGCGGGATCTGGTGGCACGAGGCCAAACTGCACGGCCTTCTCCAGCCGTTTCTCCTGCGCTTCGAGCCGGGCGATTTCCTCCTTGGCCATGAGCGCCAGTTCCGAGTCGTTGGGTTCGGCCGCCAACATGGCACGGTTGTCCGTCAGGTTCGTGATTACCTTCAGGTAGGTGTCGCCGGTCGCCACCAACTCCTTGAGCCGGGCGTATTCCCGGCCAAGTTCCTGGGCACGCTGTGGACTCTCGAATGTCTTGGGATCGCTCAACGACGCCTCGACTTCAGCAAAGCGCTTGCGGAATTTCTCGATGTGCGGGCGGAGGTCCATGTTCAACTCACGGTCTTCGACTCATGCGGGACGAAACCAACGTGTAACCGAGCGCCGAGCGGACGCACATCGTGAATTGGCAACTTGCAGCCATGGCCTGAAAAAAGATGCCGCCCGCGGGCGTTGGAAACGCGGGCGGGCGGCGAAGAGGGCGAACGCTACTTCTTCTTCTTCTTGATAGCGGCAAAGGCAGCCTGGGCGGCCTGCGTCTTGGCAGCGCGCTGTTGGAACTTATCCACGCGACCGGCGGTATCCACGAACTTCTGCTGGCCGGTGTAAAACGGGTGGCACACGTTGCAAATGCCGACGATGATGGTCGGCTTGGTGGAGCGGGTCTTGATCACGTTGCCGCACGCACAACGGATTTCCGCATCCACATATTTCGGATGAATGTCTGCTTTCATATCAAAGGCCGCAAAAGGTAGCAGGGGCGCTCGGGTTGACAAGGCGGAAGTTTGTCGTCCAGATGCTCCGATGTTCCGAGCATGGCTTGGGGCCGCCGGCAACCACACGCCCGCGCTCGCTACAGTTGGTAACGCGCTCGGAATGGAATCGCGGGCAGCTTGGCGGGAGGGTGTCCTGGCAAGCGAAATAGAATCCGTGCAGACCTGAAGCCTTCCCAATCCCCTACCCTGCAACACTTTCATTCACGCTCGCCGAAGCCGTTGGAGGGAAGCTTGTTCGCCACCACGGTGAGCGTGCCGCCTTGCTGCACGCAGCCAGCGAGCAACGTTGCCGGGATGCTGACCACCCCCACCGCCGCGGCCAGCAGCAACGTCGCAGGCAATTGCCACCACGGCGCGCCTTCTCCGAGGACTTTCGCCGGCCCTCGGCGCAGGAAGTTGTAGAGCAAGTTCTGCCGCAGCCCGACGCGGTTCAACACCGATTGCACGAAACTGAACACATCGTATTCGGGCGCGAAGCCTGACCACGACTGCGCGCCAAAACCGGCTTCCTTCACAGCCTTCGCCAGATCGTCCTGCGTGAAATGCGTCAGATGCCGTGGCACATCTAGGTGAAACCACCCAGCCCGGCATACACGCGCCTCGCATCCACCGAAATTCGGCACGCCGACGAAGAGCACACCGCCAGGCTTGAGAATCCGGTTTACCTCCGCCAGCAAGACGCGCGGGTCAGGCAGGTGTTCCAACACATGCCAAAGCGTCACCACGTCGAAATGGTTTGGGGGAAAGCACAGGCTGGACAACTCTCCGATGGACACCTCCAACCCAAGCACTTCACGCGCATAGGCCGCGCCCCCCTCGGAAAGCTCCGTCCCTTGCACCGTCCAACCACGCCGTTGGAATTCCTTCAACAGCAAACCACGCCCGCAACCCACGTCCAACACGCGTCCCCGCCCCGCCCCAGCCACAGATTCCACCCCACGCACTCGCCGGGCGTACAGCCATTGCTGCATCGCTTCGACCAGTGCCGGAAAGCGTCGCCCCCCCGGTGCACCGTAATACCCGGCTGGATAATAGCTGACCAAGTCGGCTGGTTGAGGGGTCGTGACCGCAAAGCCACAGCCGCGACAACGGGCGATCTCAAACCGGTCGCCGGTGATGTAATCCTGCGCCGGAAAGAGCGTTTCGAGCTGGGACTTGGGGTGCGTGCAAGCGCGCATGGCATCTCAAGACTAGTGGCCGCCGCAGAATGCCGTCAATCCACATCCGATGGAGCGCGCGGCGCGCGGCGAGTGCTCGCATATTGCCGATCGCCATTTCTTTTGTCGCAAATCCGCCCCGAACCGCACTATAGGATGACGGTGTGAGTTGGTTTGAGCAGGACATCGCATGGAGCTGACCGACAAAGAACATGTCGAGCGCTGCCGCGACGGGCATCCGAATGACTTCCGTTCGCTGGTGGATCGCTATCAGGGACCGCTGTTCTCGTTTCTGGCCGGGCGGTTGAAAGACCCCGGGCAGGCCGAGGAAGCGGCGCAGGAATCGTTCGTGCGCGCGTTCCAGTCGTTGCGAAAGCTGCGGAAGCCGGAGTCGTTTTACTCCTGGTTGCTGGGCATCGCCGGACGGGTTGCGCTGGAACAATTCCGCGTCCTGGAGCGCCGCCAGCGAGATTGCGAAGCCGCCGAGTTCATGACCCCGGACGCCGCAGACCACCAGTCCGAATACCCGTTGGAAGAAGCCCTGGCCACCCTGCCCGAATCCCATCGTCAGGTGATTGTGATGCGGTACTACGAGGGGCACTCCTGTCAGGAGATCGCCACCCGCCTCGAAATGCCGCTCGGCACGGTCACCAAGACGCTTTCGCGCGCCTACACCCTGCTACGGCAGGAGCTCGCGGCCCGCGAAGGCGCGGAACAAATCATCAACCAAGACTGAACCGCCATGAATTGCGTCGAATGCCGGGAGAACCTGGTCGCCTTCGTGGAAGGATTGCTCGATCGCGAGGAATCCCTTCAGTGTCAGGCGCACCTCGACAATTGTGCAAGCTGCCGCGGCGAATACGCGGCCATCGCAGGACTCCAACGCCGTCTGGTCGCGCGCGGTCAGACGGTGGCGGGAGTGTCGCTCGTTCACCCGGTCATGCGTCGCGTCCGGGCGGTTCAACCAGAACAAGAAAGTCATTCGCTCATGAGCAGATTGTTTACACGATGGGGATTCGGACTGGGCGCGGCGGCCAGCGCGGCGGCTATCGTCCTTGCCGTCCTCCTTCTTTCACCCAAGACCCAAGCCACCGCGGCCGAAGTGCTCGCTCGCGGCGCCAAGGCGGTCGCCCGCCTGACCAGCATCCACCTCCGTGGGCAACTCCGCACGGCACCCGCCGACAACTTCGGTTTCATTGATCCCAGCGGCGAGTTCTGCGGTGTGGAGCTTTGGAAGCAACTCACTCCTGAACTTAAATGGCGCGTGGAAAAGCCCGGCCGGATCGTCGTCATGGACGGGCAATCCACCGTGCTTTACATCAAGCCCAGCAACGTCGCGAACAAACTGGCGCAACCGACGCCCGGCGGCTCGTTCGATACAGCCTGGCTGGACCGGATCGCGAACTTGAGCACGACCATCGAAAATGAACTCAAGAACGCCGTGGCCAAGGGCTGGAAACTCGGCTTGGCCGAGGAACGTGGCGCTGACGGCCGCACAAAATCGGTGGTAACGGTCGAGGCCAAGTCAGGCCTGCCGGAAGGCGATTACATCAAGAACAAGTTCTTCGATAACGCCGATACGCGGCGGGTTTATCGGTTCGACGCCCAAAGCGAGTTGCTGGAATCCGTTCAGGTATATCTGGCGAAAGACTCGGGCGAAGTGCTGATCTTCGAGCTGACCCAGATTGACTACAACCAACCCATCGCGGCGGAAGTGTTTCAACTGGACCTTCCGGCAAACGTGAGCTGGGTCCGAGAACTGGAGGTGCTGCCGGACAATCAGAAGTATGCGGCCATGACGGCCGAGCAAGCTGCCCGAGCGTTCTTTGAAGCGTGCGCACAGGAGGATTGGAACGAAGCGCAGAAGTTCGAGATGACACCCATCAACGAACGAACGAAGCAATACCTCGGTGGCCTGGAGGTCGTCAGCTTGGGCGCGGCCTTCACCTCCAAAGGCTACGATCCCAACGGCCGGTTCGTGCCTTATGAAATCAAGCTTCGCGCTCAGGAACTCTACCTGCGGCTGTCGAACGCCAACCCGGCAAAACGCTTCGTCATCACTGGCGCTTGCGACGACAAGCTCAAGCCTGCGCAGGAAATGCGCTGGACGAACGGCCCAGCAATCCTGCCCGACAACGACGCCTACGCAAAGCTGACGGCACTGGAGGCGGCCAAGGCTTACTTCGCCGCTGTGGCCAACCAAGACTGGCCTGAGATGAAGAAGTTCGCGCCGGACTACGATGTGGACAGCGACCAGCGACGCGCGGCTGAGGCGAAAAAAGCCGGCATCGATGCGCGCAACTTCATCCCGGTCACGGAAGTCTTGGAGGAATTCTGGTCGCCGGAGCAGTCGAGTTGGCTGGTGAAATGCCGCATGGCGTCAGTCAAGAAGTGGAATCTGGCCTTGAAGAAGGACGCCAAGACCGGCCGCTGGCACGTGGATGGTGGGCTCTAATCCGCACAGGGCCAAATCCCACGTCGGACAACGAGTAGGGGGTGTGGAGCGGAACTCGCGAGAGTTCCGCTCCCGCTTTCTTCCGCAGCGGCGGCCTCCGGCTTCTGTACCCATCCGGCAGGCGACGCCGGCTCCCTCCCATGTTCTTGCCTACCTCAGCGGAGGTTCATCCTCCGGCACACTCAACAGCCTCCGCGTGGCAGTCCGTGACCCGCCACCAAGCGCAGCAGCTCGAGTAACGCTGACAGGAATCATGTTCGCTGCCCATGGGCGAGGCGAAGCGATGCTACAGGGAGCCAGCGATCCGTGGCGGGCCTTGCCCGATTGCACCGGGACTCCGCAACCAGAAATCTCAACTTGTTTTCCGCACGCCGACAGCCTATCAATTTCCTCGCCACGCAGGGCATGAATCAAACCCTTGTCATTGTGCCAACGTATAACGAGCGGGAAAACCTGCCTCGCATGGCGCAGCGGCTTTTGAACCTGCCCGTCAAGGTGGACCTGCTCGTCGTGGATGACAATTCGCCCGACGGCACGGGTAAGATCGCTGACGACCTCGCCACCAAGCACCCCGAAATTCACGTTCTCCACCGTCAGGAAAAGAACGGCCTGGGCCGCGCCTACTTGGCCGGCTTCAAATGGGCCCTAGAGCACAGCTATGAATTTGTCTTCGAGATGGACGGGGACTTCTCCCACAACCCGGACGACATTCCGCAATTCTTGGAGGCCGCGCAGAACGCCGACCTGGCGATTGGCTCGCGCTACAAAGACGGCATCCGCATCATCAACTGGCCGCTGAACCGCCTCATGTTGAGCAAGGGCGCGGCCCTCTACGTGCGCATCATCACCGGCATGCCGTTCACCGACCCCACGGGCGGCTACAAGTGCTTCCGCCGGCGCGCCCTCCAAGCGCTGGATTTGGACCGCGTCCACTCCAACGGCTACAGCTTCCAAATCGAGCTGACCCACAAGCTGTGGCGGCAAGGGATGCGCGTCGTGGAAGTGCCGATCATTTTCACCGAACGGCTGAAGGGGCACTCCAAGATGTCGGGTCACATCATCCAGGAGGCGTTAATCATGGTGTGGCGACTCTGGCTGCAAAACGGGATGCGGCGGAAGCCGCGAACGTGATTGCCTCGCGGCCCAATTCGTAACTAGCAAGCGCCTGTTTGCCGGGGCTCGACACCATTGGGGCGGTCCGATAAACACAGAGTTGCCATCATGAGCAACAAATCACTTCTCGATCGTTTGGCGGTGTGCAGTTGGTCACTGCAGCCGGAAGGACCGGAGCAACTCGTCGCGTCGCTGCAGGCCATCGGCCTCAACCGGGTGCAACTGGCTCTCGACCCGTTTCACACCACCCCGGAAGCCTGGCGGCTGACCACCGAAATGTTCGCCCTGAACGGCATCGAGATCGTCTCCGGCATGTTCGGCACGATCGGCGAGGATTACACGACGCTGGAAACCATCAAGCTGACCGGCGGCTTGGTGCCGGACGAGCATTGGGAACAGAACTGGAAGAACATCCAGACCGTCGTGAGCATCGCCCGACGTTACCGGCTCAAGCTGGTGACCTTCCACGCCGGTTTCCTGCCCCATGAGGAAAGCGACCCAAACTTCCAGAAGCTCATGGACCGCGTGGCGCAAGTGGCCGATTTGTTCGCCACAGCCGGAATTGACCTCGGGTTCGAAACTGGACAGGAGACCGCAGACACGCTCGCCACGTTCCTGACGAAGCTGAACCGCCCGAACGTGGGCGTGAACTTCGATCCGGCCAACATGATTCTCTACGGCAAGGGTGATCCCATTGCGGCGCTGCGCACGCTCGGACCGTGGCTCAAGCAATGCCACATCAAGGATGCCACACGCACCAAGACCCCCGGCACCTGGGGCGCGGAAGTCCCCGCCGGCACGGGCGAGGTGGACTGGCCCACCTTCTTCCGCACCTTGAAGGAATTGGCCTTCACCGGCAACCTCTGCATTGAGCGCGAAGCCGGCGACCAGCGTGTCATGGACATCACCACCGCGCGAAAGCTGGTCGAACGACTCGCACCCTGATTCAACTCGCACAAACCACTTTGATCTATGGCAAAATCCAAATCCACCTCCGCTAAAACCATCAACATCGGCGTCATCGGCCTGGGCTTCATGGGCCTGACGCACATCAAGGCCTACATGAAGATCCCCGGCGCGCGCATCGTCGCCGTCGCGGACGCCTTTAAGCAACCGGTCAATGGCATCATCCCGGGAGTCGGCGGCAATATCGGCAGCGACGATGCCATCAAGCTGGATCCGGCGGTCCAGGTGTACAAGAGCGCGGCCGAGTTGCTCGCGGACGCGAACGTTGATTTGGTGGACATCTGCCTGCCCACGCCAGAGCATGTGGCGCTCTCCGTCGCCGCGTTGAAGGCGGGGAAACACGTCATCTGCGAAAAACCGCTCGCGCGCACCTCCAAACAGTGCCAACAGGTGGTTCGCGCTGCCGCGCGAGCGAAGACCTATTTCATGCCGGCGATGTGCATGCGCTTCTGGCCGGGCTGGGACTGGCTCAAGCAGGCGGTTGACCGCAAGACCTACGGCAAGGTGCTGGCCGCACGCTTCCGCCGCGTCTCCGGACCTCCCGGCTGGAGCAAGACCAATTACTTCAAGGGCGGCGAATCCGGCGGCGCGCTCCTGGACCTCCACATCCACGACACGGATTTCGTCCAGTTCTGTTTTGGCAAACCGAAGGCGGTATTCTCGCTGGGCCAGAGCCGGTTCAGCGGCGCCGTGGACCACGTGGTCACGCAATACATCGTCAAGGGCGGTGCGACCGTGAGTGCCGAAGGCAGTTGGCTGATGAGCGGCGCGCATCCGTTCACCATGAAGTACACGGTGAACTTCGAGAACGCCACGGCGGAGTTCGACATTTCCCGCGGCGCAGAAGCCCTGCGGCTTTACGAGGATGGCAAACCCATGCAGGTCGTGAAGCTCGAAGGCGTGGACGGTTACGTTGGCGAACTCGGCCACATGATCGAGAGCATTCGCGCCAAGCGTCCGCCCACGACCGTGACGGCGAAGGATGGCCTCACCGCCGTTCAGATCTGCGAAGCCGAAGAGAAGTCCGTGCTCACGGGCAAACCGGTAACACTCTAAACCGCAGCGCAGCGCCGGTTCTTGACCTCGCCTAGTCAGCGTCAGCGATTGGGCGAGGTGGTGCCCCGAGCAGGGAGACGCTTCCGACTGGGATAACCCACCACGCGTTCTCCGCGCTGGCGAAGCGATTCTGCCAGAGCAGCCTTAGACTCCTCCGGCGCAGTCGCGAAGGCGGACTTGAACGCGGCGGTAACTTCCCGCCCTGGCAGGCGCATCAGCGCACAACGCGCATCTTCGCGAACGACGGAATCCGTGAGCAGGTTGGCCATGGACGTGACGGCTTTTTCGCTGCCAATCTCGGACAGCAACCAGAGCATTTCCCGGCGGACGGCGACCGCGTCGTGTCGGAGCAGGTTGACCAACTCCGCCTCCACGGCCTTTGCCTCGCTTCGTGCCCTCGGGCGGCCGGCGTGCCTGACGATCTTGTAGAGGGCGCGCTTGGCGGAGCGAGCGACTTCGAAGTGCGCGTGCGTCAGCAGCCCTGCCAGAGGCCTGATCGCAGCTGCGCCGGCCTTTGCCGCTTCCTGCCAGGCCGCGCCGCGAACTTGATCGTCCGCACTCTGAATCCGCGTGATGAGATCGTTCACAGCAGTCGTTTGAGCCTGTCTTCCAGTGGGGGCGACGCCGGTTGACGGCGTCGCCAGCTTGGCTTGGTCCTGATCCATAGCGCGTCTCGGTTTCTAAAAGCCTCGTCTCAGATGCAATATGGATACCGCTGCGGTCGGCTGAGCAACCGGTTCGCCTGTTCGTCGCCGACGACCTCTTGCTTCCCGCCATCCCAAACCAACTTCCGACCCAGGATCATGGAGAGGTTGCCAAGGTTGCAGAGCGTGGCGGTACGATGCGCGATTTCAATGTCCACGGCGGGCCGCAGATGGCCTTCGCGGATGGATTTCAACCAGTCTGCCTTGTGGTTCATGTTGAAGTCCTCGTACTCGTTGGTGCGATAGACCTCCTTGCCGCCGGGTGGCAACTGGAAATTCTGCGCCTCAGGATTTGCGGCCTTGTAGCCGCCTTCCCACTCGAGAACCAAATGGCCTTTTTCGCCCCAGACGAGGTTGCCGATTTCCTGCTTGCCCACCTTG
>CAZWJC010000035.1:0-35734 GCA_964634255.1 uncultured Verrucomicrobiota bacterium | reverse complement strand
TAGGGATTTGGGAGATGAATCTGGACGTGATGTCGGTTCGCATCGGTGACCGTGTCGAAGTAGGTGTCGCGCCCACGCCCGCAAAACGGAGCCACGACCTCGTAACCTTGCCCGCGGAGCAGGTCCACGATTTGAAGCACATCGGCGTGGTTGAGGATGCGGGCGCGCATAGTCAGACTTTATCGATGCGGACGTAAACCGGTTTCCCTCGGGTGCCGACTTCAATCGGTAGTTCCCCGACGATCTGTTTGGCAACCTCGCTGACGAAGAACGGCACCGACACCGTCCCGACGCGGACTTCGCTGGTCACCCGCGCTGCCGTCTCTGCCGAACCGCGTTCGGCCACGAGGCGGATTCGCGTGCCGTCGCGGAGCTCCAGCCGTCGGGCATCCTCGTCATTGATCTCGACAAATCCTTCGGGGTAGTCGAGCAGGAGGACGCGCAGCTCGCGCTTGAGCGTCTCGCTGTGCTGAACGAGCACGTTGCGATGCCAGTAGTAGAGCGAGTGGCCAAAGACCAGCGCCAGCGGAAATCCCGCCGGACCGCCCGGGTCCGCGGCCAGGCGCGGGACGGGAACGAACCTGAAGGGTTTGCCTTGCATGCCTTCCTCGTACAGGAAACGCGTGCCGAGCGGCTTGTCCTTCGTGCAAGGCCACTGCCGGCCGTAATCGCGGGCGAGGTTTTCGTGGCTGGCGCCCGAGTAGAACGGCGCGGCGTCACCGATTTCTTCCATGATCTCGGCGGTCGAGGCGTAATTCCAATCTGCTCCGAGCGCGCGTCCCATCTGGGTGAATTGGTGCCAGGCGGGCATCGGCCCCGGCGGAGGTTCGATCACCTTTGTGGCGAGTTGAATCCGGCGGTCGGTGCTGGTGAACGAAACCTCTTCCTCGCCAAAGGCGACCAGCGGCAGGATGACGTGCGCATGGCGTGCCGTGCTGGTCATGAACAGATGCTGCACGATCACCAGATCAAGCTGGCGGAGCGTGGCGGCAGCGTCGCAGAGCGGCGCTGTCGTCACCGGATCGTAGCGGCAAAGCCACACGCCTCGCACCTTGCCGCCGCCGCGATCCTCCAGAATGCTCCGGCTGCTGAGGCCTGGTACTGCGGGCAGGGCTTTGGTGCGCCAAAGGGATTGAAGGCGCGCTCGGGCGGCTTCATTTGCGACCAGTTCGTAGCCCGGCAAACGATCCGGCAACACACCCATGTCGCAAACGCCTTGGAGATTGTTGTGTTCGGTTAACGCGAAAATGCCGGAGCCGGGCTTGCCGAGGTGGCCAGCAAGCAGGGCCAGATTGACCAGCGACTGAATGCTCCGCTCGCCCCGCACCTCAACGCCGGTGGAGTAGAGAATTGCCGCAGAGTCGGCCCGGGCGTAGGCCAGTGCGGCGCCTTCAATTAGCTCCGCGGGCACACCACAAATCTCCGCCGCCATCAGCAAATCGAACTCCCGCACCTTCACCAGCCAGGCTTCGTAGTCGCGGCAGTGCGCCTGGATGAACGCTCGACTCATCAAGCCGCGGTCTACGATGACCTTGGCCATGGCACCGTATAGCCAGACGCGCGTGCCGGGTTTGTTTTGTAGCAGGAAGTCCGCGTGTTCGGCCACGCGATGCCGGCGCGCGTCAATCACAATGAGCTTTGCCCCGCGCAACTTCGCGCGCATTACCCAGCCGCCGATCGTTGGCAGTTGCAGCGCCAAGTCCACTCCATCCACTACGATCACCTCGCTTTGCGCCAATTCGCTGATGGAATTTGTGGTGGCTGGCACGCCGAGCATTTGCAGCAGCGTTGGGATGCTGTTGTTCGTATAGACGCCCGTGCCGTGGTCCACGTTGTTGGTGCCGATGACCGCGCGAGCGAGCTTCTGGAACAGGTAGCTCTCCTCGTTCGAGCAGCGTGGGGAGTTCATGAAGGCCAGCGCATCCGGGCCGTGTTGATCGCGGATCTCCGTCATCCTTCTTGCGATGAAGCTGAAGGCCTCGTCCCAGCTCACCTCCTGAAACTCGCCATTCTTGCGCACCAGCGGCGACTTCAGCCGGTCCGGTGAACTGGCGACCTCATGCACATTCCATCCGCGGAGGCAAATGCGCCCCGTGTTTGTGGGATGCGACATGCTGGGATAGACGCCGATGACGCGATTGCCTGCGGTCTCGAGGTAAAGGCCGCAACCCACACCGCAGAAGGTACAGGTAGTCAGCCGATGAGCCATAACCCCTTCATCCTTCTGAGGCGGGCGGCGCGCTTTACGGACCCTAACCCACGCGCCACCGTGTGGCGTTGTGTCGCCCGTTCCATCGGCCTTGGCGAAGCGGCGGAGCTCCAGAAGTGTTTGTCGCCGCGTCGTTGAATGCGTTTCTAGGACCAAATCTTAATTCCTGCAAGCACAGAATTACTCCCCCGAACGTTCGTCTTGTGAGAACGGCCTCGTTTGACGACGACCGTTGGAGCGCACGCAGCCCATTTGGGCAGAAGTCACGCGCCGTCTTCCATGGCAGGAAACCCGGCCACCGGCGCCAGGAGATTCGGATAATCCGGTCGCCACATGAATTCCCGCACCGTGGCCTCGAGGGCTTCGTCGTCGAGGGTACGTCCCAGACCTTCATCCCGAGCGGTCTGCGCGACCTTGAGCCCGATGACGGCGCTCACTTGACGTAGTTGTTGCAGGCTTGGATAGAGCGCGCCATTCCAGGATTCTTGCTGCACGGTGAAGTCCGCCAGGCGATTCGCCGCTGCCAGAAAGAGCGCGTCCGTCACGCGACTGGCTTCGCTGATGAGCACGCCCAAACCAATGCCCGGAAACACAAACGCGTTGTTGCACTGGCCAATGACACGCGACTGGCCGTCAAACGATACGGGCTCGAACGGTGACCCCGTGGCGACGAGCGCCCGTCCGCTGGAATGCTCGAATGCCTGCGCCGGGGTGCATTCTGCCTTGCTGGTGGGATTGCTCAGCGCGAAGATCAGCGGTCGTTCGCAGTGCATGGCCAGCGCGCGAATCGCAACCGGGGTGAAATCGCCGGGCTGGCCGGTCGTGCCGATCAGGACCGTAGGCCTAAACACTCCGATGACTTGGTCCAGCGATGTCGGCAACGGCTCGCGGAACCCGGCGGTCCCCACTTCTTCCGGTGACCACGCCACCTCGCGCTTGTGCGGTTCCAGGTCCGGACGCCCCGTTAAGACGATTCCGCTGGAATCCAGGTATAGCTGCCGCATCCGGACTTCACGCGCACCGAGTCCGGCATTTCGCAGCGCCACACCAATCAATCGCCCGATGCCGACTCCCGCGGCGCCGGTACCCACAAATAGAAATCGTTCGTCCTCCAACCGCCGGCCGGTCAGCTTCAGTCCGGCAAGAACGCCGGCCAGCGTCACCGCGGCGGTGCCCTGAATATCGTCGTTGAAGCTGGGCAGTCGCTCACGATAGCGTTGCAGCAGACGAAAGGCGTTGGCCTTCTTGAAATCCTCCCACTGCAGCAAAGCGTGTGGGAAGACATGTTGCACGGCTCGAACGAATTCCTCCACCAGCGAGTCGTACTCCACGCCACGCAACCGGCGGCCGCGGTAGCCGAGGTAGAACGGATCGTCGAGCAGGGTTTGGTTGTCCGTGCCCACATCCAGACTGACCGGGAGACACAGCGAGGGATGGATCCCCGCCCCCGCCGAATACAGGATCAGCTTGCCGACAGGTATGGCCATACCGCCCGCCCCTTGATCTCCAAGGCCCAAGATGCGTTCGTTGTCGGTCGCCACGATCAAACAGATGTTCCGGTGGCTGAAGTTTCGGAGGCGCGCGGCGATCTGTCCTCGGTCGGCCGGGCAAATGAACAACCCACGCGGTCGGCGGAAGATGTGGCTGAACGTCTGGCAGGCCAAACCGACGGTGGGCGTGTAGACGATCGGGGCGAGGCGTTCGAGATTCTCGGTCAGCAGGCGGTAGAACAGGGTTTCGTTTCGATCCAGGAGCGCCAACAGGCCGATATACTGCTCCAACGGATCCTTCTTGAGGCAAATGTGTTCCAGTTCCATCGCCACTTGCTGCTCGATGGTGAGTACGTGTGACGGCAGCAACCCTTCCAATCCCAAGTGGTGGCGTTCGGCGTCGGTAAAGGCGGCGTCCTTATTGAGCGTGGGATCGCGCAGGACCTGTTCCCCCCGCGACCAGCGGACATGCGGCGTGCGATGCGTATTCATGCAGTGCTCCTCGACCTGCGCGGAGTCCGAGTAACGGGGCCGCGCTCCGCCGGGAATCTTCCACCGACCTCCGCCCCAGGCAAGTCAGTTCCGGTTCAGGGTTGGAGGTTCACGGCAGCGAACCTACCGCTGATGAGTCACCGGTCACCGCTGGTCGTCGAACACCAAACGACAGAGGATTATGGGGTGTCGGTTCACAATCGGAGAGCCATCGATAGCACGACGACGGAACTGCCTTGGGAAGGCGACCCGTTCGCAACGCCTATCTGGGAAGGATGACAGCGGGCACGCGATGCAATAGGATGGGGACATGCTTTCGAGCCGTATCAAGTTCGCAGCGATGCTGGGGGGACTGGTTCTCGTGCTGGCGAGCGTTGTTCTCCGCCACGGGACGAAGTCGGCTTCCGCAGAGGCCACGCAACGGGGCAAGGCCGTCGAGCACTCGCCCGAGTCCGCACCGAACCGCGCCGTTGCGGCTGCATCCATCGAATTCAGCCGCAGCGCGCCCCAACGTTCTGCAAAACCAAGTCAGTCCGCGGTGACACCTAGAGCCAAAGAGCCGCCTGCGTGGGCAATCGGCTTCGGAAAGGAATTCTGGCGGGCGTCGGCAACGACATCGTCCGCATACGTTGCTGGACAAAGCGCCGCCCTGCAGGTTTCTCCGTCCCAAGTCGGCAATGCGATTGACCGCGTCACGCACGCGTTCAGTTCAGACGCCACCGGCTGGGTGGTTTCTGCGAGCGACAGCACATACCGGGCAGCTTTGGATTCAGCCGGCTTGGCCTTCACGTCGGCAATTCTGGGCGATGGGTCGCATACTGGCGCGACGGCCCGGTTTCGCACTCGCTCGGTCGCATGCGGGACTCGAAGTCTTCTGGCGAGCGATCCTCGATCGCGCGATTGGCACGTCACGGGAAACACGGCCCAAACGGTTTTGGACGAGTCATCCGGTTTGGTCGAGCACTACGAAGCGCGCCAAGCCGGCGTGGAAGTGACCTGGCTGGTGACGAGGCCGTTGGCCGGCGCGGGGGATCTGGCCATCGAAGCCGAACTGACGGGTGTCCAGTTCAACCGCCAGGCGGATTCGGGTCTGCACTACGCCGGTCCTGACGGCGCGGCGAGGGTGAGGATTGGTCCAGTCTTGGCAGTGGATAGCGGCGGGCGAAGCTGGCCCTTGATGTTGCAGGCAGCGGGAAGCGTTTTGCGCGTTATCGTGCCGGCCGCGGTGCTGGCGGCGGCTTCGTTTCCGCTCGCGATTGATCCCCTTATCAGCCCGGAGGCAGGCGTGGACCAGCCGGTGAGCGCGCCTTCGCCTTGCACCCGTGCCGCTCCCGCCGTGGCGGCGAACGATTCCGGCTACCTGGTTGTCTGGACGCACGGCAAAGGCGACGCGACGGACGTCGGGGTCTATGGTGCGCGGCTGGATCCTGTCGGCAACCTGCTGGATCCCTACGGCATTCGGCTCAGCATCGCGGCCGGCGAGCAAAGCCGCTGCGCGGTGGCCGCGAATCCGGGCGTCTTTCTCGCCGTCTGGTCCAATCCGCGAACCACCGCGGCCACGGACTGGGACGTCCTGGGCGCGCGCGTGCTGCCAGATGGAACGGTGCTGGATACGACGCCGATCGGGATCTGCCGGTCGTTGACGGGCGCCCGCACATCGCCAGCGGTTGTGGCCAATGGGACGAACTTCCTCGCGGTGTGGCGTGACAGCCGCAACACCGGCATTTACGGAACAACCGTCAGCACCGACGGCGTGGTCTCGCCAGTCAACGGGTTTTCGTTCAGTAGCGCTGCCAACGAACAGTTCACCCCTTCCGCCGCGGCGCTCGGCGGTAACTATTTCGTGGTCTGGCAGGACTATCGCAAAGCCAGCGCGAACTATTTCCAATCGGATATCTACGGAGCGCGTATCACAGCCAGCGGCAGTCTGGTGGACACGACGGGTATCGCGATCTGCACCCGCACGAACTCCCAGTATCATCCCGCCGTCGCGGCCAACGGCACCAACTACTTGGTCGTCTGGGAAGACTACGATCTGGGAGGAAACGACATCTATGGAGCGCGCGTGGGCGCGGACGGCGTGCTGCTCGACACCAACGCGCTCATGCTGGCTCACGCAACCAACAGCCAGGCAAATCCCGCGGCGGCCGCGAACGATGGGGATTTCCTCGTTGTCTGGCAGGATTCCCGTGCCTGCCCGACGAACAACTTCGAGGCCCAGGTAGTCGGGACACGAGTTCACGGCGACGGCACCATCGCTGAACCAGATGGCGTCGCGTTCTCGGCCGCCTCCGGTGGACAAACGGACCCGGCACTTGCCCGACGCGGCGACGAATTCTTGGTGACGTGGCAGGACTTCCGAAACAACCCGGGCACAACTCTGGCCGACATCTACGGGGCAAGGGTTAGTGGTACGACCAACCTGGGTGCGCATCCGGATGCGCTTATCAGCGGGGCCGCCAATGCCGAAACAGCCCCCGCCGTCGCGGGCAGCGGGGCCGGCTTTCTCGCCGTCTGGGCCGACAGCCGGAATGCCGCCACGTCGGGGCGTGACATTTTCGGTGTCCTGCTCGCCGCGGATGGTTCTTTGCTCGACAGCGTTGCCCGTCCCATTTGTTTGGCGACAAACTCCCAAACCGATCCGACCGTCACGGCCAATGGCACGAACTATCTTGTTGCCTGGTCGGATTGGCGTCACGCGGCCACCAACTTCGGCTACGCAGATGTTTATGGCACACTTCTCAGCGGCACAGGCGCGGTACTGCAACCTGAGGGACTGGCGATTTGTACCGCCACGAACGACCAGGTGCAGCCTGCGGCGACGGCGTTGGGGACGAATTTCCTCGTCGTTTGGCAGGATTCACGCGCCACCATCGGTGCACTCATTCGTCAGGACATCCGGGGCACGCGTGTCGGAAGCGGCGGCGACGTTCTTGATCCGACCGGCTTTCCCATTTGCACGAATATCGCTAATCAAACGGTCCCCGCTGTGGCTGCGAGTGGCGACGAAGCGCTCGTCGTCTGGGCTGATGCCCGGAGCGGCAGCGGTGACATTTACGGCGCCCGTGTGCTTGCGGATGGCACGATCTCTGACACCAACAACCTGCTGATTTGCCTCACGAACGGTGCGCAGACGCTGCCCGCGGTGGCGGCCAACGGGCCGAATTACTTTGTCGCCTGGGCCGACTGGCGCAATGGCGGCACCTACGCTCCGGACATCTATGGCACGCTGGTCGTGGACGGCCTCGCCGTGCCTCAGAACGGCTACGCGATCCGGCAGGCCCTCCTGCAGCAGACTGCGCCAACCTTGGCCTTCAATGGGGACAATTACTTGGTGGCGTGGCAGGAGGCCCGCAGCGGCCTGTCGAACTCGCTCGACATTTGCGCTGCGCGAATCAGCTCGGACGGGTCTCCGCTTGGGAGCACGTTCTGGGTCAATACCAACGTGAACAGCCAGTCGGTGCCGTCAGCGGTTGCGGAAGCGGACGGGCGATTCTTGGTCTTGCACCAAGGTTTCCAACACGCGGCATTTCGTGCCGCGGCAAACATCCTGGAACTGGAGGCGCGCTTGGATTCCTGCGCCTACACGACCAACGGCGACTTCCGGTTCCGCCTGCAAGGCATCGCCGGGCAACGGTATGCCGTCGAAGCCTCCGAGGATCTGGTCAGCTGGTTTTCGCTTCTGACTTTGACCAACACAACCACCTCCGTGTTCTTCACCAATACCGCTCCCGGCTCCAACCTGCCGTGCCGCTTCTACCGCGCGATTCGATTGCCATGAAAAACCCGAAACACAGCCTCCTTCTCTCCTGCCTTATCTGCGTGATCGCAGCGCTGCCTGGCGGCGCGCAAGTCATCAAGATCGCCTGCATTGGCGACAGCATTACCGAAGGTGCGGGTGTGGACACACCGCTCACCAACGCGTATCCCGTCGTGCTCGGGCGCCTGCTTGGCACGAACTACCAAACGCGCAACTTCGGGGTCAGCGGACGCACCCTGCTGCGCAAGGGCGATTATCCGTACTGGAACGAAGCCGCGTTTCGCAACGCCACCAACTACCAACCGAACATCGTTACCATCAAGCTCGGCACCAACGACACCAAGCCGCAGAACTGGAAGTACAAGGACCAGTTTGCGCGCGACTTGAGCGACATGATTGACGTTTTTGCGAACCTCCCGTCCCACCCGCGCGTCATTCTCTGCCTCCCCGTCCCGGCCTACGCGGTGGTCTTTGACATCAACCCGGACATTCTGAAGAACGAGCTCATTCCCATCATCAAGCGGGTTGCTGCGGAGAAGGGCCTTATGACCGTGGATCTGTATACTGCCTTGAGCGGCCGGCCCGACGTGTTTCCCGACCTGATTCATCCCAATGCGGCTGGCGCCGCCCTGATTGCCAAGACACTCCACGGTGCTGTGCTTGCATCTGGGCAGAAGTAGCCAACCGCAACAAACAACCCCGCAGGCGACGGTGAGGGTGCTTTGCGGCAACTCGGAGGAGCGACTCAAACACGGCTCGCTAAGAAGTTGTGGCGGTCTGGCGAATCGTCGCCACGCCACAACGAATCACTTAAGTGGGCCGTTCGAAATGATCGGTGTCACTGCGGCCCAATCCGCTCCACGGGAATTTTCTGGAAGCCGAGTTTCCACGCCGGCGAATCTTTCCTAAGCACGAAGTCCTTCGCGCTGCTTTGATCGTTCGGCAACTTGACGAAGCTCGATGCTGCGTTGGTCAAGTTGTCCTCCAACTGGAGCATCTCCGGCCTGGAGTGCCAGCCGGCTTCGAGCCACTTGCCCACGCAGATGTTGCGCGTGACCACGTTGCCTTCCGGTGGCACGCCCTTGAACGATTCACCGGTGATCGCCGGGCCTTCGGGCGGCCCATAGTATTGATCGAGCGTCTTGATTGCCGGGTAGCGTTCGCGGTAGAGCGCCTGCGGCATTTCGGCAAGGCGCTTGCGCATGAAGTCGTTGACCATGTCGTGCCAGACGGGCGATTTGTCGAGCCCGCGTCCGTCCATTCGCACCGCCGGATCGCAGTCCACGAAGATGTTGTTCTCCACGAGGTGGTCGCGCCCGCCACCGATGAACATTGCCCAATGCACCTTGTAGAAGATGTTGCCGAAGACCTCCGTGCCGCTCACGCAGTCGTCCATGTAAACGCCCATTGAGCCCATCCCAACGCCGCCGGTGTGGTGGATGAAGTTGTAACGGATTCGGTTTCCGCGGTAGGAGTAATCCCGGCCGGTGTAGATCGCGCCCACGTCGCCGGTTTCCAGCGCGATGTGATGAATCTCGTTGAACTCGATCAGATGGTCGTTGCCGTTGAAGAGAATGGCGCAATGAGGATGATCGTGAATGAGGTTGTGCGAGGCACGCATCCCGACGCCGCCCATCAAGACCGCCGGGACGTAGCACTTCGACCAGCGACCCTGACGCTGGAAAGTGCAGTTCTCGACGAAGTGCCCGCCCGGGGTGAGCGTCTGACGGTCACCGCCGTGGAGCGAGACGCCGCCGTCGCCGGTGTCGAGAATCCGGCAATTCACGACGCCATGGCCGGTGCCGCCGTAGATCGTGACGCCAGCATCGCCGACGTTGCGAATGACGCAATCGGCGATGCGATTGCTCGCGCCGTCGCGGATTTCTACCGCGTTGCCGCGCGTTGCCTCGAGTGTGATCCCACGGAAAGTGACGTGGGAAACGTCCGTGAGCTTCAGGAACGGCTGGGCAAGCAGCGACAGCAGCGCCTCGCTTCGATCTATGGCCGCAGCGCTTTCAGGCGGCCAGAAATAAAGCACGCCGCTGGTTCGATCCAGAAACCACTCGCCCGGCTGGTCCAGTTCCTCCAACACGTTGAGGAAGTAATAGCGCTGGCCTTTGCGGAAGCCATACTGGCCATACGGCGGAGCGGTCTTCACCAGGCGTTGCGCCAAGTCCAGCGACGTCACGTGCTCGTAAGAGTTGGCCCAGTCCCACGCCCAATAGCCATGCACCCATAGCCCGCTCGTGTCCTTCCAGCGTCGCGGCCGATCACCGCTGTAGAAGAAGCCATCCTCCAGGGCGCCGATCTTGCCCCCGTGATCGTCGTTCTTCCCGGCCGTTTCAGGAAAGCCCGCAATTTTCTCCCAGTCGCCTTCGTTTGGCCAACGCGCCAAGCTCATCGGCTTGCCGCCGTAGAAGAGTTCGCAATGCGCCGGCGAGGTCGGTCGCCCAAACCCGCGCGACTTCATTTCGCCGTAGTCCGTGATGCCAAGCGTGCGGAGATCAAGCTGAGCGACGTGGCTGCGGGCGGCTTCATCGAGGCGTGCGAGGATGGCGGCATCGGTCACCGGCTTGAAGCCGTCGAGCCTTCGTCCTCCCAGGAAGCGCGGCTTTTCGCCTTTGGCTGCTTGCCAGGTGACCGGGGAGTCGGTGGTGCCGGAATCAACGGCGGAAAGTTCCAAAGCGTTAGTCCGTGCGTAGTCGCCCCCGTGCAGCCACACCGTGATAGGCTCGCGGGAACCGCTTTGGGAGGCCTTGCGCTGGCGCACCGCGTCGCGGGCTCGCTCCAGCGTGCCGAAGGGTTTGGACTGCGTGCCGGCGTTGGTGTCGTTGCCGTCCGGGGCGACGTGAAACTCCACGGCGGCAGCCGAATGTGCCAAGGCGAGCGCCAGAAGGATGCGGAACTGAGTTGCCATGCCGCGAGCATACGCCGCCGAGCAGGCAAGGAAACTTGAAAACGGGTGGCCAGCGCGGGCGCTCGCCAAGCGCCGCCCCCTGCGCACGTAATGTCGGGCGACTGTCTGCGACTCCCACGGAAGGAGTCTGAGAACGTGCACTCTCGCAACAGGAGAGCGGAGCGTTGTCGCCGTTGGCCAAAGGTCCTCTCTGAAACGGAATCGCCAAGATGCTGACGTCAGGTCGCAGTCACGTCCGCTGCAACTCGCACCCGTTCCACGCGAGCTACTGCCGCCAGAGGGGCGCACGGCTCTGCGAGAAGAGGCCTGCGTCGCAGTGCATTCAACGGCCGCAAGATTGGCTGGGCCGGCCGGGCAGGGATGCTTCTGACGGTGGCCAGTAATCGCGGCTTTCCCATTTCGTCCTTTGGCACTAGCGTGGAGCAGCATTTACCCAACTTGATATGAATTCGATTTTCAAACGCGGCTCGTTGGCGGCGGCCCGCGGCCGCGCGAAGGCGTTTACGCTCATCGAACTGCTCGTCGTCATCGCCATCATCGCCATTCTTGCGGGCATGCTCCTGCCGGCGTTGTCGTCGGCCAAGGCCAAGGCGCAGCAGATGAAGTGCATCAGCAATCTGCGCCAATTGAATACCGCAGGGCTCATGTATCAGTTGGACACTGGACGCGCCCTGGAATACACCTCGACGGCCAAGCTTTGGCTGCGGACGCTGATGGATTACTCGGTCAAGGTTAAGGACAACCGGCTCTGTCCGACTGCCGCCGTGCGGACTCCGAACATGCAGGATGCGCCGGGAACGGCCGCCGCGCCGTGGTATTGGAATGTCTACGGCGACACGAACATGGTGGGCAGCTATTCGATCAACGGCTGGCTCTACTACTGGGATACGCGGACCGAGATCGCGACGTGGATTTCGGCATCCGACGCGCCCAAGTTTTTCCAGAAGGACACTTCGGTCCAGCAATCGGCGCTGACGCCGTTCTTCTTCGACTGCATCTGGCCGGACACCTGGCCCAAGATGACCGACCTGCCTCCCGCAGACCTCTTCAATGGAAACGTGAACACGGCGTTGGGCCGCTGTGTCATTGACCGGCACCCGACGCCCAAACGCACCACGGCCAGGTCTGGACAGCGGCTGCCGGGCGCGATCAACATGAGCTTCGTGGACGGACATGCGGAGAAACTGCCGCTTCAGAAGATCAAGACCGTGCTCTGGCATCGGGACTACAAACAAATCGGGGATCCGTGGAAAACCTCCCCGTAAGTTGTTCCGGGCAAAGGTGATTACTTCGCCACATCGCTCTCGTCGATTCCGTTGGGTGTGTTGATTTGCAACGTCGGCTGGATATCACTTCGCTGTTCCTGCAAGCTCAAGCGCAACTTGGCCGGGGCAAGCAAGCCGAAGCCAAGGGGTTTCTGGCCGCCGTTCTCAAGCGCGAACCCAATCCCGCTCGCGTGGATCTTTGGCCGAGGCAGCGTTGGCGTGTGAACAGTTCTCGAGATGTCATGTTTATGAAACCAAGCTTGAACCCAGGCAGATTGGTGGTGATGACCAGCGTGTTCCTTGTCGCGATTGCGGCGTCCGCGCAATCGCAGCCTGGTTCTGGCCGCTCCGACGTGTTGACACTTGAGCTCGATCCGGCAAGAACCTACCAGACGATGGTGGGCTTTGGCGCCTCAGATGCATGGCGGCTGCAGATGGTGGGGAACTACTGGCCGGAGGCAAAGAAGAGCCGCATCGCGGATCTCCTGTTCAGTTCCAGAGTGTCCGCTGACGGCAAGCCCGAAGGAATCGGACTGTCGCTCTGGCGGTTCTACATCGGGTCGGGCAGCATGGAGCAAGGGGCCGAGAGCGGCATCGCGGATGAATGGCGGCGGGCCGAATGCTTCCAGAAGCCCGACGGTTCTTACGACTGGTCGAAGCAGGCAGGCCAGCGCTGGTTTCTCCGGGCCGCTCAGGCACGCGGGGTCTCCCATTTCCTGGCGTTTTCCATTGCGCCTCCGGCCCATCTGGCACCAAACGGCAAGGCGCATGGCTTTACGAATACGCTGAACATCCGAGCGGGCAAGCTGGGTGATTACGCGAAGTTCCTGGTGGACGTGCTGGAGCATTTTGAGAGGCAGGAGAAGGTGCCGTTTCAATACCTAAGCCCGGTCAACGAGCCACAGTGGAACTGGGCATCAGGTAACAATCAGGAGGGGACAGCCCTCAGCAACGCGGAGTGCTATGAGTTCGTCCGCTTGATTGGTGAGGAATTGAATCGCCGGAAGCTGGCGACCCGCATCGTCTTTGGCGAGGCAGCCCAAATCCCGTATTTGTATTCTCCAAACAACCTGCCCGCCCGCGGCGATCAAATCCGCGCGTTTCTTGACAAGAGCTCCAAGTTGTTCATCGGCGGCATTCCAAACGTCGCGAACATCATTTCCGGCCACAGCTATGGCACGACCTGGCCGATCGAGGTGCTGGTCAGCAACCGAAGGACCTTGCGGCAGGCGCTGGATCAGGTCAGCCCTGAAACCGAGTACTGGCAGAGCGAGTTTTGCATCATGGAAAAGACCGATGAATTTGCGGGCGGATGGAAGCGCGACTTGGGCATGGCGACGGCCCTTCACGTCGCCCGCGTCATCCATGCCGATCTCACGCTCGCCAACGCCGCGTCGTGGCAGTGGTGGACTGCGGTGACGCGCTGCGATTACAAGGACGGGCTGATCTACCTGGACGACGGGGGATCGGTCGGTATGCGATCCGCCCGCCCTGAATACGTGAAGCGTGACGGTGAGATTCGGACCTCGAAGCTGCTGTGGGCGTTTGGGAATTACTCGTTGTTTGTCCGCCCGGGGATGGTTCGCATCGGAGCCGGTTTTTTGAATAGAAACCAGACGCCGGTGGAGGAAGCCCGGGATTTGATGGTCTCTGCCTACGAGGACAAGCGGACAGGAACACGTGTTGTGGTGTTCGTCAACTGCGGTAAGGAAGAACGGGCAGTCGCCATCCCCGAAGGGCGCAGGGTTGAGGTCTATGTCACCGATGAAACTTCGGACCTGCAGAGGCAGGCGGCCAGCCCCGGCGCTATCGGAATTCCCCGACGATCTGTGGTTACAGCCGTGCTGGGGGCGCACCAGAAATGAGCTTGGAATTCCTCGCCCCTCTGGCAACTCTGAGCTGAATCCTAAACCACATGATTACCACTGGCTCCACCGAATCCTCCGGACTCAAAGCAAACTACAACCTCGGCTACGTATGGCTGATCTCGTCCGTGGCCGCGATGGGCGGACTGCTGTTCGGCTGGGATTGGGTGGTCATTGGCGGCGCGAAGCCGTTTTTCCAGCGCTACTTCGACCTGACCACGGAGGCGCAGATCGGCTGGGCCAACAGTTGTGCGCTGATTGGCTGTTTGGTTGGCGCGCTGATGGCCGGTGCGCTCAGTGACCGGTTTGGTCGCAAACGGTTGCTGGTTTTGTCGGCGTTGTTGTTCGCCGTGACTTCCATCGGGAACGGCTTGGCGCACAATTTCACGGTGTTCATCGCCTGGCGCATGCTGGGTGGGGTGGCTATCGGCCTGGCCTCGAGTTTGTCGCCGATGTATATCTCGGAAGTCGCGCCGGCGCAGATGCGCGGCAAGCTTGTCGCCATCAACCAGCTCACCATTGTGGTGGGAATTCTCCTGGCGCAGGTGATCAACTGGTATCTGGTGCGCGAGCTTCCAGCGGGTGCGACGGATGAATACATCAAGAACTCGTGGTTCGGCCAGCAGGGTTGGCGGTGGATGTTCGGTTTGACGGCGGCCCCGTCGCTGTTGTTCCTGCTGGGCATGTTTCTGGTGCCGGAAAGCCCGCGTTGGCTGGCGAAGTTCGGGCGCACGGAACAGGCGCGTGCCGTGTTGACGAAGATCGGCGGGGACGCGTATGCGGATGCCGCCATTGCGGAGATCAAGTCCACGCTTTCCAGCGAGGAAGTGCAGCACGTGCGATTCGCCGACCTGCTCGACCCACGCATGTTCAAGGTGCTCGTGCTCGGCGTGGTGCTGGCGGTGTTCCAGCAGTGGTGTGGCATCAACGTAATCTTCAACTACGCCGAGGAGATCTTTAAAGCGGCGGGCTATGACATCTCCAGCGTGCTCAAGAACATCGCGTGGACGGGATCGGTGAACCTGGTGTTCACGTTTGTGGCGCTGGGAACGGTGGACCGGTTGGGGCGGCGGCCGCTGATGTTGTTTGGCGCGGCGGGCCTGGCGGTGATTTACGTGGCGATGGGCTGTTGTTACGCGAAAGGCGTGCAGGGCTTGCCCGTGCTGCTGCTGGTGCTGTCGGCGATTGGCTGCTACGCGATGTCGCTGGCGCCGGTGACCTGGGTGGTAATTTCGGAGATCTTCCCGAATCGCATTCGCGGTGCGGCGATGTCGGTGGCAGTAACGGCGCTATGGATCGCGTGCTTCATCCTGACCTACACATTCCCGATTCTGAACGCGAAGCTGGGTTCGGCGGGCACGTTCTGGCTGTACGCGGCGATCTGCGTGGTAGGGTTGGTGTTCATCTTCTTCAAGCTGCCGGAGACCAAAGGGCAGACCTTGGAGCAGATTGAGAAGCAACTGGTGGATTGAGTCCTGAAGCCTTCACGAAGCTCCTATGAAAACCATCCGACTGATGCTGGTGTTACTACTGGGGTGGCTGGGGCACGACTGCCTCGCAGCGGAGAGCCAGCCCGTGTCACTGGCTGGAAGCTGGCGCTTTCAATTGGACCGGTCGGATGTGGGCGTCGCCGAGAAGTGGTTCGGTCGGATGCTGCCACAAAAGGTGAAGTTGCCCGGCGGCCTGAGCGAGCAGGGCATCGGAGACCCCGTGACAGTGGATACCAAGTGGATTGGCGGCATCGTGGACAAGTCGTGGTTCACGGCGCCGGAGTTCGCCGAATACCGCAAGCCGGGCAACGTGAAGGTGCCCTTCTGGCTGCAGCCGGAGCGGTATTACGCGGGGGCGGCCTGGTTCCAGCGTGACATTGAGATTCCGAGCGGGTGGCAGGGCCAGCGGGTCGTGCTCTTTCTCGAACGCCCCCATTGGGAGACGCGCGTCTGGGTGGATGACCGACTAGTCGGCACGAACAACGCCCTCTCCACGCCGCACGAATACGATCTTGGCCAACTCGCGCCCGGCAAGCACACGCTCACCATCCGCGTGGATAATCGCATGATTGTGGACATCGGTGAGAACTCGCACAGCGTCAGCGACCACACGCAGGGCAACTGGAATGGGATCGTGGGGAAGATTGAGTTGCGGGCGACCCCGCTGGTGTGGATTGAGGAGGTGCGGGTTTACCCGCAGGCGGCGACCAAGTCGGTTCTGGTGAAGGGCTGGCTCGGGCAAGCCGCCGGATCGTCCGGCAAGGGCACCGTTGAACTGGCCGTGAAGCCGGTTGCCCGGGCTGGCCAGGAGCAACGCGCCTCGGCGGATGTGAAGCCGGATGGAACGTTCGAAGCGACCATCGCCCTCGGTGCGGATGCACCGCCCTGGGATGAGTTCAGCCCGGCACTCCACGAGGTGACGGCCAAACTGGCGGGAGAGGATTCGGCGACGGCGACCCGGCAGATCCGATTTGGCCTCCGGGACATTTCCACTTACGGCACGCAGTTCCTCATCAACGGTCGCAAGACCTTCTTCCGCGGCACGCTGGAGTGCGCCATCTTTCCCAAGACCGGCCATCCGCCGACGGACGTTGCCGAGTGGAAACGCATCATCCAAGTCTGCCAGGCGCATGGCCTGAACATGATTCGCTTCCATTCGTGGTGTCCGCCGGAAGCCGCGTTTCGGGCGGCGGACGAGGTCGGGTTCTATTTTCAGGTCGAGACCTGCTGGCCCAACCAGTCCACCTCGCTTGGCGACGGCAAGCCGGTGGACCAGTGGATATATGACGAGACGGACCGCATCCTGAAATACTACGGTAACCACCCGTCGTTCCTGCTCATGCTTCACGGCAACGAACCGGGCGGGGGCAAGGCCAACGCCTGGCTCGCCAAATACGTCGAGCACTTCAAGGCGAAGGATCCGCGGCGGCTCTGGAGCAGCGGCTCCGGCTGGCCGCAGTTGCCGGAGAACCAGTTCCACGTCACGCCCGATCCGCGCGTCCAGGGGTGGGGCGAGGGCCTCAAGTCGCGCATCAACGCCAAGCCGCCGGAGACCATGACGGACTACCGTGATTACATCGCCAAACGGAGCGTGCCCGTGATCAGCCACGAGATCGGCCAATGGTGCGTGTATCCGAACTTTGAGGAGATGAAGAAATACACCGGCTATCTCAAAGCGCGGAACTTCCAGATCTTCCGCGACCGGTTGGAAGCGAACGGCCTGGGCAAACTGGCGAAGCCGTTCCTGCTCGCGTCCGGCAAGCTCCAGACGCTGTGCTACAAGGAAGACATCGAATCCGCGTTGCGCACGCCGGGCATGGGCGGCTTCCAGTTGCTCGACCTGCACGATTTCCCGGGGCAAGGGACGGCACTCGTCGGCGTGCTGGATCCGTTTTGGGAAGAGAAAGGTTACGTGACAGCGGAGGAATACAGCCGGTTCTGCAACCGCGTCGTGCCGCTGGCCCGGCTCGCGAAACGCGTGTTCACGACTGACGAGATTCTCACAGCGGAACTGGAGGTGGCGAACTTCGGAGCAACTCCGTTGAAGGTCGTTCAGCCGCGTGCGCGACTTCTCGGCGACGACGGCAAGGCGCATCTCGACGTGCGGTTGACCCCGCAGGACGTGCCGATCGGGAACGGCCTTCGTCTTTCGCCACTGAACTTCGACCTGCGAGGTCTGCCCGCACCCGCCCGCTACAAGCTTGTGGTGTCGCTTGCGTCTGGTGTGAAAGGGTCGCCTGCGCCCGAGAATGACTGGGACATCTGGGTTTATTCGCCAAAGCAAGCGGCCGCCCCGGCCGACGATGTCTTGATCACTGCGCGGTTTGATGAGGCAGCCCAAGCGCGTCTGCGCTCCGGCGGCAAGGTGTTGCTGACGATTCCCGGCAAACAGGTCCGCAACTTCGACAGCGCGCCCGTGAAGCTCGGATTCTCCAGCATCTTTTGGAACACGGCGTGGACCGGCCGCCAGCCGCCCACCACGCTCGGCATCGTGTGCGATCCCAAGCACCCCGCGCTGGCGGAGTTTCCGACGGACAATCACAGCAACTGGCAATGGTGGTATCTCATCCATCGTGCCGGCGCGTTGCGGCTGGATCTCTTGCCGCGTGGCGTGGAACCGGTGGTCCGCGTGATTGACGACTGGGTCACGGCCCGCCCGCTGGGTTTGATTCTCGAAGGCAGAGTGGGCAAGGGCAAGATCATCGTGTGCGGCTTCGATCTGACGCGCGATGCCGACGATCCGGTTTCCCGCCAGATGCGCACGAGCCTGTTGGCCTACATGGCGAGTGGTATGTTCGCGCCCAAGACCGAACTCACGCCCGCCCAGGTTCAAAACCTCGTCGCCGAACCCAAAGGGTCGATGCCGCAAGGCGTGCGCAGTGTAAAGGCGACCAGTGAACAGGAAGGTTACGAGGCTGAGCTCGCGGTGGATGGCGACCCCGCCACGATGTGGCACACGGCGTGGGGAGAGCTGGCTGCCGGATTTCCGCACGAGTTGATCGTGGAACTCGAGGCGCCGAAGCGCTTGCGCGGCCTGACCCTGTTGCCGCGGCAGGACGGGAATCCAAACGGTTGGATCAAGAACTACGCCGTGTCCGGCAGCGTGGATGGAAAGGCGTGGGGTGAATCGGTGGCGCAAGGCACTCTGGCGCGGGACGCCCAATTGAAGACGATTGTCTTCGCCCAACCCATCACCGCGAAGTTCTTGAAAGTAACCGCGCTGAGCGGCCACGCAAACGGTCCTTGGGCGTCCCTGGCAGGACTGACCGTTCTGACAGACACGAACCCTTGAGGTGGGAAGGCCGCTCGACAGCCGTGGTCGCTTTGTTCAAACTGCCTTCGATATGAAGCACATCCTGGCCCTGCTCCCCGTCGGATTGTTGTCCTGGTCGGTCACATTTGCCGCTCCGCTGGACTTGAAGCTCGACACGAGCAAGACGGGCGCACCCATCAGCCCATTCCTCTACGGGCAGTTTATTGAGCATCTCGGTCGCTGCATTTACGGCGGCATCTGGGCGGAGATGCTGGAAGACCGCAAATTCTACTTTCCCATCACGGCCGATTACGCACCTTACAAGAGCCTCCAGAACACAGCTTTTCCGGTTGTGGGGGCATCGCCCTGGGAAATCATTGGAGATGCTCGCGTCGTGACTATGGTGAAGGCGGACGCCTTTGTGGGAGAACACTCGCCACGCATTCTCGGCGGCGGGGGCATTCGCCAGCGCGACCTTGGTCTCGTCGCCCAGAAGCAGTACCGCGGTTATCTCTGGGTGAAACCGCTTGGCAAACACGCGGAAGTGGAAGTCGCGCTTGTGTGGGGGCAAGGCCCCGGCAACCGAGCCGCAAAAAAACTGGAATTCTCAGGCACGAAATACTCCAGGCAATTCTTCACGCTTACCCCGGCCAGCGGCGGCGAGACGAACGGCGTGCTCGAAATCCGCGTGTTGAGCGGCGACGTGTTGCTCGGTCCACCATCGCTTATGCCGGCCGACAACGTCCGTGGAATGCGTGCCGACACGCTCGCGTTGCTCAAGCAACTCAACGGTACCGTCTATCGTTGGCCGGGCGGCAACTTCGTGAGCGGTTACGACTGGCGCGACGGTATTGGCGATCGCGACCGCCGCCCGCCGCGCAAGAATCCGGCTTGGACCGGCGTGGAGCACAACGATTTCGGAACAGACGAGTTCATCGCCTTCTGTCGGGAGGTCAAAACCGAACCTATGATTGCAGCGAACACCGGCTTCGGCGATGCCTACTCGGCCGGTCAATGGGTGGAATACTGCAACGGGAGCGCCAAGACGATCGCGGGCGGTTGGCGCGCAAAGAACGGGAGTCGGCTGCCCTACGGCGTGAAGTATTGGTGCGTGGGCAACGAGATGTTCGGACCGTGGCAGCTCGGCTTCATGCAGATGCAGCATTATACCCTCAAGAACAACTTGGTCGTGGAGGCGATGCGTAAAGCAGATCCGACCGTGGTGCTTACAGCGGTTGGCGATCTGACCACGATCAACAAGGACCACGATCCCGACCAAGCGAAGTCCGGCAAGACCTGCTCGCGCATCATGCTCGAAGAATGCGCCGATCATATGGACCTGCTCTCCGAGCATTTTTACCAGGGGCGCGTTCCGTGGGCCCAGGATGGGCGCGTGGATTCGCAGAAGCATGTGAATCAGTTGAAAGACAGCATCCGTTCCAAAGCCGAAGGGCATCGCAAACTCCAGGCGAGCCTGCCGAACTTGAAGGGGCGCATCATTCCAATTGCCATGGACGAGTGGAACTACTGGCATCGCGAATATGTTTACGGCGAACTGGGCTGCGTCTATGAACTCTCCGACGGCCTGGGGGTGGCCGCAGGCTTGCACGAGTACTTCCGGCAGAGCGACATCATTCAGATGGCGCATTACGCACAGACGGTGAATGTAATCGGGGCCATCAAGACCACCCGCACGGCGGCCGAGATGGAGACCACGGGCTTGGTGCTGCAAATGTACCGGGCGCATTACGGCCAGATCCCGCTCCGACTTGATCAGGACTTCGGCGCGTGTGACGTGGCGGCTGCGCTCACGAAGGATGGAAAAGCCCTCACCATCGGCGTGATGAATCCGACGGAAAAGGAGCTGGAGTTCAGCCCTGTGCTTGCCGGCGCGACAGCAAACGGCCCCGCCACTCGCTGGTGCATCTCCGGGCCGTCCCACGCGGCGCACAACACGCCCGGCAAAGCGCGCGTGGTGGATATCCAGAAGACCGACGGTGTCGTTCCTTCGGCTGGGCTGCGCGTTCCCCCGCTCAGCGCTACGCTTTTCCGCATTCCACTGAAGTGATCCGTAGAATCGATGAATCAAAGGGCGACGAACATCCTCGGGCTGTTGAGAGCGCGGCCCGGTGTGGCCCCGGTCTGATTTCCAGAGTTGCCCCGGATTGTCTTCATCCCAAAACCCTGCCATTCTAGCGTTGCTGGTGGGTGCCAGCATTACGACAAGACGATTTGAGTTTCGGGCGCATCGGTGACGATGCGCCCCGTCTTTTTGTGGCATCAAGCGTGAGTTGCTGCTCTGGTGCGAATGGAAGTGGCATTTACCCGGAGAGAGCAAAGCTTCGCTTTCAGTCCCCGTTCCGGTCCATCGCAACTTGTCCGGCCACCACTCAGGCGCGTTCAGCCGTTGTTGCCCCGCCACGGGCTTGCCAACTGTGAGCGGCCTTGGCTCGACGTTCCGGCCATGCCCGCTAATCTTCAGCGTAACGTATGTCGTCAAATGAAGCGCCTGACCATTCCGCTGCCACATCACAGGCGGAGGGTGGCCATGATCCCTACGCCGTGCTGCGCAATCGGGACTATGTCCTCTACCTGGTTGGACGGCTTATCGCAGTTTTCGGTCAACAGATGCTGGTGGTGGCGGTGGGGTGGGATCTCTATGAACGGACGCATTCTGCGATGGCACTCGGCCTGGTGGGCTTGACGCAGATGCTCCCGATGGTGCTCTGTACCTTGCCCGCAGGACACATCGCAGACAACTTCGAGCGAAAGCGCATCATCGCCGTCTGTATGGCGGCCGTTGCGCTGGCGAGCGTTGGGTTGACGTTAATCAACGCACTTGGCGCGCCCGTGGTTTGGATTTACGTCTGTCTGTTTGTCGCGGGTGTGGCGCGTACGTTCCTCTGGCCGGCGAGCGCCTCGTTTATGCCGCACTTGGTGCCGCGCCACCTGTTCGCCCGGGCGGTGACCTGGAACAGCGGGAGTTTCCATCTCTCGTCGGTCGCCGGGCCCGCCGCCGGTGGGGCGGTCATCGCCGTCGCCCGGAGTGCCTTGCCGGTATATGCGTTCAACGCGGTTGCGGCATTCGCCTGCATGCTGCTCATCATGGCCATTCGGCGGCGTCACCGGGTGGCGGTCCGCGAGCAGATGACGCCAGGGAGTGTGTTGGCAGGATTCAGGTTTGTGTTCGCCAACCGGATCATCCTCGGAACGATCACGCTCGACATGTTCGCCGTTCTCCTGGGCGGAGCCACGGCGCTGTTGCCGGTCTACGCGAAGGACGTTCTCGGCGTTGGTCCGACCGGATTGGGGTTGCTCCAGGCGGCGATGCCACTCGGGGCCGTCGCCTGCGCCTTGTTTCTCGCGCATCGCCCCCCAATGGAGCGTGCCGGGCGGGCGTTGCTGTGGGCGGTCGTTGTGTTCGGCCTTGCCACGATCGGTTTCGGAGTGTCTCGATGGTTCTGGCTCTCGTTCGCGTTGTTGGTGGTCTGTGGAATGGTGGACAACGTGAGCGTGGTCGTGCGGCATACGTTGGTGCAACTGCTTACTCCGGACGAAAAGCGCGGACGCGTCTCCGCGGTGAACAGCCTGTTCATTGGCACGTCGAACGAACTGGGCGGCTTCGAGTCCGGCACGGTAGCGCATTGGTTCGGGCCAGCGCTGGGCAACACCATCGCGACGGGCGCGCTCATCTCGGTCGTGTCGGGTGGCGTCGGCACCATCCTCGTTGTGCTGGCGGTAGCGTGGGTCTGGCCGGAACTCCGGCGCTATGGCAGGCTGGATGTGTAGCGCATGGAATTCGATCGCGAACAGATCAAATCACGGCTGGCCGAACTGGCGCGGACGGGCGTGTTTATCGGTACGTCGTCGTGGAAGTATCCGGGCTGGTTTGGGCAGGTCTACGAGCGGGATCGCTATGTGTGGCACGGACGGTATTCGGAAAGCCGCTTCGAGCGATCCTGCCTCGCAGAATACGCCGCGGTGTTCAAGACCGTCTGCGTGGATGCGGCCTACTACAAATTCCCCGACGCGCCCTACCTCGAAAGAATGGCCGGGCAAGTCCCAGGCGACTTCCAGTTCGCGCTCAAGGTCACGGACGAGATCACGATCCGCAGGTTTTCGAACCTGCCGCGGTTCGGAGGCCGTGCCGGCAGGGCCAACGAAAACTTCTTGAACGCAGACTTGTTCGCCACGGCGTTTCTGCAACCCTGTGAAGCCGTGCGGGCGCGGGTGGGTTTGCTGATCTTTGAGTTCTCGCGGTTCTATGCGTCGGACTTCTCGCGTGGGCGGGACTTTGTTGAGGCGTTGGACGGTTTTCTTGGCAGGTTGCCGGGTGGTTGGCCGCTTGGTGTGGAAGTGCGCAATCCAGCCTTCCTTCAGCCGGAGTATTTCGCCACACTGGCACGACATGGCGTGGCACATGTGTTCAACAGTTGGGAAGCGATGTCGCCGGTGGAAACCCAGGTCGCGAATCCAGAAAGCGTGACGAATCCGGACCTCGCTGCGATGCGGTTTTTGCTGCGCCCGGGCCGCCGCTATGAGGAAGCGGTGAAACTTTTTTCGCCTTACGACCGTCTGAAAGAACCGCAACCAGCCGGTCGCGCTGCTGCCGCGGGTTTGATTCGATTAGCGCAGCGGACCGGTCGTCCGAAACGCGTGTTTGTCTATGTAAACAACCGGTTTGAAGGGAATGCTCCGGGGACCATCGCCGGCATCCTGAGTTTGCTTTCCAAAGTGAATAACGTTTGACCCGTAAACGACTAATGTCAGTGCGCCGCATGCCCTCAACGACCTCTCTCCAGCCCGTGAGTTCAGCTACCAGTCAGCCCATCGGCCGCTACTTCTGTCCGGGATTGTCGCTCGCCACGCTGGACCATGGCCGACTGGCAGAACTGCAGGTCACGGTGACCCCGCTCCCGGGTGAATCCTGGCAGGATGCATGCCGCCGACTCCATGACGTGCTCCGAGATGAAGGGGCGACCGTGGTGTCGCAGATCGTGTGGGGCAACGTCGCTGTCTGGGATGAGGCGCTGGTGACGTTGGGTCGGGAGTTTGGTCAGCTGGCCTGGCCGGTGACTTGGACCGAGGGCGCGGATATGGGGGGCTCTGCCTGGGCAGGCATGCAGGTGTGGGCCGTGCGCGGGGTGGACGTGGAGCGGTTGGAGGTCGGTGGTGAGACGCTTGGATGTCAGTACCGTGATGAACGCGCGCGCCGGTGTTTTCTCGGTGGCTTGGGTTCGGACGACTTGTCGGCGAACCGGCCAGTGCAGACCGCGCGGACCTTCGAACAACTCGAAAAGACGCTGGCGATCGTCGGTTTAAACATGTCGCATGTCGCGCGGACGTGGTTTTTCTTGGACGACATCCTTGCGTGGTACGGCGACTTCAACGAAGTACGGACGGAGTTCTTCCGGTCTCGGCGAGTCTTCGAAGGTCTGGTGCCGGCCAGCACGGGCGTCGGAACGCGCAATCCGGGCGGTTCGGCCGTTGCTGCGGCGGCACTGGCGATTCAATCCGGTGCAGGCCAAGCGCTGGTGAAGGAAGTCGCGTCGCCGGCGCAATGTCCCGCCACCGCTTACGGCAGTTCCTTCAGCCGCGCTGTCGAAATTCGGAGTCCGCGTTGCCGGCACATTCTCGTTTCCGGCACGGCGAGCATTGAGCCCGGTGGCCTGAGTGTGCGGCCGAACGATCTGGTCGGCCAAATCGAGCTGACCTTCGAGGTGATTGGCGACCTGCTTCGGTCGCGCGGAATGGGCCTCGCGGATACCACGCGCGCCACGGCGTATTTCAAGAGTCAACAAGGCGCGGAGGTCTTCTCCAATTGGCGGGTCAAGCACGGCTGGAAGTCGTTGCCCATCATTTCTACGGTCGCGGCGGTGTGCCGGGACGAACTGCTGTTTGAACTCGAGCTCGACGCCGCGAGTTCGGCCTGAGGCCCAGCCCGACTGATTCGCAGCGCACGGGTCGGAGTTCGCTGCTTACCTGCGTGCACCGGGAAGCGAAGAACACCCCGTTCGCGGCGTTTCAGTCTCTCCAAGGTCAACACCACTTTCGTTGTGTGGAACACTGTTGCGCCAACGAGGGGAGCAATTCTGTCCGCATGCAAACCCAGCAGTCCTGCTAGAAGAAACCCTCGACCAGCAGAACTGGGATGAACTCTGACTTACTTGATGGTGGGTTTGCCCGGTTGCGCCCGGGATTCCGTCAGGGGCCAGTTTTCATTGGCCCTGCGCGTGTTGTGCCGCTAAGTTCGCCGCCGTGCGCAGGGGTGGAGTGGGTTGCATCGGGGCGACGCGCAGATTTCGCCGCAACTTTCCGCCGTCTGCGCTGTCCAATTGACCGGAGACCATGATGACTGCGAACCAGCAACCGTCCGCCCGCCAAACCTACCAACGCATTGCCGAGAACATCGCCCGCATCATGCAGGGGCAGGCCGGCTCAACCCGCAAATTGCTGGCGGCCCTGGCCAGCGGCGGGCACGTGTTGCTGGAGGATTTTCCCGGCACCGGCAAGACGACGTTGGCCAAGGCCCTCGCCCGGTCGATTGACGCCGGCTTTAAACGCGTTCAGTTCACGCCGGACCTCCTGCCCTCGGACATCCTCGGCGTCTCCATCTTCGACCAGCGCGAACAGCAGTTCCGGTTTCACGAAGGCCCGGTCTTCACGCACATCCTTCTGGCCGACGAAATCAACCGTGCCTCGCCACGCACGCAATCCGCGTTGCTCGAAGCCATGGGCGAGGCGCAGGTGAGCGTCGAAGGCGAGCGCCGCAATCTCGCGGACCTGTTTTTCGTCATTGCCACGCAGAATCCGGTCGAGTTTCGCGGCACCTACCCCTTGCCCGAGGCACAAATGGACCGGTTCGCGATGCAGTTCACGCTGGGTTACGTTGAGCCCGGTGCGGAGGTCGCAATCCTCACGGCCCAGCAGCATAATCATCCGCTGGACGAGTTGAGGCCGGCGGCGACGCTGGCGGAGGTGCTCGCACTCAAGCACGCGGTGGAAAACGTGCGCCTGAGCGAGGAACTGAAACGCTACATCGTGGACCTTGTGGGGGCAACGCGTGCGGCCAACGGGGTGCAGCTGGGTGCCAGCCCGCGGGCGTCCATTGCCCTGATGAAGGCCGCACAGGCACTGGCGTTGTTTGACGGCATCGAATTCGTGACGCCTGATCACATTCAGGAACTGGCCGTGCCGGTGATCGCCCACCGATTGGTGATGGAGCCGCAGGCCCGGTTCTCCGGCTTAACGGCGCGGGGCGTCGTCGAAGATGTGGTGAAGAAAATCAAAGTGCCAGCGTGATTCGAGCTGTGAACGCCGAACCACCAACATCCAAAATCGAACAACCAACGCGGACGCCATTGACCGTGCGTTGGGGGTTGGGTGTTCGCGGTTGGTTGTTGGCTACTTCCCCATGAACTTGATCCTGCGCCCCATCTACCTGCACTACCGGCTGATCTCGGGGTTGCGGCATTGGATCCGGCGGAGGTTTACGCCGCCGGGGCTGGCGGTGCTCAGCGCCATGCTGGTCACGGCCCTGATGGCTACGGACACCGACAACTCGGTCGTCTATCAGGCCTTCATGGTGATGGTGGGCCTGCTGATGGTCGCTGTGGCGTTTAGCGTGATCTTCCGGCTGCGGTGCCGCGTTGCGGTGGAGCGCACTCTCCCCCGCTTCGGCACCGCAGGCAAGCCGTTCAGCTACCGCGTTACCGTGAAGAATCTCGGTCGGGAAATTCAGGCCGGATTGACCTTGCTGGAAAACCTCGCGGACCCGCGTCCCACCTTCGCCGAATGGAAAGCCGTGCAAATGGATGACGAACGCCAGTTCCGTTCGTTTCGTTTTGGGCAACTGCGGCGGGCCAATCCCTTCAAACGCGTGACGGTGAAGGAAGCCGCGGTGCCGCCGATCCCACCGCACCAAGCTGCCGTGGCCGAGGTCGAAATCACTCCGCATCGGCGCGGCGTGGTTCAGCTGACGGGCGCGTTTTTCGCGCGGTCTGATCCGCTGGGTTTGTTTCGCTCGTTGGCGCGCGTCCCGGCACCCCAGAGTGTGTTGATCCTGCCAAAGCGTTATCCGCTGCCCCCCGTCGCACTGCCCGGGCGAATGAAGTACCAGCAAGGCGGGGTGGCACTGGCGGCGAACGTGGGACAGAGCGAGGAGTTTGTCGCCTTGCGCGAATATCGGCGCGGCGATCCGCTACGGCACATCCACTGGCGGAGCTGGGCGCGGGTGGGCAAACCCATCGTGAAGGAGTTCGAGGACGAGTTCTTTGTCCGGCACGCGCTGGTGCTGGACACGTTCACGGAACGCCCGCACAGCGACGAATTCGAGGAGGCGGTGTCGGTCGCGGCCTCGTTCGCCTGCACCATCCTCACCCAAGAATCGCTGCTGGATCTGCTGTTCGTCGGGCCGCAGGCGTATTGCTTCACGGCGGGCCGCGGCTTGGCGCACGCGGACCAGATGCTGGAGATTCTGGCGTCGGTGCGGGCCTGCGCGGACCAGCCATTCAAGACGTTGGAGAATCTGGTATTGAATCATGTGGGCAGCGTGAGCGGCTGCATCTGCGTCCTGCTGGCGTGGGACGATGCGCGGCGCGAGTTCGTACGGAAGCTGCAGTCGCTTGGCCTGCCGGTGCTGGCGCTGGTGATCGTGCCGCGCGGCGAAACCAAAGCCCTCGACCTTGGGCCGATGCAGGACGCGCCGGAGCATCTGCTCGCCCTGGAAGTGGGGAAGGTCGAGGAACAACTGGCGAGGCTTGGATGAAAAACCTCCAACATTCAACCTCCAGCATCGAACATCCAATGCGGGTGACATTGGCGGTTCCTTGGGAGACAGTCTCAAGACTCCGTAGCCGCCGACGTAAGTCAGCGCAAACTGGAGAGCATGGCGCGGACTTCCATCCGCGGCGACAGGGTTTCGAGAGAACCTCTTTGTTGTTGGACCTTGGATGTTGGAGGTTGAAGCTTTCCCCCTTCCCATGAAGCCACCTCCTTTCCTTCTCGGCGCGGCGCTGCTCTTCTGGGGCTGGCAATCCGGCCTGCTGGTCGTGGGCGCTATTATGGCCGGGGTACTGGAAAGCGCCCGGTTCATCAAAGTGCGCTGGGAGTTTTCCGACGACGATCTCAGCCGTATCTGGACGTTCTGTTCGCTGCTGGTGCTCGCCGCGGTGGTTTATGCCTTCACAAGCAACGATGGCCCGGCCAGCTTCAGCAATTTCTTTCAGAATCCCACGGGAGGCGCGCGGGCCGGGGCCGGGGTTTCCACCGCTCGCACCAGCGCGGCGCTGTTTCGTTGGCTGCCCATGTTGTTCTTCCTCTTCGTCGCCGCCCAGACCTACAACACGCGTGAAACTTTTCCGCTCGCGGCGATCTCGATGATTCTGCGGCGCCGCTGGCGGAAGGCGAAGGAACGCGGCGAACCGACGCCCGCGGACCGGCCCGTCGCGATCGGCTATCCATATTTCGCCAGCTGCCTGCTGGCGGCTGGCGTGCATGAGGCGGGGACAGATCGGTTCAACTCTTTCTTCTGGGGGGTGTGCGTTCTGTTGGCGTATGGCCTGTGGGCCCAACGCTCTCGGCGGTTCAACTTCCTGATCTGGGCGGGCGCCTTGGCGCTGGCAATTGGGCTCGGCTTCGCCGGTCAGCGCGGCGTGGGACAATTGCTGGGCCTGGTGCAAAACCTGAATGTGCAGTGGCTCGCGCGGCTGATGCGCCAGAGTTCGGATGCGGAGCAAAGCCGCACCGCGCTGGGCCGCGTGGGTGAGCTAAAGCAGTCACCCCGCATCGTCGTCCGCTTGGAACTGCCGGATGGCCGGCCGCCTCCGCAGTATCTGCGCGAAGCGAGCTATCGCAGCTATGGCTATGAAGTCTGGCGCAGCGGGGCTGGCACCAACGGCTTCGAGACCGTCCCCGAGACTCCGCTGGACAGCGCTATCTGGCCGCTCGTGCCCGGCAAGACCAACTTTGCCACCGTGCGAATCGCCAGTTTCCTGGACGGTTGGAAGGACGGCCAACGTGCCGCGCTCCTACCTTTGCCCCGAACCAGCGGACGGCTGGAAAACTTGAAGGCCTTCACGGTGGAAAAGAACTCGAATGGCGCGGTGCTGGCGACCGGCCCCGGCTTGGTGGTTTTTGACGCGCTGTATGGTCCCGGCGGGACGATTGATTCGCCTCCGGACACGGGAGCAACAAGAACCGATCTTTCTGCCCCACAGTCGAACGGAGTGCCAGCAAACTCACTCCGTACGCGGACCGTCGCAGAAGACGGCGGTGGGCTTTCGTTCGCTGGTCTGGCCAGCACGAATGAAGATTTCAGCATGTTGCAGTTGGAGGCGCAAATACAGGAACAAGGCGACGAGCCGCATCGCTATCGCGCAGATCCGGAAATGATGCGCCGCATCAGAGAGCGCTATACCAACATGGCCTCCCCAACGATGACAAATGTGCCTCAGCGGTATGCCGTCTCCACTGGAGAAGATCTCGGCGTGCCACCCCGGGAAGCGCCGGCGATCGCGCAGATTGTTTCTGAGCTCGGGATTGAGCCAGGCAACCTGAAGCAGGCCCTGCTGAAGCTGAGCGAGTTTTTCGGCGACACGAACCGCTTCGCTTACAGCACCTGGCAACGCCCTAGTCGCCGGTCAGCAGGGACAAACGAGACACCGTTGAGTCGCTTCCTGCTGAAGACGCGCAAGGGGCATTGCGAGTACTTCGCCACGGCCACGGTGTTGCTGTTGCGACAGGCCGGCATTCCAGCGCGCTACGTCGTGGGCTACGCCGTGCATGAAGGCTCGGGCCGGAAATACGTGGTCCGGCAGCGCGACGCCCATGCCTGGTGTTTGGTATGGAACGCCCAACGCAGCCAGTGGCAGGATTTCGACACGACGCCAGCCTCTTGGGTGACACAGGAATCACGTGGCGTCTCCTCAATGCTGTGGCTGGCCGACGCATGGGCGCGGGTGCGTTACGAAATCGCCAAAGTGTGGTGGGGGCAGACAAAACTGCGGCAATACATTCTGTGGTCGTTGGGCCCGGTGCTCGTGCTGTTGCTTTACCAAATCATCTTCCGACGCGGCCGGAAACGCCGGGGCGGCAAGCCGGCGAAGGCAGATCTGCAGGTCGTCTGGCCTGGCTTGGACTCCGAGTTCTTCCTGTTGGAAGAGCGACTTGCGGAACATGGTGTGCCCCGAGCGCCGAGCGAAGCCTTGTCCGCCTGGTTGGAGCGCGCGGCCACGAACAGGAGTGATGAGGTGACGAAGACGTTGCTGCGCGACTTGTTGCGACTACACTACCGGTATCGCTTCGACCCCGCCGGGTTGGCCGCATCGGAGCGGGCGGTCTTGCGTGAGCAAGCGCGGGCTTGCCTGAAGGCGTTGACTTCCTGAGCGGTCAGCCGACGAAGTTCGCCCGGCAAGGCCAGCCCGCCGTAGGGCGATGCCGGCACTTGCGTTCGCCCCCGTTTGCCCGCAGAGTTTGCCCGAATTTCGCCCGATACCATGACGTTGCACGAAAAGATCGAAGCCAATGCCGCCGCACGGTTGCGCCTGCCGGAAGGCCGTACGGCCTCTCAGGAATTGGCCCGGTTCAAGACCTTTCTGAAGTTAGAGACCCACCGCCTGAAGATGCTGCATCGAGGTGGCGCGGGCGGCTTGGAGGTGTGCCGGGGGCGGGCAGCGATGTTCGACGTGATGTTGCGGCATCTGTGGGAGGCGGCCCGAGCCAGCATGTCCGTCCAGGCACAGAAGGAGTTTCCGCCCATCGCCCTGGTCGCCATCGGCGGCTACGGCCGGGCCGAGTTGAATCCGCACAGCGATATTGATTTCATGTTTCTGCACGCGGGGCAGGTCGCCGCCAACCAACCGCTCCCGCACCTCGCGAAGATCATTGACGGCATCCTCTATCCGCTCTGGGACTTGGGCTTGAAGGTGGGCCACTCGGTCCGCTCGGTGGACGACTGCGTCAACGTGGCGAACAGCGACATGCAATCCAAGACCTCGCTGATCGAAGCGCGGTTGATCGTGGGTGACGACAAGCTGTTTGCGAAGTTCCAAAAGACGGTCATGGCGAAATGCGTCGCTGGCCATGAGCGCGAATACATCGCGGCGCGGCTGGCCGATCAGTCAGCCCGGCGGGCGAAATTCGGGAACTCGGCCTGCATGCAGGAGCCAAACATCAAGAATGGCTGCGGTGGCCTGCGCGATTTCCAGAATCTGATCTGGATGGCGTTCTTTAAGCACCACACCCGGTCACTGCGGGAACTGGAAGAACCCGCCTTCATCACTCCGGCCGAACGCAAGTACCTCAAGGCGGCTTACGATTTCCTGCTGCGCACTCGCACGGAACTCCATTACTTCGTGAATCGTCCAGTGGACGTGCTCTCGAAGAGCGTGCAACCGGCCGTGGCGCATCACCTTGGCTACACCGAACGGTCACCCAGCCAACGGCTGGAGCGGTTCATGCGCGATTTCTATGAACACTCGCGCAACATCTACCTCATCACGCGAACGATCGAAGAACGACTCGCGCTGCAACCCGCGCCACCTGGGCGGCTTTCTGCCTTGCGGGCGTTGCTGCCCTCGCGTCGCGCCAAGCCCGCCGAACCGGTGGACGGTTTCCGCTTCGAGAAGGGGCAGATTCATTCGACAGGAGATACGGTATTCCGCGATCATCCGCGCCGGCTGATGCGCGTGTTCCTGCATGCCCAACAACGCGGGCTCAAACTGCATCCCGATCTCGCCGCGCTCATCCGTACAGAGCTGAAACTGGTGGACCGCAAGTTCCTCACGGACCCGCGCGTGAGTGAGACATTTTGCAGCATCCTCAGCCAACGGGGTGCCGTGGCGCCGATCCTGCGCGCCATGCACGAGGTGGACTTGCTCGGTAAGTACATCCCCGAGTTTGGCAAGCTGACCTGCCTTGTTCAGCACGAGTTCTACCACCAATACACAGCGGACGAGCATACGCTGGTCTGCGTAGAACAACTCGATCGCGTGTGGGAAGCCAAGGAGCCGCCGCACCAACAATACACGGCGATGTTCCAAGCGATCGAACACCCGTATCTGCTTTACCTCGCCCTCCTGCTGCACGACACCGGCAAGCCCAGCGCGGAGCGCGGGCGCCACGCCGAAGTCGGCGGCGGGTTGGGGGCGCGCGTGGCCAAGCGGCTCAGCCTGGACGCCCACGCCACGAAAGTCCTGCAACGGCTCATTGAACATCACCTGCTGATGGCGATTGTCTCGCAACGTCGTGACTTGGAGGACCCCCTCGTCCTGCGCAAATTCGCGGGCCAGGTGGAAAATCTGGAGACGCTGAATTTGCTGACGTTGCTGACTTTCGTGGATGCCCAGGCGACTAGCGACAAGCTATGGAACGGCTTCAAGGACGCCTTGCTGCGGGCGCTGCATGAGAAGGCGAGGCCGGTGCTTAGCGGCAGTGTTGAGTTCGTGCGAGCCGAAGAGCAACACCGCGGGGCATTGCTGGCGGAGGTGCGCAAGCTGCGGCCCGCGGCAATCGCCGACGAGGAAGTGCAGGCTCACTTTGCTGCACTTCCAGCACCTTATTTTCAAATCCACGGTTCTCGGGAGATTGTCACTGACCTGCAACTTGCCCACCAGTTCATGGCTCAGCAATTCACCGAATCCGAGCACGCCTTGGATCCCGTCCTGCACTGGCAGGATGAATCCGATCGCGGCTACACCTCGGTGAAGGTATGCACCTGGGACCGTGCGGGGTTGTTCAGTCACATCGCCGGCTCGCTCAGCGCGGCGGGGTTGAACATCCTCACCGCTCGGGTGTTCACCCGGGGCGACAGCATCGCCATGGACACATTTTACGTGACGGATGCCAAAACGGGCGTGCTCGCGAGCGAGGAGCAGCACGAGAGGTTCGCGACATTGCTCACCAAGGTCCTCAACGGCGGCGAACTGGATTTCAAGGTGCTCATCGCGCGTCAGAAACTCACCCGGCCGCTTTACCAAAGTTACGAAGGCGAGCAGCTGGCCACGCACGTCCGCTTCGACAACGACGCCTCCGCTGACCGGACGTTCATCGAGGTAGAAACCGAGGACCGGATTGGGTTGCTGTACGTGATATCGCAAACCCTCGCGGCGTTGCGGCTGGATATTTCGACCGCCAAGATCTGCACCGAGCGCGGGGCGGCGATAGACAGCTTTTATGTGAGCGAAATCGCGGGCGGGAAAACCCTCGATCCGGAGCGGCTGAAGCACATAGAACGCAAACTGCGTCAGGCCATCGGCGGCCTGAGCCGGGCATAAGCCGGCGGCGCAAGATCAACGAGTGTAACCGAGGTAGCCAGCGCCCGGTTCCGGAATAGGAGGCTGCGGAGCGTTTTATCCGCACTTGTCGGAAGGTTCGCGAGTGGTAGTATTAGGCCGTGAGCCAGTCTGGAGACAAACCGCTGAAGATGGTCACCTGCGAGTCTTGCGAGACGCGCGTTTTTATACCCGGTGATCTGCCGCCGTTGACCGTCGTGAACTGCAGCAAGTGCGGGCACGGTATCATGATGCCGATGCTGCTGCGGCATTTCGAACTCCGCGCGATCATCGGCAAGGGAGGCATGGGCAAGGTCTATCGCGCCTGGGACACTGTGCTCGAGCGCATGGTCGCCGTGAAACTCATGCGCAAGGAATTGACCGAGGACGCGAAGCAGTTGGAGGCGTTCTACCGCGAGGCCCGCGCCTGCGCGTCGCTGAACCACACGAACATCATCCACATTTACAGCTTCGATAATTTTGATGGGCAGCTCTACCTGGTGATGGAACTCGCCGACCGGGGCAGCGTGGATTCACGGATCGAGAAGAACCACCGGCTGACTGAATTGGAGGTCCTGGATGTCGGCATCAAGATCGCCTCAGCGCTGGACATGGCTCTCAAACACAACCTGCTCCATCGCGACCTCAAGCCCGGCAATATCCTGTTCAACGCCGACAACGAGCCGAAGCTCGTGGACTTTGGCCTTGCCCGGAAAGCGGAAGTTGAACAAGAGGTGGAAGACGTGGCGTGGGGAACGCCGTATTATGTCGCGCCGGAGAAGATCAAGCGCGAGCCGGAGACGTTTCTCTCAGACATGTACAGCTTGGGCGGCACCCTGTATCACGCCATAACCGGCCATGTACCGTTCGAAGCCCCAACGGTCGAGGAAGTCGTGGTTGCCCATGTGCAGACGCCGCTTACTCCGCCCAATTTGGTCGTGCCGGAAGTCACGCAACCGACCAGTGACGCGCTGGCAAAAGTCATGGCTAAGAACCCGGCGGACCGATTCCTGAGCTATGACGAGCTCATTATGGCACTGACCGTCGCTCGCAGCCAACTGCTGGTGCGACAATATACCAGTGGCGGACAGCCCGCGGCAGCGAAGGCAGCCAAGAGCAAAACCTCGTGGTGGCGGCGCTAACGGATGGTCATTGGGCAAAAAGAAAGGCAGGCCGTTGCCAGCCTGCCCCTGAAGGTGTGAACCCGGTTTACTGCGGCTTTTCGGTCGTCGCAGGCTTCTTTTCGGATTTCTTTTCCGCGCCTGGAGCGGGTTCGGGCTTTGGTCCAATTCGGACCATTTTGGCCATGAGCTTGCCGTCTTCCGCCTTGACGTAGCTGCCGCCGACTTCTTCGCCCACCGCGGCGTCGTCCAGCGTGGCCGGTTTGCCTGCCTTGATAATCCGCGTCTCCGAGGTGATCTGGAACGTGCGCTCACCCACACTAATGGTCTTCGCGGTCTTGTCCACGGCGCTAATCTTCCCGCGGAAGGGCGTGATGCCTGACTTGCCCGCCTTCTCCGCTTTTTCCACGGTGGCCTTCTTGGTTTTCTCTGTCTTGTTGGTTCCCTGACCCAAAGCCTGGCCGGGCGACGCCACGAGGGCCGCCGCCAGCAGGCCGAGTACTGCATACTTGAGAATGGAATTCTTCATATTTAGCAATTGGTATTAATCTTGAACGAAACTGCGCGGACAGGCCATTGCTAACACAACGGGCCGCACTGGCAAGCTTTTTGTGCCAACACCAATGCGACCGGGTGCATCCGCAGGTCGTTCTTGTTTAGGCGGGTTGCCAGAGTTCATCCCAGAGATGGTTGCGCCGCGCTTCATCGAGCGCGCAGAGATTGCGTAGACCTCGCCGGCTCCAAAATTGTCCTGCCCGCTTAAAGCGGCATTGCTTTTGGCGACAAGCGCTCTCCACCGCGCCGCTCCCGATCGGCCAGCCCCGCCGCGCCACGTCCCGATAATTCATCCGCCCGGCATGGCTCGCAAAATAGTGCTGCTCCCGCACGATGATTTTTCTGGACGCGCCCCGCCGCGGCTTTAGCCCGGCAATTTGGCCCAGCACGGCTCGCTCCCGCCCGTGCCGCAACTGATGGAGCCGCGGCTCAACCCACTCCGAGAGTCTGGGCTGGGCTTCTCCGCACAACGCTCGGCCCAGTTCCCAGACGTGTTGGCTGGCGTGATAAAAAGTCAGTTGAACTTCGCCTGGTTCGCTGTACAAGGTCAACGGACGGCGCTTGCGTTGGGCGAGGGGAAAAAACCTGGCCCGCTTCCGCGGCCAGTTGTTGCAGGCGTTCCTGCAGACGTCGCCGACCCCATTCGTGGGCCTCGGCTACGACTTCACGTTCGATCTCGGCCAGCCTGGACCGAGACTGGGGAGGGACACTGGGGCGGAACTCTCGATTCGGTTGCATGGGACGGCTCGGCTTCCATGGTTTGTGTTTCTGCCGGCCGCGGAACCGTTAACGCCTTCCAGCTTAAGCACACTGTCAAGATGCCCCCAATGCGACCACCATAAGCCACTTAACAGTCTGGGCGATGTAAAAATTCGGATGCCGGTTAAAACACACGGGTTTGTTGGCTTCTCATTCTCAAGTGGAATTACGTCAGGCAAGCTTGAGTAAAATCATCGAAAACTCGGAGAAATTGCCTGTCAAAACTCTTTAGAAATGTCCCCTTGGTTTGATTGTTACTGGTTGTTGGGAGGTTCCCCGTCTGGCCCT
>CAZWJC010000034.1:0-35973 GCA_964634255.1 uncultured Verrucomicrobiota bacterium | reverse complement strand
CGGACATGTACAGCATCTTGTCGAAGCCGGTCATCTTCTGCTCGATGATCTGCGTCACGCTGTTTTCCACCGTCTCTGCCGACGCCCCAGGATAGAAGGCGGTAATGGCGATGGAAGGAGGCGCTATCGGGGGATACTGCGAGATGGGCAGCTTGTAGATCGCCAGACAACCCGCCACCATCAGGATGATGGCAATGACCCACGCAAAAACGGGGCGGTTCAGAAAGAATCTCGATAACATGGGGCGCCTTCGTTAGTTTGATATTGATGCCGGATGGGTCGTGTTGCCTGGTTTTGCCCCCCGCTTCCGGCCCTCATCGAAGGGCACTGTTTTTACCTCCGCACCCGGGCGCACTTTCTGCATGCCCTCCGCGATAATCCGATCACCGGGCGTCAAACCCGAGGAAACGAGCCATTGGTCTCCCATGGCCCGGTCCAGGCTGAGCATCCGCTGTTCAACTTTGCCTGCAGCGTCCACGATCAAGGCCAGAGGATTGCCCTTGGGATCGCGCGACACCGCCTGCTGGGGAATCAGGATGGCCGCGTCATTGTCACCTTCTTCCACCACCGCCCGGACGAACATGCCTGGCAGGAGAACCACGTTCGGATTGGGGAAGACCATCCGTAGAATCACTGTGGCGGTGGTCGGATCCACCGAAACGTCGCGGAATTGCAGAGTCCCCTCCACAGGATAGCTGTTGCCGTCACCCAGAATCAGCCGCACTTTGTTGGCGTTCTGCCCGGCCCGGTTGATCCGCCCTTCCGCCAAACGTTGCTGCAGTCGCAGCAGTTCAGCCGTGGACTGGGGCACGTCCACGTAAATCGGATCCAATTGTTGAATGCTGGCCAAGGCCATCGGCTGATACGCGGTTACGATGGCGCCGTCGGTAACGGTGGAGGTTCCGATGCGACCGGAAATCGGTGAAACCACGCGGGCGTATCCCAGATTGATACGGGCTGTCTCCACCATCGCCCTCCAATACTCGACATCGGCCCGCGCCTGCTTCAGGGCGGCATCCGCATCATCGAAGTCCTGTTGGCTGACAGCCTTGTCGGCCAGGGCCTGCTTGAACCGCTCCGACCTCGACTGGATCGCCGGCACGGTGGCCTCCGCCCGACCCAAAGCCGCGTTCGCATTGTCCAAGGCCGCCTTAAAGGGGGCGGGGTCAATCTGATAAAGATCCTGGCCAGCCTGAACATCCGCCCCCTCCGTGAACAGCCGTTTCTGGATGAGACCGTTGACCTGCGGCCGAATCTCCGCAATCCGGTATGGCGATGTGCGTCCCGGCAACTCGGTGGTCAGCACGACCCGTTGCGTTGTCACTGTCACGATCGCGACCTCTGGGACTACCGTTGGCGGTGGAGCCTGGCCTTCGCGGTTGCATGCGGTCAGCACCAGACCGCAGAATAAGGGTGCCAGCGCCGCCTTCCATGTGGCTGAAGCTGTCGGAGTGTGATCGTTGAGTTGCATTACGTTGATGTCAGTTGCGGATGGATGGATGGTGGTTTTCAAAAGCGAGGGTTTACCTGATACAGGGCCGCGAGGGCCGCCAGGAATTCGGGGTTGTCAGTAGGGGTGGTGAATAAGCGAACTTTGAGAAAGCTGGGATGTGCGATTACCACCGCGTCGCGGTGGTCGCTGAATTCCAAGTGGTGACGAGGACGAGTGGATTCGGAGCCGGGATCAAGATAGCTGGAGTTCACATCGGGGGGCTCATGCAGGAAGAGGCCGTATCTCTCCGCGATCCCGCTCGCGACGCGTTCCTTCTCCGGAACGATCCAGCCGGTCTCCGGATGCCAGTGCGCTAGATCCTGCGGCGGGACGCTCAGTGTCACGAAGCCGCCGGAAAGGCTCACAAAACCAAAACCAGCCTCCGGCGGAAGGGCCGCCACCTGTAACAACCGAGTGAGCTCGTCCTCATTGAGACCATCCCCGACACAAGCACAAAATGCCTTGATGACGTCCAGCAGATGCCCTCTGACCCTGGCCTCAGGGCCAAGACACGGCACCTGCTCCAGGATGACCTGCCATCTCGCTCGTGCTTGTTTGTCGTTGGATGATGTGCTCATGGACGCTCTGGGGGGAAAGCGATACTCCATTAACTGACTGCGATCAGCGAAACGGCCTCGTTGCGCTCGTTGCGGGCGATGCCGCTTGCACGGGGATCAAGCCGCGGGTCCCCATCCACAAGAAACAAATACTGGTGGTGGCCATGGTGAAGTTCCAGGCCGGCCATCCAACGGCCATCGGGCATCCGCAACATTGGGGTCGCCGCCGAATCCCAACCATTGAAATCCCCGACCAACTGCACCGTCTTGGCGGCAGGAGCATCGCAGAAGAAGTCCACATGATGACGAGTCCGTCTCGCCGAGTAGCGCGATAAACAGGAGGCGTTCGGTTGCTCGCAGGTTGGAGTGTTCATAGGCCTATTGAGGACTTGGCGGAACGAGGGAAGACTCTGCGCTGTTCCCGCCGAGCACTGACTGCAACTTGGCGAGAATCGCCTCCTTGCTGGCGGTCCCGACGATCCTGGCGTGGATGTCCCCATCCAGGAAAAACAACAGTGTTGGAATGGATCGGATTTCATACCACAGACTCAACGTGGGGTTGTCATCCGCATTGACCGTGACAACCTTCACACTCCCGCGACAGGCAGACGCAGTCTCCTCCAAGGCTGAACCGAGAATCTGACAAGGGCGGCTCCACGGCGCCCAGAACTCCACCAAGACAGGCAATTTCGATCTTAGGACCTCCGATCGAAAATCCCGTTCGCCCAACTCGGTGATCAGCGCGTTCTCTTCGTTACTGTTCATACTGCCGTCCAAATAACTTGCCAAACACACGTAACGCAAAGAACATGCCAACCGATTGTAAATATCATAATATGTTCATGGTGAATGTGTTAAGCAAACATGATCCAACAAACCACCGGGTCGTTAAGTTGAACGTCCGAAATATCGTCCTCTCAAAATGGGTGATCTGCGATACGTTCGATCCAGAGTGGGCCTCCGTCAGAATACCGGGTTGTCACGCGGCAGATACCAAGTTGAAGAGATTCAATGTCGTTCCCGTGCCAAGGGCATGTCTATTTGTGTCGCCATGGGGGGCTACAGTCCTCGCTAGCTGATCGACTCGGGAACCGTCAGTCCCCGAATGCTGCCAACATTGCTGAGTTTGCTCCGCGGTCCATGATGGCTGCCCTTGCAAGACTATCGAGCTGCCACCCCAGCTCCTCTTTCATTTCACCGCCGGCGGCCACAGCCAGTTTTGCTTTCGGCCAACCTGCACGGCACGAGATGTTGCCGGAGAGAACCAGGAGAACGACAAGTCGCACAAGTCGCAAAATCCCAGAATGCATGCTTGACGCGGGACACGGCTTCGTCCTACTGTCGCTCATGCCGAAGCCGGAATGGCGTGCCTTCGATTACACCGGCGAGAGGAGTCTCCAAAGCAAATGCAGTTGCGTGGCGCACAAAGTGCGTGTTATTTTCCGCGCCCGTCTTTGAAAGGACTTTTGGTATGGCCAGAAACAAGCACAACGCGCCCGACTTGCAGATCGTCCGAGCTGAGGACATTGCAGGCCGGTTTGATGCGCCCCGGAATCCGGAGCAGGCTGAAGCCGAGGCTGTCGAGCTGACGGAAGGCCCTGGGGGCATCTTTACCTTCTCCAACGTGCGGCAGGTTGTCAGACGGTCCCGCCACTATGAACGCGAAGCCATCGCGTATCGTGAGGAAGCCTTGGAGGGGCTGAAGTAGCGAGCCTCAAATCATGAGGGAACTGGCCAGACTCGGAGCCATCATTGACCAACTCTTCGTAAAGCATCGTCGCCGCGCCGGACTCAGCAAGCGGCTGGTTTTTGTTGTTGGCAATGGCATAGACAACGTCAACAACATCATCAATGACGACGGTCTTCGCCAGAAGGCCGGTGGCCGGTTCAAAAATCCGAGGGCCTTTGAAGCATACAAGTGGAGGCACTTTGAGTATGCCCGGTATTACACCTCGAATACGCTTCCGTCCTTCGCGCACTGTTGCATCTTCAAATTCGTCGAGGCCGGCCTGTGCCGGGATGTCATCACCACGAACTATGACATGTTCTTCGACACGATCTGGCGCCGTTTCGGAACCGTGGGGATACGGCAGAATCCGGTCCTGAATCCTGGTGAATACGACTGGGAGAATTACTACACGGTCAAATCAGAAACCGTTCCAACCCCCAGCTATTGGAAGATCCACGGCTCGCTGAGCCATGTCTGCTTTCAACCGCGCGACCCCAACGGACAGCCCCATCTGCACCGCCTGCCGCGATTCGCAATCTCGGGAAACGATGACCGGCTGGCGCGTTCCTTCAAAATACCAACACAGGCCCCGTGCCTCGAATTTGAATCGAGGCGGTTCCATGCGACCACGTTCACTCACCCGTCCCAGCTGAAACCCAGCTTCAGCCCGTTCATTGACTGGACATACGCCAATGATCGCGCGCGATTCGCGCGCGAGATCTCCGCAGCCAAGGCGGTGCTGAGGAAGCCCAGAAACATCGCGGCCCTCATCCTCATCGGGTTCTCAGGTTACTTCAACGAAGCAGACGGAAGTGACCCTTGGAACGAGGAGTTGGTGCCGGATGTCCTGCGCCTGCATGAAGATGGCTTCCCCAACATCTTCATGGCCGTCCACACCCAACAATACGCCCGGATCGCAAAGGCCCCCTACGGCCTCATGCGCCGACTCAGCGATGTGAAGAGATGCTGGACTTACGATCTTGCAGGCGACTTCATGCGCGAGGTCGTGACCACGTATAGCCAGAAATTCCCGTCCGATTACGCACATTACGAATGGGAGCGGTGGAAGCACACGTTCATGCCAAAGGGGGAGATGTCACATGTTTGACCGATGGGAAATCCAACGGAGTCTGGTTCGCATCATCTTGTTCCGGGTCATGCCCGGACACGAAGTGTCGGTAGGGCGACAAATCGAGCAAAGCTGCCGACGCTTCGGACTCCCACCTGAGAGCTTCAAGGTCTTCCGCCTCTTCGGCAGTTACGACCTGGCCTTCATTCAAGATGGCAGCAAGATCTTGGAATCGGAATTCGTCCGCTTGGGGACAATCCCCGGAATCACCGCCTCCACAGAATACGTCTGCTACACCTGGAAGCCGCTGGGCCGGCGCTCCAAACCGGTATTCTCCATCCAGCAACTCTCCGGCCCGCTCCTTGGCCTCTGCTTCCTCAAGATCAACCCCATCGTCGTCGAAAAACTCGGCCTGAACGCGGAATTGCTCCTCGCTGAGTCGATACGGGGCGGTGATGGGGCCGTTCAAATGCTGGGAACCATGGGGTGGTTTGAAGTCGTCCTGGTCATCTCGGACTCGTCGCTCTCCGGAATACTTGATCGAATCGGCCAGCAGTTTCCAAGAATGCGGATCCAGCAGGGGCCAAAGAAAAGCGAAGTTTTCGCCGAGAAGACCTTCACCATGCTGGGTCATGCTCTGGACGTCTCCGACCCTGCCGTCCGCCGTCCGCCGATCGTATCCATCGCAGACGAGCTGACGAATGACAACTTGGAGGTCCATTTCAGCGCCAGTTGCACCCCGGGGGCCATGACGCAATTGCAGAGTGCCGCAAGAAGGCATTTCGACCTGGATCAGGGCAAGACCGGCGGGCAACGAAGGATAACGGTTCGCTTGGGGGCTCGTGACCTGGACTTCTCCGTTCAACTGAAAGGCGTGAAGACCCTCAACCAGTTGCTGAAACAACTGGATGAGTTTCGAAGTGCGAACGCCAATGACCTCATCAGGACGCACACCGAACTCCAATACCGCGTCAAGCAAAGCAGGAACTGGGAGCTGCTGAAGCCACTCTCAATGCGGAAGACGATCGTGCTGGCGCTTTCAAAGACACAGGCGAAGCACTTGGCCGCCCTAGGACCGGAAGGGGCCTCGGCCGCAACAGCGATCTACCAATTCAACAATCTCTTGGAAAACCGACTGCTGGTAGACGCCTTCCTGGACATGGTCCGGGCCATGACGCGGTTGAAGACGGAAGCCATCAACCACAAGCCATCCCTCTCCTCGGCCGCGCGCCTGCGATTCGCCACCCTGCTTCAGTATTGCCATTTGGCAGTCAGCCAAAGATATCAAGGGGCATACCACGGCGTTGAAGAATCCCCCTGGGGTGTGTCCTTCGGAGTCCAACCCGTGGGCATGGGCATGCAACGAATGCTGAAGGCCCTGGAACAACTCGTGGCTGACCTGGTCCGAAAGCTCGGAAAAGAATGGGGCGGGTTCGTGCTCGTCGGCAGACACCGCTCCCCCACGATGGAACACTTCGAAGACATCCTCCTTGTCCCGCCCAACGACGCGCTGGACGTGCGCCAGCACTGGACGATGTCGCACGAAGTCATGCACGTGATGCAGTTCCTGTCGCCCGAACAATTCTCCCTGAAGGTCTTTGGCGATCATTGGCGAAATACAACTCCGACCGGCAAGCTGCTCTCCGAGTGCATCACGGACGTGATGGAGTTCGAACTCTCCTGCATCCTGAGCGTTGAGGATTATCTCAAGCTGGTGTGGCAGTATCTGGCGGACGGAATCGGCGAGCTGACCGAACGAGAACAGCTGGAAAGCTACCTGATCCGGAGCTTCTCGGTGTTCTATCTCGCCAAGTGTTCCCCGGGTTGGACGCCTCGCGAGGAGCATGCACGCAAGGTATTCTACCAACGGTTCGTGCCCATCGTGTCGGCAGCGGCCCCCGTCGTCCAGCGCCTGAAGCAGGAGGACGCAAGAGGCCAACAGCCCCTGGAACTGATCTTTCAGGAGTTCCTCCATTGTGTGTTTCCGAAACTGCGGTTGATCCAGACGCAAGTCAGGTCGGTCCGAGCCACGCTCAAAAAACCGTCAGCAGTGACTCTCAATCGCGCGGTGAGGAGGATACGAAACGGGCAGATCGTCAGCCTCAAGGATCTATCTCACCCTGATGCAATAGCCTGGCAGTTGGCGAGACGCCCCAATGATGAAAAGCAGGATGTCTCCATGGAATCGGTCGTCTGGTTGCTTTCACTCTGGCACAAGTATCAGGTCGCGGGCGGTTCTCCCCGCCTTTCCGCCACCACTTAACCCCCGGAAATGACACCCAAAACCTGACGGAGGTCGCTCCGTAGCCGGGGTCACCACGCACGGCATAACCCATCGGCCGTCTGCCATCTGATGAGCTGGAATTAGATCAGTATCGCCAACGTGAAAATCAGAAAAAGTAGGACAGGGCGATCGCCCCAAACTCCGAGTGCTCTTTCTGTCCGTTGAACTCCTCCCCCCAGAAGACATACGTGAACGCCGCGAGGAACCTCCGGTTGCCGACACTCATACCCAAGCCTCCGGCCGGCACTAGCGGTCGCTTGTCAACGCCCGGGCCATCGTGCCAGAGGTTGCCGTCCAAAGTGATGTCCTGCAGGACGAGGTTTCCGAACCCGCCACAATACACCGAGAAGCCCCAGTCCGCGTCCTTCTCCGACAATTGCCTCCTCCTCGGAGGCGGCATCTGCCCCAATCCGCGCACCAGTGTCACGCCGAAGTCATCCGGGACGTTGTATCCAAACCGAACAAGCCCCCCGAGCTGCAACTGTGTAAGGGCATTCCCCACGGCGCCCCCGGCAGAGGGCAGTATTTCCAGCAACCACGCTTCACGCCGGCCCGCCATCCGGAATCGATGGCGATACTCGTAGGCAAGATCCAACAGCGGCTCGTTCTTCAATTGGTGACTCCAACCTTCGGGCAATCCACTGCCGACCAGGCGGTGAACCTCCCGCTGTGTCTCCTCCGCGAACGACCAGGGGCCGACAACGCCCGCCACGAGCCTTAACCCGTGACAGGAATTCGAACCGGCGACGTGCAGTGAGATTCCGAACGACAATATCCCGGCATACGGACGGTCAGTTGGATCTGGCACAGATCGCGACGTGTCGGCTGGCGTCAGCATCGCCTGGGTCAGATCATAACCCACAGTGCGCCGCCCCTCTCCCCAAGGCAGCCAGTCCACCAGCGGATCCACCCAACTGGGACCGGTGTGAGTCACCCCAAGGGCGACCCCATCAGTGTAGAATCGGTCCGTTCCTCCAAACAGGTCGTTCTCCCAGCGCACGGACGCCGCCCATTCGCGCGGATCAACAACCCTGTCGTCCGAGCCCAAGCCAGCGGCCGCTGTCCCAGATACGGAAAACTGGACACAGGTGGCAAATGCACCCACGATCAATGCGGTCGAGGAGATTCTGGTATGCATCGAAACCTCACATCACGAGGCCCCCAAACAACCGGCACGCCGCACACGTCCGAGTGCCTGCAGGGGGAAGTAGTGCCGATACAGGTTGTAATTGATCATGAAGCCGCGTGCCAACTCACGGCCCTGGGCGAGCCGGGCCGTGTCCTTCCCCAATCGGATACGCTCGCCAACGCCATACCCGGGGAAACCACATCCCACGTAGTATGGCTCGTCCCACGTTCCACCCCTCTGGTGTCGCAACAGCCACTCCACGCCGCGCCTGATTGCCGGTTCGAAAGCACGACCGCCAATCGCGAGCAGGCCGATCAGCGCCCACGCGGTCTGTGAAGGAGTGTTTGGACCGGCGGCCCGCAGGGCGTCATCCATGTAGGAGCCGCACGACTCGCCCCACCCCCCGTCCGCACTCTGCTTGGAAACCAGCCACTCACCGGCTTTGCGTATGCGCCGGTCGGTCATGTCGAAACCCACCGCCCGCAGTCCCGGCAACACCAGGGCCGTGCCATAGAGATGATTCACCCCCCAGCGGCCAAACCAACTGCCCTCCTGCTCCTGCTCCCGCAGGACATACTCCACGGCGCGTCTGACCGCGGGATCATCCATCCTGTAGCCCATCAGACCGAGGGCCTCCAACTTGTGACCGGTCAGGTCGGCGCTCGGAGGATCCAGAACCTCCCCAAAATCGCAGAACGGAATCCGCGTGAGAATCCACCTGTTGTTGTCCTTGTCGAATGCACCCCACCCGCCATTGGACGACTGCATGGCGCGGACCCATGCTTCTGCCCGCCGCACCGCCACGTCAATGCGCGCCTGGTATTCCGGCGGCACCATCGGCCGCATCCCAACCAGAACGATGAGCGCAACGGCCGTGTCGTCCAGATCAGGATAAAACGTGTTGGCCCGCTCGAATGCCCATCCCCCGCCTTCCACCCCCTTCACCGTCTCAGCCCAATCTCCCTTGACCAGAATCTGCTTCTGCAACACCCAGTCGAGTGCGCGAAGCATCCCGGGAAAGGTCCCGACCGTCATTCCGCAGTCCAGCAGAGCCTGTAGAGTCAGGAGCGTATCCCAGACGGGTGACTCGCTGGCCTGAAGATAGATCGCCCCATCCCGTTCGTAGGACCATTCCTGATTCCAGGCATCCAGTCCCTTTTGCATCACCGGGTGATCGAGCAAATACCCTTCCGTCCTCAAGGCCATCAGACTGTATATCCACGGCGGCTGGATGCCGCCCCACGCGCCATCAGCATCCTGATGCCGGATAATCCACTCCAGACAGAGTTTGATTGACTCCTCCCGGCCCGGTTTCCATGGACTGCCCATATACCAATGCAGCAGCTTCTCATTCAACCGAAAGTATGCAGGCCAGAGTCCGTTCAGATGCTTCGGGATCGAATAGTCGAACCGTTCCCGCCCCTCCGGGAAAAGCTCATCCAAGCGCGCCTCGGGAGGCAAGGGTTGGACCGGGCGACGGGCTGAAACAACCGCCAACGGAACTATCGTGGCCCGCGCCCAGCTCGCGAACCAGTAAATGTTGAAGGGCGCCCAAGTGGGCACGCGAATCAGTTCTGGTGGCACCGCCGGCGTGGCCGTCCATGGCCATTCGCCAATCAGCGCCAGCCAGATGCGGGTGAAGTTGCGGGTTTTCTTCAATCCGCCATGTGCCAGTATCCACAGCCTGGCCTTCCTCACCGGTTCATCGTCAGGCTTGAAACCAGAGCAACGCAACGCGGCGTAGCATTCCACCGTCGTGTTGATGTCGCCCTCCGGCGCCTGATGATAAACCTCCCACGAACCGTCAGATCGCTGTTCGTGCAGGATGGCTCGAACCACTCCAGCGTGTTTTGGGTCACCTTCAACACCCAGGAAGTGCATGCCCAGTATCCATTGCGCCTCCATGCAACAGTTGGATTCCAAAATGCCCGCCCAGAAGCCCTGCGGCCTCTGCCCAGCCTCCAGCCACGCCACTCCTCCTAAGATCGCCTCATCAATCCGCTTGTCCAGGAGGGCCGACCCAGATTCATTTGGAATGGCGATTGGTTGTGCGTTCCCCAAGTTCAGCGTGGCATGCATGTGGAAATCATGTCTGACAACATCCTCCGGCCCTCAGGAGACCGTGTCTGGTTCAACGAACCTCCCGCTCCCTTCGGTCCGAGAGCAGACGGCCTCCCCGCGCAATGTTCTGGTCCGGATTGGCGTGCAGGATGATGATTTGGTCCTCCGGCCAGTCGTAGGCCTGCGCGACTGCTCGCGTGATGGACACCATCAGCCGGCGCTTGCGCAACAACGAAAGCTGCGGGCCTTCAAGGATTACGGTAGGCATAAGACACCCCTCTCCAATAGACCCACCCAAACTGCACCCCTGCCATCATTCATGATTCCTCACTCTCTCTTCCGAACTACTGCGGAGACCGCCATCGGCAACTGACGCCCGCCGCCGAATACGCTCCCGCAGTCGCCTCCATCCCGTCGCACAGGGCCCACCGCGCCACATGCAGGCAAGCAGTGCAATACAGACTATCGCAAAGACGAGCGCCTCAAGTCTCATGAACCACCTCCCTCCAACACTTGAATTGGGCCGCCATCAACAACCGCGTATCCGCCGCTCCGCGACCAGCCGGCAATAGCTCACCTTCAACTGTATCCATATAATCGACCGTGTAATACACAACAGTCGTAATAAGCAAACGATGTGCCGGAGGATTACACTTTTCATAACATACTGACAAACAGCATGAAACATGAATTGATGCGGTTTGTTATGTGGGTCGAATTATTGAACCTACGATAAACAGTTCCTTATTGAATTGGCTATGAGCCCAGACCACGTCCGCGGGAATCAGGGATGGAGTTGGCCTGGAAAACCGGGTTCGCTCCCAGAATCACGCACCCCCATCAGTTGAACCCAGGTCTTGCCGGTCCAAGCCCGTTGGATCTACTGAGCCCTTTGTAAGCATCGCAGCCTTGCATCCGGCGCCCGTCGGTGATCTGATTCGTTCCACATAGCACGAAAGGACACAGCAAATGAGCATGAAACCATGGTCTTCATTTTACACTCCGTTCAATGAGGCTGAAGTAAAGCGTGTTGTTCCAACATCCGCAGGCGTCTATGCACTATGTGTGCATTACAAAAGCGGACGTTGGGGTTGTTTCTACGCCGGAAAGGCGGAAAACCTTGAGAAGCGCCTTCTTGAACATCTGGCTGATGCCGAGCCCAACGATTGCATCAAGGAAAATCGCAAATACAAGTGCGGGTTCTGTTGGATGGAGATTTCCACAGAGGGTGAGAGGTGTGGCGCGGAGAAGTTTCTCTACGACAAGCTCAAGCCCGAGTGCAACAAGACTGACCCCGGAGGGACACCGCTGGCGATCCCTTTGCCGCCCACGCCGGCAAGCACCCAGCCAAGCCAATGATGTCGAGTCGGGTTACTGGGAGGATTGACTTCCACCTGACATGCGGGGCGGCATCCGGCAGTCGCGATCCGATCAACGGCCTCGGGATTGAACTTCCGATTGCTTTGGCCGCGGTGACTCTCGACGCATCGATCTCTTAGACTCGGCACCTGATGGCTGGGGCACGCGCCCCGCCGGTGAGAGGGTGCCGAGGCCGACTCCAAGTGCATCTTGGAGTCTGTGTTGAGTATTGGTTGGAGCTTCTCCTGACGAATCGCTGTCGGCAGATCGCCCAAGCGGAGAGCCCGTCCGACCCGAACGGACTTTCATCTTTTGGAACCGCGCTTTCACCACTTCGGCAATCTTCTCTTGCGTCTCCGCTGGCAACCCGGAGAGACGACAAATGCTATGAAAAAACACCCCGTCCGCACCGAAGGCCAGGGCCCGCTCGAAATAACCGTCAAAATAGCCTGCCAGCGTCCTCTGCCCGAACCGCTCCCGCCAGAAGGGCGTGCCGGGCCCCTGACTTTCCTTTTCCACCACCATCGCCCCAGTCCAATAGGCCACGGTGCGGTTCGTCAGAGTCTTCACGGCACCAGACCATTGGCGGGTGACATCCTCCAACCCGTAATCCCCCTGGGCCCCCAAGGACAGCGTGTAGCCCATCTCGCCGACCACATCCACATGCGAGGCACACCTCTTCATTCGCTCAGCCCCTGAGGCCGGGCCGTAGAGGAACAGCCCCACGGGCAAATGGAATTCTTCCCGCAGTTCATCGCAGTGGCCGAGACACGAGTCGGGAATGTCCAGCCCGCCACGCCCGCTCTCCTCGTCCACAAACAGCACGTCCGCGCCAAGGCGGACATACTCCCTCCATGCCTCCATGATCTGGCGGTGGTCGCGTCCATCCCGATACGACCAGCGGCGATCCGTAAAGCCAAAGATGCCGACCCGGATTCCACGCTGATGAAGCCTTGGAATCAACCCCTCCGCCAGGGTCCGGAATCGCGAATACCCCCAGGAACTGCTGTCGAAACTGCCCTGCCAGTAGTGAAATCCCTTCAGCAACACGACGTCGCAACCACCAAGGCGGTCGAGATACACCAGGATTTCATCTCCAGAGAGATCGCTCGCACGGTGGCCCCGCTCCAGAAACTCGTAGGTGACCACGCGGAAGTTACTGGCAAGCCACCAGCCCCGCTGGTTCGCGTCCCGCGAATCCTTGGCCCAACACCAAGCGGCCAACACCAGAACAACTGCCACCAAACCGAGCTTTCGCACGGACGAAAAAGTAACCCATGGTTTCATGACTCAAAACCGCAAACCTCTCCAATTCCAAGCCTACCACCCCCAGCAGGAGTTTTTCACTTGAACCAGCCGAGGTCAGCTTCTCAACGCACTTAACCGCTCCGCAATGACACGCCCTCTTACAGCACATCATGTGCTCAAGGCCTCCTAAATTTCCACGTGTCTGATGGTCAGTCTCTTACTAGAATCCAAATTGAATTCCATGTGAAACGAAAAATTGAACGTTCGCATTGTCGTCTGAATCAAATTGCACACGTCCACTTCCACCTATAGCGTTGAAACACCATGCAGCCAGTCAGCGAAAACCGATTCGACCCAAACTACGCCGCGCAATTGCTCCTGGATATCGCCCATGAACAGTCCTTGGAACGATTGCTGGAGCGGCTCATCACCAGCGCTGTGGAACGCACCGACATAGCGTGTGTCCAAGTCTGGTTGGTTGATAAGGGGGATCTCTGTTCAGTCTGCCCCCACAGGTCGAAATGCCCTGACCAGAATCGATGCCTGCACTTGGTGGCCAGCGGCGGCAGCTCCCTCTCTAACCTTAATACCGCCGCTCGGCGGTTTGATCCCAACGCCCGCACACCGCTGGGAGCTGACCCGATCGGAGATGTGGCGGCGACCGGTCGGCAGATCATCCTGCGCAACCTTCACGAGAAGCCGGTAGAGTGGCTCGGGTTCAGGGATGCGGAGAATGAGCAGATTCGAGGATTCAGTGGCTCGCCAATTACCTTCAAAGGGGAGGTGCTCGGCGTCACAGCCGCGTTTGTCCGCGAAGACATGCCCAAAGAAGCAAGTCCCTGGGGACAGATCTTCGCCGATCACATAGGCGCCGCCATCGCCAACGCACGCGCCTTCGAGGAGATCCAGCGGCTCAAGGCACAGCTTGAACAACAGAACACCTACCTGCAGGAGGAAGTGATCGAAGCCAAAGCCTTCGGTGACCTCGTCGGCCAGAGCGCCGCCCTGCGGCAGATCGTCAGCCAGATTGACCTCGTGGCGCCAACGGAGGCGTCCATTCTCATCCTCGGAGACACGGGGACTGGCAAGGATCTGGTCGCGCACGAGATCCACCGCCGAAGCCGCCGAAAAGACAACCCGCTGGTCCGGGTCAACTGCGCCGCCATCCCCAAGGACCTCTTCGAAAGCGAACTCTTCGGTCACGTCAAAGGCGCCTTCACCGGCGCCATCAAGGACCGGCCCGGCCGCTTCGAAACCGCCGAGGGTGGCACGCTCTTCCTAGATGAGATCGGAGAGGTGCCCTTGGAGATGCAGGCCAAGCTCCTCCGCGTCCTGCAGGAGAAACGTTATGAGCGCGTGGGGGATGACCGCACCCGGCAGGCCGACGTGCGCCTGATCGCCGCCACGAACCGGGACTTGAAAAAGGCTGTGGCGGCCGGGCGCTTCCGTGAAGACCTTTACTACCGGCTACACGTCTTTCCAATCCACGTCACCACACTGAAGGAGCGAAAAGACGACATTCCGTTGCTGGCAAAGCATTTCGTCGAACTGTCGGTGAAGGAACTCAGGTGTCCCAAGCCCAAGCTGACCCGGGCGGCCGTCAACAGGCTCCAGCACTACGACTGGCCTGGGAACATCCGTGAACTGCGCAATGTCATCGAACGGGCAGTCATCCTGGCTCGTGGCGGTCCGTTGCACTTCGACCTGCCCGCAACCGTCGCCGCCCCGCCTCCAGTCACTGCCGCCCCCAAGGCAGGCGACGCGAGCGTCCCGGAGTTCTTCACCGAGTCCGAGATGCTCAACCGCGAGCGTGAAAACCTCGCCGCCGTGCTGACGAGAGCCGGTTGGAAAATCAAGGGTCCCGGTGGCGCGGCCGAACTCTTAGGCGTGAAGCCAACCACTCTGCTCTCACGCATGAACAAAATGGGGCTCCGACGGCCCGGTTGAACTCGACGCCTTCAACGCCACCTGATTGAACCCCGATGTCGGAAGTCCGCTCGTTCTATTACCACGGCCATGCCAGGCCGGAGGGTTTTGGCTGCGGCCGCCCTGCCGACAACGAGGGAGTCCTCGCACGCGATTTGCAACGGACACTCATGAACTTGTATTTCCCAAAGTTCAGCGACACCCAGTGTCGTTACGAATTCTACAAGCCCTTCACCTTCGTTTTCATAGACGGCTGTCTTTCCGGCAAGGGTGAACTGCCAGAGGCGTTTGGGATTCCGAAGGCGGTCAGCAGTGCCAGTTACGAGGCGAAACACCGGAAGAAGCGGGCGTTCCTCGGCTGGAACAGCAAGACAAAAGACAGCATCGCTAACACTGACTTTATGAACTGGACCTTCAAGTTCTGGCAGGAATGGCTCAACGATCCCGACTACAACAACCCAGTGCAAGAGGCGATCAATAGCGCGAATGCGACCTATCCAGGTGTTGGCAATCAGAACATACTGGCGCTCCATGGTTCGCAAACGCTCCGTTGGAGGGACTGAATGATATACAGAGTCCTGCTCGCTTGTCTCCTGTTCCCCGCCACCCTCCTGGTCGGCGGGGAGCGGGAGCAGGTTTACCTGGAACGCCGGATGATTCCGCTGGCGCGCGAATTCCTTCGCCGAAACTGCCTCCCTTGTGACACGAACTTCGGAGTGGAAAAGGTCGCCCGTCCCCGCGTGGAGTTCTTAACCAACCGTCCGGCGCCGTTCGTGACGTCCAGCATGCGCATTGGGAAGCAATACACCTTCAAGTTCTTTGATGACGACGGGGTGATGGAGGTGTGGTCTTTTTTGGATGCTACCGTGGAGACGTATTACGATCTGAGCGAAGCTTCGAAAGAGAAAGTTGAAGCGGTGCGGGCGTTGAATTCGCGAAACAAGCTCAATGATGAACTGGGGCTCGCACTGGCGCTGAAGTTCTTCCGGCTTCAAGGACACAAGGAGGAGAACTTCCATCCCATCAAGTTCCGCCAGATGAGCTGGGCCAACAAAGGACAGCCGGATTACGTCCCGTTGCCGTTCTACGAGGCGCAATGGTATCGGAAGGACGTGACAAAGGCTGATCGCGAGCAGGGCGTGGCCTGCCTTCCGTCCGTGTCCATCTACGTCTCGGGTATTACGTCCAACCTCGTTTGGTATTCAAAGGTGTTTATGCCGGTGGGCGCGGATTTCCAGAGTCCACGACACGACAAACACCGGTGAGGCGTCGTCATCGACATCGTGCAATCACTTCCTGGATCGAGTCCTTCCATTGCACCTTGGGGTTTCTCCCCAAAGTCTTCACGAGGGCGAGAATCTCCTCATTGGACTGCTGGGACTCGATTCGCGCGACAGCTTCCGCAAAGCCAGCCACATGCGCATTATGCTTTTGGGGAATCCTCTGCATTTTGCCAATCCAGATGCTGTCGGTAACGTAAGGCATCACCTCTGCAACCAGCCGTATGGTTTCCTCTCGACTTGCCAGCATGGGTTCACAGCTGACGCTGGTCTGGAATGCGTGCTGATGCGCATGCTGCAAACACGCAATCCGCTCCTCTGGGGGCGGAGCGCCGGGCTCCCAGTATGCACACAGCGCGGGATTCAATGATCCGATGGTGAATCGAAACATGACTCTGCCCTTCGCGTGTTCCAACTCCCTGCAAAGCCTCTTTGTCACGGACAAATGGGGCTTTGAGACAATCAGGACCTGATTCTCCTTGATCAGATTCTTCACTGTAGTCACGGCTTCTTCGACAAAACGAGGCGTAAGATCATGCGATGTCGGAAACATGACGACCCCCTTTGCCCCAATCTCATCTCCCAGTCGGGATCGGTTCGGATTTAGCTTCTGTTTGGCCCAGCCTCCCGGTTTGCGCGCCGCCGCATCGAAACGACAACGTTGGGCCCAAGCGTAGCAATACAAACAACCGTGCTCGCAACCAATGCAGATGTTGTAGGAGAAATCGGACCACTCCTTTGTGCCCTTCCCATCGCGCTTATCTTCAAAACTGTCCATATCGTCTTATATCGGTTTATCTGTCGCTCAGCTTTACTTTCTCCTTAGTCAGGCGCTTGCCTATCGTCCGCCTGCCTCGGTGCCACCATATCGTCTTCTCGCGAGAGCGCCCAGCATGCAACTTGAATCGCAAGCAAGGCCAGGACGACAACCACACATCGTCGGTGTGGTGGGTAATCCAAATTGACCAACAGCGGTCCGCACGCAAGAACATGATACCGGGTGAACCGCGGGGCATCAGGTGTTGAGAGTGGCGAGGTCAATCGGATGACCTGATATCCGTAGTGTTGCCCAACAATGCAGATCGTTGCGTCCACGTCGTAGGTGACGGTGACGCAAGCATGTCCAGCCGACACACAGAGAAGGAAAAAGCAAAGCACGAGACTGTGAATTCGCGGGGTCACAACCCGAACTCCTCTCGTTGGGTCCTTGCCAGTTTCTCGATCACCCCGGGCTGTGTCGCCGACGTCCTGAACAACTTTCCATCCCGGATTCGGCGCAGAGCCAACTGGAAAGTATGTGGCTTGACCCGATGGTAGTAGCAGTTTGAGTAAGGCCGAAAGACCTCCGCCACCTTATACCACTCGCCGCCAATTTCCAACCGCTCCCCGATCTTTCGTTGCCGATGCTCCAACCCAAAAGGCGGACCGCTCATCAGGTGCTGTTCCAGCGACTGCATCAGTCGTGAGTCCCCGCGCGAGCAATACAGCCAGTCCCCGCATGCTGGGCACATTACCTCCCAGCGCAGGCCTCCCGGGCTCCAACTCGGCGCGGCCCTCCCCATCTGCACCGCCACCCAAGTCTGGAATTCCTGCGGTGTCATGGCGCCACCTCCGCACTCATGGCCAGGAATTCCCCCGCGAGATGATTGAACGCAAATGATACATGGTCCGACTGCCCGCCCGAACGCAGACGTAGCAATGCGGCATCTCCCCAGCGACCACGCCAACTCTGAAATGCAAAAGACCTTCCCGCTTCCGCGCTCACGACAACGACCTGCACCGGGCCTTGTGCCTTCCCTGAATGCGCACCCGACAGCCAAACCAGCAATCCTGGCGTGCCAGCCGGAAGCAAGCTCGCAAGCATCTGGCTGATCGCCCCCTCTGCACACGACAAACCCACCAATACCAGAGGGCCCACCCGGCACGGTCCAGCACGCAACGACCCCACTTTGGAGGTGTGTGTGAGCGCGGAGGTCACGAATACATTGTCGACCGACAAGCTGGCCAACTCGGATGCCGCGCTCTCGTCAAGCGAGTCGTCCAACAAGCAGACCAAGGACGGCTTGTGTCGCTCCACCAGTTCGTTTAGTCGCGACAGCCAACCCACTTTTGCAGGCGCAAAAACCAATAGCCTGACGCTCGTCAGTTCCATGACTCCTCCGTTAATGCATCGTCTCCAGCTTCACCCCCAGCACGTGCCCCACCGCGCATTGGAACGACACCACTGTGTAACCCGGTTCACCAGGCATCACAGCCACACATGACCCCGCAGTCTGTGTGCTCGCAATCGATGCCAGCACTGAAGCCGCACAGAACGACACCACCCCCACAACCAACACCTCGTTTCCACCACCAACCAAGAGCAACGGCCCAGCCTGATGCCAGCCCCGCTCGCCTGCGTTCATGAGCACTACACCCTTCGGTAGCTCCACAGACCTCGCCTCATTCAAGTCTGTAGCACTCGCATCAATCAGGCACACCACATTGGGCCTGTATTTCTGGACGAGCTCCCGCAATAGCGCCGACCAGTTTCCTTGCCCAGGAACAACAGCCATCAGTCTGATGCTCCGCAAGATCATTGTGATGCCTCCTTCAATCCAAAACCCGAGAAAGCTTCAGCCACTACACCAATGGCCCGTGAGGGCTTGTCTGACTCGAAGTAGTAATCGAGCACCGCGTATTTCAACACATCGCGCGTCTGGCCAACATTCAGACAGCATGTTGCCCCCAGCCAGCCCTTCCACATGTTGCTCTGCAACGGTGTGAGGTGATCGTGCCCAGCCACCACCAGCAGGGGTCGGTGTCGCCATACTTCGCGAGCCCACGCCATGCAGACCGAATCCATGCGGGCAATTGGTGTTCCCATCGGCGGCTCATGCATCAGCCAGAGCGACAAGCCAGCGTTACCAGTCGAAGCAAGCAGTGGCTCAAGCCACTTCCTCGTTTTCCAGGGCAGTGCCTTTCGGTGTGGTTGTGCACCCGGCATTACAACATTCCCAGTCGCCGGCAACGAGCGCCGCCAGTGGCCATCGAAACCTGTGCGACAGGGAAACCCGATCAACGTCAACGGACCCGCCTGATACGTCGTCCCGTGCAACGCCACCAACGGCTTCTTGTCATGCGGCCACGCACTGACAAATTGCGGCCACTCCTCATCCTCGTGATTCCCCCTGGCGAACACCAGATGCTGAACTGGCAATGAAGCCAACTGGGTCGCCGCAGTTTTGACAGACAGGCAACCATCATCCTGCACCACTGCCTCCAAAAAATCTCCCACTACGGCCACTACGTCAGGGCGGTGAGATTCCACGACCCGCCTCAACTGCGCATACAATTCGTGCAGTTGATGCAGATCAGATACCGTCAATACCCGCACCGTGGTCATACGCCAACCTCCTCCGGCCAGATGAACGTCCGGGTGCAACCACTCAACATCTGGTGGCTCAAGCTCGCCTCGTAACGAACCTGCACTGTTGTGTTCGGCCCGAGGAACGCCAGCCGGGCACTCCGCAACCACAATTCCGTATGCGCGCGATCATATGCAATCAACAGCAACAGATGCCTGATGGGGGCCCTGAACTCCCGACGCAGTTTTTCCGACCTGCTTGTCAGCACCAACCGGTTCGCGTTGCGCGGTTGGAACAAGCTGGTCGCCTTCAATTCCAGCGCAAACGTCTGGTTGTCGCGGAGTCGAATCAGCTTCTTGTCGGGGTAACCGGGGCCCTCGCAGTCCTCCACCTGAAAACCTCGCAGGTGCTGGTTCACCTGCACACTGAAGAAACGCGCTACCCGATTTCCCACCGATTGGTTCGTCACATCCGCAGGCATAGACAGAGCATTCTGCCCAAAGGCGCACCCCGAAAACGCCTGCTTGAAATCCTCAGCGACTTCATCCGCATCCGCTGGATCCCACACTGTAGCCAGCTCCATCGGCGCAATCCCCTCCCGCTCTACCAGCGCCCGATAGAAACTCCCCAGTTCTGCCACTTCAGTCTTCATGAACGCACGCCCTCCTTTTGAGCCACACGCAGGTAGTATTTCCGCAACGCCCGAAAATCACGAAGCTTCCCAGCCACGCCGGCTATTGCCGCCAGCGTCCGCAGTTCCTCCGTCAGCCACGCTACATCACGGGCCTTCAGCGACTTGAACAACGCACCCCCACGCGGCACCAGGCCCTTCAACAAAGCGGCATCGGCTGCAGACAGAAAAACACCATTCCATTTTCGTGTCTTCCCACACTGATAATGCAACTGCTGCCCCCGAAGTTGCCGCGCCGAGAGCCGCAACGTGTCCTCCAAATGCACCCCATATTGAGCTACCAGAACCAGGAGAGCCCGCCATTCATTGTCATAGGCATGGCGTTTCAGCCGCTCCATATCCTCACGGGTCAGTTCGGCCTCCCCCCGATACTCAGCCAATGCACGTTCGGCCGCTTCGATCATCATCGTGGCCGTCGGCTGACAAAAGTTCCCATGCACCCACATCGCGTAGCGGGTCATGTCCGCATCACTAATCGCCGCAACAGGAAAATCGCCGACGTAATCCAAGAACCGTTGCAGTGCCCGGGCCAATTCCAGCTTCGTCTGCGGCACCATGTCCGCACTTACCCGGGCCAGGTATCCCTGTAGAAAATCTTCAAGTTTCATACCTACCCAAAGCGACGAACTTCGGGCAGGTGTTCCGCATGCTACTTGCGCTTGTCTTTCGCCCGCCGCTTCCACTCCATCAGCTTCACCGGCTTGGGCCGCGACGTCGCCGCATCCTCAAGGACCTTGCCCCCCATTTCGTCCCGGTTGACTTCCAGCCGATTGACTGGAGGCAACTTCGCGCCGTCAAATCTCATTGGTATCGGCCTGTCCACCACCCAGCGCTCGGCGCCGTTGACAAAAAGCAGGCGCGCACACCGCGCATGGAGCATCTCCTCCAAAGCAACTCCCTTCTGGCGCGGCAGCCGCATGTCACTCGTCAATTGCCGTGGCACGCTCCGAAACAACTCAATCCGCTTCAAATACTGCCGGATCGCCTCACGTAACCGATACCGGTTCGCCACATTGCCCCGATCCGCGGCCAGCCTCTTTAGCTCCCGAGTCCCCTCTTCAGCAGAGAAACCCTCTTTGCTTTTCAGCTCCGAACGCAAGTGAGCCACCTGCTTGCGCAACTCGACCCGCTTCGCCTCCAAGTCCCTCAGTTGTTCTGCCACTTCTGCCACTTCCGAAGCCAGCCGCGATAGCTCCACCAACTTCCGGGCTTCCTTATCCAACTCCTTCAGTCGAGCTTCGGCAACCGCCACGTCACCGCGCAAGCGACGCACCTCAATGTCCTTGTCCACTGTCAGAATCGACCAGTCGAGGTCACAGAGGTAATTCAGAATCAGCGCCTCAAACGCATTGTAGTTCCAGCTGAACTGCGGTGTCTCCGGATGCACTCGCCGATGATCGGAGAAGATGTATCGCCACTTGCCCGCCGGATCGCCGTGATCCTTGTAACGCATCGAGAAACCCGGATTGTCGCCATCTTTGACCAGTCCTTGAAAAAGGTTCGCCACGCTTGGCCCAATCGGCCCCCGCGGCCCAGTCCCACGCAATTGAGCCTTCGCGAAAACCACCTGGGTAATGATCTGCGGGTAGTAGCCCGCAATCGGGGCTTCTGCCGGTTTCCGAGCCCCTGCCAGCTCCTCATTCTCCATGCGGGTCGAGTGTGGCACAAACTCACCAAGCACGGCCCGGTTATGCACGATCTTCTGGATATAGGAGTGATGCCAACCCTTTGCCGCCCGCTTGCCCACACCCCAGGTGGGCACGTTGTGCCGATTGAACAAAGCACTAATGCGCTGTTTGCTCCAACCCCGGTTGTAGAGCCAGAAGATCAGCCGCACCCGCTTCACCCGCTCCGGTATCTCTTCATACTCCTTGGCAACCTTCCCCTCCTTCCGCGCACGCAACCAACCAGGGCACATCGATGACAGAGGAGTCCGTGATTCCACTGCCCGCTTCCGCTTGTTCTCCCACGCCGCCAACACGCGTTGTGCCCGATGCTTCACTTCATCATGCGCCCGCATCATGTAGACCAAGCTCATCAACAAAGGAGCTGAGTCCGCACCCAACGACTTCTGCGAATACCATTGCTCGTCGACCAAAGTCACGATGTCGATGTCATGCTCGATGATCTCTAAAAACTGACGCAAGGCCACCGGCACGGTCTCCCGACTCAACCGATCCAGACTCTCCACGACCAAGACCGTGCCCTTGGGAATCTTCCCCGACTTCACATCCTCCAAAAATCTCGCCAACGCCGCCCCCTTCTTGCGATGCTTCCCCTTGAATGCCGATTTGCCGTCGTCCACTAGACGTTGATCCAGCACCAGCTTGTGCTTATCGCAGAAGGCTTCAGTCTTCTCTACCTGCCGCCGCTTGCTGTCCCCCAATTTCTGTTTGTGGGACGACCAGCGGATGTAGGAAATCGCTTTTCGCATCTCGGGAACGATCATATAAGTCTAACTGGTGGAATTACAATAAATACCTGTTGATTGGCCCGCCCGGCACGGGCAAATCCATGCTCGCGAAACGTCTGCCCACGATCCTGCCCCCGCTCACGCTGGATGAGGCGTTGGAGACAACGAAGATTCACAGCATTGTCGGGTTGCTCGGGCCGGGTCAGGCGCTGGTCACCCGGCGACCGTTTCGTGCGCCGCACCACACCGCGAGCGACGCTGGACTGCTGGGGGGCAATATCAATCCAACGCCAGGCGAAATCTCGCTCGCGCACAACGGCGTGTTGTTCCTCGACGAACTGCCCGAGTTCAAACGGAGCGTGCTGGAGACCATGCGCCAGCCGTTGGAGGATGGTCATGTCACGATTTCACGCGCTGCCGGCACGATGACGTTTCCCTCGCGGATCATGCTCGTGGCCGCCATGAACCCGACGCCCGACGGCAAGATGCCCGGCGAGAGCCGCTGTTCGCCGCGGGAGATACAGAGCTACCTGGGCCGCATCTCCGGGCCGTTGCTGGACCGGATTGACCTGCACGTCGAAGTGCCGCAGGTGAAGTTCCGTGAGATTTCCGGTGAACGCACCGGCGATACTTCCGCTCAGATTCGCGAGCGAGTCATTGCCGCGCGCGGGCTGCAGCAGAGACGGTTCAAGGCCAAGCCGACGATCACCTGCAACGCGCGCATGGGCACTCGCGAACTCAAAGTCTATTGTGCGATCGATCAAACGACAAAAGACCTGTTGAGCATGGCGATGAATGATTTGGGGCTGAGTGCCCGTGCTTATGACCGCATCCTGAAGGTTGCCCGCACCATCGCCGACCTCGCCGGCAGCGAGACCATTACCAGCGACAATGTCTCGGAGGCAATTCAGTTCCGCTCGCTCGACCGCCAGATTTGGGCGTGAGCGGCAGTCTCGGGTAACCCGGAGCTGATCGCTTGCCGGCTCAAGCGCTAAACCAACCGGCGATCCCACTCACCGACAACTCGTCGAACTGCCTCACGACGCGGTTCGCGTCCCGGAGACTCTCCGCCGGATGCGTGGTGGCGACACCCACCACCTTCATGCCCGCAGCGCGCGCGGCTTCAATCCCCACATGAGCATCCTCGAACACCACGCACCGCTCGGGAGGCATTTCGAGCTTCTGCGCCGCCTTGAGAAAGACCTCGGGATGCGGTTTGCCGTGGGTCACGTCTTCGGCGGTAACGGCGGCGGCAAAGAAACCACGCAGATTCAGCGCATCAATCACGCATTCGATGTTCGCTCGCGGGGTGGATGAGCCGATGGCGCAGGGCACGCCGGCGGATTGAAGTCTCTCCAGCCAGTTAACAACGCCCGGTAACGGCAAGATGTGATCTTGCAGGATCAACTCTCGGTAAAGCACTTCCTTGCGCAGGTTCAGTTGCTGGATGTGGTCCGGTTCTCGTGTCCAACCCAATAGTTCCCGGATGCCCCGGTCGTTCTTCATGCCGAAGCTCCGTTTGAACCAGCCCGAAGGCAGGACACGTTCCTGCTCCGCGGCGAGCATCTCCCAACCGCGCTCATGCTGGCGTGACGAATCAATCACCACGCCGTCCCAATCGAAAATGGCTGCCCAGCTTTGCACCTGCCTTACCTAGCGATTCCGCGCGGCGATGCAAGGGCAGATTCGCTGCGACCGTTTTTCAGTGACGTGCGCCGACCGTCTTGTTATCAGGATTGGCTATGAACAAACCTGTGGGCCGTCTTCATTCCCGCTCCATTTCACCGTCCCTGTTCGCGGCGCTGGCGATCCTCTGCTCGCTTGGTCTGACACACGCCGCCGACTTCGACATCCGGGACGAAGCGGAGTTCCGTCGGGTTGTCGCCCCGGACGCGAAACTACAGAAGCTCGCCACGGACATGCAATTCACCGAGGGCCCGGTATGGGTGACGGCGGATGGCGGTTACCTCGTCTTCAGCGACATTCCGGCGGACGAGTTGAAGAAGTGGACGGCGAAGGATGGGTTGACGACGTTCCGCAAGCCGAGCCAGAACGCCAATGGCAACACGGTGGATCGCGAAGGGCGGTTGATTTCCTGCGAACACAGCGGACGGCGCGTAAGCCGGCTGGAGAAGGATGGCAAGCTCGTGACGCTCGTGGACCGGTTCGAGGGCAAGCAGTTCAATTCGCCGAACGATGCGGACGTCAGGTCGGACGGCACGATCTGGTTCACTGATCCGGACTACGGCTTGGGAGGCAAGCCACACGACTACGAAGGCTGCTTCGTGTTCCGGTTCGATCCGAAGGCAAAGGCGCTGTCGGTCGTGGCAAAGGACTTCGACAAGCCCAACGGGATCACTTTCTCGCCAGACGAGATGAAGCTCTACGTGGCCGACTCCGGTAAGCCGCGACACATCCGGGCGTTCGACGTGCAGAGCGACGGGGCGGTGAAGGGCGGCGCGGTCCTTTGCACGATTGACAAAGGCGTACCGGACGGCATCCGCTGCGACGCAGCGGGCCGGGTTTGGTCCAGCGCGGGCGATGGCGTGCACGTCTTCGCGCAGGACGGCAAGTTGCTGGGCAAGATTCTCGTGCCGGAGTCTCCGTCGAATCTTTGCTTCGGCGGGGCGGACGGCAAGACGCTGTTTATCACTGCGCGAAAGTCGGTTTATTCCATCCCGGTACTGGTCAAAGGGGCAAGGTGATCCAGAGGAACGGGGGTCTTCATGCAGGCAGTCAACGAACTGAAGCGGTGTGATCGCTGTAACGTGCGGCCGTTTCTGTTCGCCCTTGCGCTGGTGAGCGGCGGCGGCGCGGAAGCGGACGCGTTCCGCATCACCGGCCTCCAGCCGCTGGGTGGCGATCAAATCGAGCTGACTTGGTCCGCTACCACCAACGCCTATTGCTCGGTCGAGCGCAGCACCAACCTGGCGGCGAACGAGTTCACGCTCCCGGCGCTGAATCTCACCAACACCAGCCGCTTCGTGGACAGCGTCAGCAATGGTCCGGCGGCATTCTACCGCATGGTCGCCAGTCCCACGCCGCTCCAGCCGCCTGTGGCGGTGATCGAGACCAACGCCCCGCCGACGATCCCGGTCAACGCGACGTTGCACCTGAGCGGCGCGACCTCTTTTTCGCCGCAGGGCTGGCCCATCACGCACTGGCAATGGAGCGTGGACCGGCCCGCCGGTTCGCAGGCGACGATCCTTCCGGCCACTAACGCGGCCAACCCAACCTTCCGCGCCGACGTGCCGGGGGCATACACATTCCATCTGCAAGTGTGGGACAACCATCAGCTCCCGAGCCAGACGTTGGCGGCGTGGTCGGTATCCGCGGTCGTGTTCGACAACTACCATACCGACGTTGGCCTGACGAACGCCCCGAACGAGTTGATCTACCTCGGCACGACGAACCGGGATGTCATTCTCCAAGTCGGCGGCACGGCAGACGACACGCTTTATAGCGGCGGGGGGCCGGCTGACGATTGGATCGCCCAGCAGGGCGGAAGCGGAAAGGACACGATCTACGCTGATGCCGGCGAGAGCAACGACTGCATCTTCCAGGAAGGCGGTGAAGGAGACGACTCACTGAACACCGATGGAGCTGCTGGAGACGATTGGAGCACTCAGCGAGGCGGGGCTGGCATCGACACCGTGACTGCACTCGGAGGAGACGGCAATGACACGATCATGATGGACGGAGGCCCCGGTTCGGATGCCATCTACTGCGATCCCGGACCAGGCAATGATACAAGCCGAATTGACTCCGGAACAGAAAGCGACACGATTACTTACATCTGTGGCGCGGGTATAGATATTGTGTTCGTTGACGGCGGCGAAGGCGACGACCAATTAACCGTCAACAAGAACTACCAGTTGTCATTCCGCATCGTGAGCGGGGCGGACCAGACGATTTACCAGTTGGGGGATGGCGGTAGCACGACGATAACCGTCGCGAACCTGGAACACATCACCGTCGTTGACCAAGACGGCAAACCGCCGCTCTTCCACTGGGACCAGCCGTAGCGGGCAACCAATCCATGCGAACGAGCCGAAGCCTCCTCGACCTTTGCGCCAACCACGCGCGAGCGTCCTGGAGTGCGGCGGCCCTCCGCCGCTTTCCCGGCCCGCCAAAGCGCCAGGGGGCTGGCGCACTCCAAAACCTGGCGGGTTTCTCGGCATGCTGGCAGCACCTGCCCGCAGTCTTGGTAGAACCGTCGAAGTCCGCAGTTGACTAGCTCTGTTGTTTTTTTCAGAAGATGACCTTGCAGAACGGGCTCAGTAGTATCGCAGCACCATGACGCACTTCAACTGGTTGCTGGATGGCAGCATCGTAGGTCTTTACCTGCTGGTGACAATGGTTGCCGGGCTGATGGTCCGGAAATACGTGTCGCGGGTGGACCACTTCCTGGTAGCGGGTCGGGAGATGAACGTCTATCTCGGCATCGCGTCGCTGGCGGCAACCGAGTTCGGCATCGTTACGGCGATGTACACAGCGCAGGCGGGCTACACGCGCGGGTTCGCCGGCGCGATCCCCGGCATCTGCAACGCGCTTGCCATGTTCGTCATCGGCTGGACCGGCTTTTGCGTGAAGCCGCTGCGCGATTCCAACGTGATGACCATTCCGGAACTGTTCGAGCAACGCTACGGCAAGCTGGTGCGCTGGCTGGCGGGCGTGGTCATCGTCCTCGGCGGCTTGCTGAACATGGGCGTCTTCCTGCGCGTGGGTGGGCAATTCCTCGTCGTGTGCTGCGGCATGAACCTGCGCTACCTCGAACTCGCCATGACCGTACTGCTCATCGGCGTGGCCGTTTACACGATCCTCGGCGGCATGCTCTCGGTGCTGGTGACGGATTTCCTCCAGTTCGTCGTCATGAGCGTGGGGCTGATCGTGGTGACGGTTTTGGTGTTGCACCACGTCGGCTGGGACACGTTGGTCGCCACCGTTCAAGCTCATCAAGGCGCGGGGGGCTTCAATCCTTTCCTGCCAAAAGACTTGGGCTGGCCCTTCGTGCTGTCGAATCTGCTGACCAACACGGCTGCGGTGCTCACCTGGCAGGCGGTGATCGCGCGGCTGCTTGCGGCCAAGGACAGCCGCACGGGGCGGAAAGTTTATACTGGCACATCGTTCTTCTTCGTCTGCCGCTGGGTAATCCCCTGCATCTGGGGCATCGCGGCTTTGGCGATGATCGAGCCGACGGTGATCGAGAAGATCGGCCTCCAGTTCGGCGAGAAAGACGGTTCGCTCTTCGCCATGCCGTATCTGCTCAGCCAAATCGTGCCGGCGGGGATGATGGGTTTGCTCGTCGCAGCGATGCTGGCAGCGGACATGTCCACGGATTCCTCCTACATGCTCACTTGGGGCAGCGTGATCTATAACGACGTGCTCGCGCCGTTCCGCAAGAACGCGTGGTCGGAGAAGAAGGGGCTGCTCTGGAATCGCTGCATCATCGCGCTCATCGGCGTGTTCCTGCTCTTCTGGGGGCTGTGGTACAAGCTCGAGGGCAACCTGTGGGAATACCTGCAAACCACCGGGACGATCTACTTGGCGAGCATGTCCATCCTGTTGATCGCGTGCTGCTATTGGAAGCGGGCGAACAACTGGGGCGCAATTGCGGCGATCGTCGTTGGCGCAGCGCTGCCAGTGCTGGCACTCTCACTGAATCTCTTCATCAAAGTGCCGGTGCTGGATGCTGCGGGGCAGGCGCTGATCAAGGATGGCAAGGCCGTGACCGCTGGCTGGGCGGCTCACCATATCGGCGACAACTTCGTCAACATCGGCACCTACGCCGCCGTGGTGGTGGCGATGGTGGTGGGCTCATTGCTCAAACCCCAACCCAAGCGCGCCTGAAAGGAATCCGCCATGAACTTCTCCGCCATGCTTTCCAACCACCCGTTTTGGGGAATTCTCACGCTGGCCGTGCTGGTCTGGTACTCGACCATCACGGTCTATGTCGCCGTCCGTGGCGCGATGGACATCAAACACATGCTGAGAAAACTCAAATCGGCCGGCGACGCGACTGAGGACACAAAGCCGCCGCGAAGGCCATAACGCCCCGCCCGGAGCGCACAACTCGCAGCGTTGTTTTCCAAGAGAACCTCCAGCCAGCGGCGGAAGCCGAGGCCCCAACTCCTACAGGGTGCGAAAGGAAGTGGCGGTCGTCTCCCCTTGGGAGCGCGGCTGTCCCAGCCGCAGCCGCATCTCAGGGGATCAGGGGATCGCATTGCCCTTGCGCCTCTCGCTGGCCACATGGCTGCGGGTGAGACACCCGCGCGCCGCCCCAGCCTGGCCGCCACTTCCAGTCGCACCCACTTCCACTCCACATCTTGCAGTTGAACGCAAGCCACTTTAGAGTCGCGCGCACGTCATGACTGAAACACTGCTGCGCCTGAACTCAACCCTCAACGGCTACGTCTGGGGCTGGCCCATGATCGCCCTGTTGATGGGCACGGGACTCCTGCTCACGATCCTGACCGGCGCAATTCAGATTCGCCGGCTGGGCTTCGCCCTGCGCGAGGTGCTGGGCAAAATCACCCAGCGCGGCGGCGGAAAGGGGAATGTCCGCCCCTTCCAAGCGGTGGCCACCGCGCTCGCCTCGACGGTGGGCGTGGGCAACATCGCTGGCGTGGCCACGGCCATTTCCATCGGCGGGCCCGGCGCGGCCTTCTGGTTGTGGGTGTCCGGTTTGTTCGGCATGGCGACCAAGTACGCCGAGATCGTGGTGGCGATGCATTACCGGGAGACCGACTCCGGCGGCACCATGCGCGGCGGGGCGATGTACATCTTGAGGAAGGGACTGGGTTGGCCGTGGTTGGGGAGCGTGTTCGCGCTGCTCACGGCCCTGGCGGCCTTTGGCATCGGCAACATGGTGCAGGCGAATTCGGTGGCGGATGCGCTCAAGTCCACTTTCAATGTCCCCACTTGGGTTTCAGGTGTGGTCATGGTGATTCTCACGGCGGTGGTGATTCTGGGCGGCATCAAATCCATCGCCCGCGTGACCGAATGGATGGTTCCCTTCATGGCGCTGCTGTATCTTGGCGGCGGGCTGGTACTGCTCGTGATGCATGCTGACAAGTTGCCGCACGCGCTCGCGTTGATCTTCGACGGCGCTTTCTCGGGCACGGCGGCAGTGGGCGGTTTTGCCGGTAGCACGATTATGATGGCGATGCGCTATGGGATTGCCCGCGGCCTGTTTTCCAATGAAGCCGGGCTGGGCAGCGCGCCGATGGTGCATTGCGCGGCCGACACAGACCATCCGGTTCGGCAGGGTATGTATGGCATCTTCGAGGTCTTCGTGGACACGCTACTGATTTGCACGACCACCGCACTGGTCATTCTGGTGACGGACACGTGGAACAGCGGCCTCACGGGCGCGGCGCTGTCGGCGAAGGCATTTGAAACCGGGCTGCCGGGCACTTGGGGAGATATCGTGGTTACGGGCGGGCTGCTGCTGTTCGCCTACTCGACGCTGCTCGGCTGGAGTTACTACGGCGAGACGGGGATCGTGTACCTGCTCGGCGCGAAGGCGGCCCTGCCGTATCGGTTCGCCTGGCTGGTGTTTGTCTATCTCGGCGCGACCGGCTCGTTGCATCTGGTCTGGGACATCGCGGACACACTGAACGGCTTGATGGCGATCCCAAATTTGATCGCCCTGCTGGCGTCCCTGCCGCTGCTGCTGCGGTTGCAGCGAGAGTTTTTCAGCCGGCCCACGAAATGATTCGCTCGAAGAAGTGAAAGCCGGTCCCGCCGCCGCGGACACGCTGTCATGCCGCATACCGGCACAATTCGCCCAAGCCTTTCCACGAAGGTTGACCCCGCAAGGGCCATGAGGTGCCACTCCGCGTAGCCATGCAGTGGGGCGATGGTCGCCACCTTCCCGAGGGTTTCCGAATGAACCTTAATGGCTGAATTGCGCGAGACTATCGCCCACCTGCGCCAACCACGCGTCGTCCGGCAGCGCATAGGGGCGGAAGGTCTCCAGCCAGCCTTCGTGACCGTTGAAGAAGATGGCGCGGTGCAGGCCCAGGTTGTTGGCCAGCGGCGAGTCAATCAGCGTCGCGGAATCGTTCGCGCTCATTTGGAACAGGACGCGCATCTCAAATTCGCTCAGCGCCTTCCGGCTCAACATGCGCATCACGTTATTGTAGGTGTCGCAGGTGGCGACTACGTGGAAGCCCAGGCTCGCGCCTTCGCAGATCAGCTTGTTGAGTTGCAGGCCGGGATTCGCGCCCGCGTCCGCGTCCATGGAGAAGCTCGCCTCCTCATCGAACCGCAGCTTCTTGTTCTGCTGCAGTCGGTGAACGAACAGGAACGTCTCCGGGCCGGCATCGCCGGGGTTGTCGGCGCGGTGCTGCTGCTCGGCGGCGAGTGCAGACACCACTTCGTCAATGTCCGCCGGACGCACAAGCCGGACTTCATGCGGAATGGCTTGAACGGCGCGTTCCAGGAACTTCGCCTCGGTGGAATCAGGCGCGCTGCAATCAAATACGAGAAAACGGGCCGCGCCTTTCGCATGCTGCGTGGCCAGCGAAACCAACGCGACGCCCAGCATGCCGAGGGCCGCCTCATCCCGCTGACCCACGATGAGCAAGTGGCTGCCGCTGGCGCGACGGAACACGGCCTCAGTCGGACCTTTGATCGAGTTAGGCGCGCCCAGGAATGCGCGCGGGGCGGAAGTGACATGGAGTTGGTCGGCTTCGAGCAGCGTGCGGAGCATGGCGTTGTCGCGCACGTTCGCCGGCGCGTTGCCTTCGAAGACGATGGGTTCGCGGCTGGCGAATTCCCCAACGTGCTGCCGGCGTCCCGCCGGCAGGTCTGAAATTGGTTCTGCGGGCAGGATGCCCGCAGCACGTTCACGCGCCTTCCGCAGCCACTTGTCGCGTTCCTGGTCCGGCAGCCAGACGACCTGGAACGGGCTGTTGCCCTGGATCGCGCCGCCGTCGTCGTTGTAGATCGCCTCGCCCGGCCGCGAAAGCAACCGCGGCGCGGGATTGTCCTCGTTCATGATGAGGTAGGCGTCGGCTTCATTGCACTGGAGTGCGATGCGCACGACCATTTGCCCGATGGTGGCGCGGGCCAACGTGTAGGCGCCCCCGAGCGTTTGCGAGCCGAGCAGCACGTGGATGCCAAACGCGCGGCCCTGGCGTACGATGCGGTCCAGCAGCAGCGCCGCGCCCTGCGAGATGCGGTCGTCCTCGACGAACAACTCCTGGAACTCGTCAATCAGCAGCAGCACGCGCGGCATGGGCTCGCCAGTCGCACAGGCATCTCGCTTGTGAACTGGGTCTGAGACCCCCACAGGCAAGATGCCTGTGCCACTACCCTTGGCTCTCTCCGCGCAGGCACGTTTGTAGCCCGGGATGTCCTGCGCGCCGAGCTTGCGGAACAAATCGCCGCGGCGCTTCAGTTCCTCGTCCACCCGCTGGAGCACGCTCAGGCCGAACTCGCGGTCGCTCTCAATGGCTACGACGCGCGCGTGTGGCAGCTTGTGCGTGGCGTAGCACTTGAACTCGACGCCCTTCTTAAAGTCCACGAGGTAAAACTCCACCTGGTCCGGACTGCACCAGAGCGAGAGGTTCGTGATGAGCACGTGGAACAGCGTGGACTTGCCCGAACCTGTCTTGCCCGCGACCAACCCGTGCTGGCGCGTGCCCTGGCCGAGGGCGAGGTATTGCAGCTTGGTCGCGCCGGTTCGGCCAATCGGCACGCGCAGTTCGCTCGTGGTGTCGAGCGACCACAGCTCGTTGTCCTCGGGTGCGGCTTCGACGAATGGCATCTCAACGCGATACGAGTCGGTGCTGTCCTTGCCGATTTGCTGGAGGAGTTGGGTGGCGAGTTCGGCATCCGGCGGCGCGTCGAGCAAGAGCTTCGTTCCCTCCCAGTTCGCCTTGGCCAGTGCGAAGCCATCGCCCTTCGGGACGATGCAGATCGCATGCTTGCGCAGTTCCTCCGGCACAAACTCGACCGGCGCGGCCTTGCGCTGATCCCAGTGGATGAGCAGATGCACGCCGCAGCGCGGGCCGCTCGCCGCGATGCTGTGCAGCCGCTTGACCGCGATCTCGCTGAAGTTGCCCGGAAAATCCGCGATGACGAGGAAGTGATACTTCTCCGCGAGCCGCCCGGCCTGGGCGTTGTATTCGGTGAGCGTCTCATACTCGTTGCGCAGATACATCTGCGTGACCTTCTCGATGTGTTCGTTGAGGTCGGCGAGGCGCTGCTCGAACTGCGCGGATTGCGTCCAGATGCGGCTGTTGATGAGGCGCTCCTCGAAGTCGGCGAGGTGCATGATGCCGGCGAAGTTCTGCCCGAGGCCGACCGGATCGAAAATCGTGAAGCTGAGCCGGCCCGGCGCGGCGCTGGTGAGCAGGCGCAGGATGAGGTTGTTCAGCGCACCGATGATCTGCTCGTGGCCCGAGTTCCGTGTCTCGAACAGGACGGAGGCCTCCAGCGGAATGGAGAGGTGCAGCGGCGCGGTGAATTGCGTCGGGCCAGGAAGCACGAGACCTTTGCCCGCGAGCGTGGCTTCGCAGAGCTTCTCCACATCCACCGCCAACTCCGCCCACTTGGCCGCGTGACCAAAGTCGTCTGGCAGGCTGAACCCCTGCCACCGTGCGGCCTGCCAGGGCGGGAAGGCTTTGTCGGCGGTCTCGGCCGTGGCTTGCAGATTCCGATAGATCGGCAGCACCTGCGCCTGCCAGTCCGCCTCGATGACCTTGCGATTGGCATCGCGCGTGGCGGTGAGCTTGGCGAGGCTCTCGTTGAAGCCGGCTTCAACCTCCTGCGTGCGGCCCATCCCATCATCGCGCAGCCGGGCCAGTTCGGTGGCATGCCGTTCGTCAAACAGCGCGAGGCGGCGCTTGAAGCGTTCTTCGCACGCGCCCTGAACCCAGCGGGCCTGTTCCTCCAGTTTGAATAGCCAGTCTTTGCGGAGCTTCTTCGCCTCGGCTTCCAACTCCTTCCACAGGTTGTTCAGCATGCGCGAGGTGCTGGTGTGGACCAATGCGATGCGGTCGGTCTCCTGTTTGAAACTTGCATCTGCCTTCTGGGCGCAAACCTCGTGCAGCGTGCGCGCCTGGGCCAGCGCGATGGCCGCCGCTTGGGCGTGCGGCGTGGCCAGACGCTTGCCGAGGAAGAAGAACGCGACCACGCCCGCCACGCTCGCTGCCACGACGGCCCAGGTGCCCGCCGAAACCGCGGCAAAATCGAAGCGCCGCAGCTCTGGCAGAAACCAGACCTCCAGCCCGAGGATGACCGGAATCCAGACCCACAGCGGCACGCGAAACAAAACCGGCAAGACCAGGCGCCGGACGCGAGCCAGCTCGCGCTCGGTCGTTGCCAGACGTTGGCGCAACTCTTCCAGAAGCTGGTTTTCGTGCGCGGCGGTATCCATCGGGGTCGCCTCGGGTGGGGTCGTCAACCAGCAGGTCCACGTTCGGCAACTGCCGAGCGTGCTCCGGGCTCTCAGCTCGGTGTGTTGCAGCAGCACGTGCTCCTGGGTCAGCAGGGCGTTGAAACTCTCGTAAGTCTTCTTGTTGTTTGCCGTGTCCGTTTCACGGGTGCGCTCCGCCTCCAGCAAGTCGCGCTGAATCTCGAAGGTGCGCTTGCCCGATGCGCTCTCGATCTCCGCGAGTTTGCGCTGGGTCGAGGTGCCGAGGGCTTCCGTGATGCGTTTCTTCCGATGCTCAAACGCGGCTTCGATCTTCTGGCGCTGCGCCAACGCGGCGGCTTCCTCCGCATCCACGGCGGCTGACCACCGCGCCCGTTCCTGCGCGGTGGCCTCTTCACACTGCGCGCGCAGCCGGGCGGACCGCGTCTTGAAATCGCGCTCCAGCTGGTCCGCGCGACCGACGATGTCGCGCACCGCCTGGCGCAGGCGATCCAACAAGGCGAGGGTTTCAGAGGTGCTCGGAATCTTACTCACAATCATCTCGGGCTTTGAGGAGGACGCGCTCCAGGGCATCAATGCTGGAGATCGCCTGGTTGATCCCCGCGTTGAGTTCGTCGAGAAACCGCTTCTCGAACTCCTGGCTCTTGGCATCGCTCCAATGCTGCTTGGTCTGCTCCCACTCCGCCCGCAGCTCTTTCGTCAAACCGTTCAGGCGATTCTGGCAGGCGTTCATGGCGTCGCAACGTGCTGCCGGCATTCTGCCGGCAGATCAAACTTCGTCCGAGTTCCACGGCCAGCCGCGAGATGGTTCTGCCGGCAGGATGCCAGCAGCACGTTCCTGGTCACGTTCACGGCAATCCTCCTGCCCGGGGCTGGCCGGCGCTCGACGGTCGCTCCGCCGCATTCTCCTCACGCGCGACGGCCGGCGGTAGCGCCGACCCAGTCGGCGAAAGCTCCGCGTAATCGCTCAAAGTCTTGGTGACCTCGGTCAGGTAGGCCAGCGCGACGCCCAGATCGTTTCCCAGGTGGTTGCGGAGCTTGTCCACCTGGCGGGCGAGCGGCTCCACGCGCTGGTCGAACTGTCGGATCCACTGCCGCACAACGCGCAGCCGCTCCTCCGCTTCTTGGAGCGCGCGGCGCACCTTCTGGACCGCCGCCTGTTCGGCCCGCGGCGCATCGCGCAGATCGGAAAGCTGGGCGGTGAAAAGTTCCTGCTGCCGCTGCTCCAGCTCGCGGGTCAGACGGCGGATCTGGCTTTGCCAATGCGTCTGGCGATCGTGTTCCAGCCAGACCCGCGTGCGCGTGACTTCCTCCGTCACCTCGTCCAAGACGCGCCCAGCCCGGTCGCGGTAGAGCACGAGCTTGGTGCGGAAGGCCCCGATGGCTTCCAGCGACGTGACCTTGGCGCGATCAGGCATGAGTGGAATGGAAACAACCAACGTCCAATGAACGCTGCGGCAAACTTGGATGTTCGGGGTTCGATGTTGGATGTTGAATGCTGAATTCGGTTGAGCTCATTTCATTTGCTCAATGCTGGTTCAGGTATTCCTCGATGCGCTGGGCCTTGCGCAGGAGGAAGGGCGTGTGCTGGTTCGAGCTCTCGATGAACTTCTTGAGCACCTTCATCGTGTCGCGGAAATCCTCGTTGAACTTGGCGTGCTCCTGGTCCTGCCAGGTGTCGCCCAGCGCGGCGAAGCGCGCCTGCAGGAGCGACATCCGGTTCTGCAGCTCCACGTTGAACCGCTTGAGCTCTTCCGCGAATTTCCGGACCTCGCCGGGGTCCATGACTGCCTGTGGCATGGTCGTTCCTTTGGTTGTTGGTCGTTATCGGACACTCCGCCTGCGCCCGCCGGTGGAATCAATGCACCGCCGGACGCCTGCGGAAACCTAACAGAGCACCGGGCGGGCTTCCAATAGGAATTGAGGCATCGTAAGCACAATACGATCAGTCCGGGCCGATAACGCCAAGTCCGAACAATACGAAGCTAAAGGCGATCCAAAG